>DASRXR010001158.1:0-38436 GCA_035687405.1 Polyangiales bacterium
TCGAACGGTAGTGGGTTTGTGATTGTGGGCTCTGCAGCGCGTTGTGATCGGAGGCTGTAGGATTGATCCGCAACCGTTTGTGATCGGAGGCTGTGCGAATGCTTACGGCCCTCTCGGGGCGGGATCATCGCGCTCGGGACACGGCGGCTTGCAGATGCACCGGCCCGCGCTGCTTTCTCTACGGTGCAGCAAGCCGCCTCCCGCGTCGTGCCAACGAAAAGCCTACGCATGCAGCGTTGTCACGACGCGACGGTCCCAAGCACGACGATCCCGCCCCGAGAGGGCCTTAGATCAAAGTCGCTATCAACCCCAGCACTGAAACGTCGAACGCACTCACCTCACGAGCTGAGTCGAGGGTTGGACGCGTTCTCTCGAGGGTTGGGCCTTAGGCCGAGGTCGCTATCGGCTGCAGCGCTGGAAGGACGCGTTCGTTTTGTTGGGCGGGGTCCTCAGGACTTGAGCTGCGGCGGTAGGTCGTCTGTCGAGGCTGGCTTTTCCTCGATCACTTCGGCTTCCACATCGATGAACTGACGACGTGTCGCAACTGATGGCTGCGCAAATGGGCTTTGCACCTGAACGACTCGCATCGAGCCATTCTGCATCGCATCGAATAGCCTCTTGCCGACCGCCAGAGCTACACGACGACGCACCGCTGGAATCATGAGTGCTGCGCCGAGTGCGTCGCTGATTAGGCCAGGCATGATGAACAGCGCGCAGCCGAACAACATCAGCACTCCGCTGAAAACGCTGTCGCTGGGCGCTGTGCCTTGCGCCAGTGCTCGACGCCAGGCGTCGATGACGCGAAGTCCGGCGGTGCGAATCAGGATGGCGCCAAGCACTCCGCTGACAAGCACCAGAACGAGCGGAATCCAGCCACCGAACGCGCGGCCAATCCGGACGAGCAAATACATGTCGACCAGAGGAAGCGCAGCAAACAGCAGGAAGAACTTGCCCACGGTCAGATGTGTAGCCCCCACAACCCAACTCCGCACGCCGGCAGTCAGCACCGCCCCCGAGAGCGAAATCGGCGGAAGGGCTCTCGGGGGCGGAGCAAGCTCTTGCGTTGCCCGCCGCAAGAGTTGATGACGCAGCACGCTGCGAGCCCTTCGAAGATGCAGAGTGCGCCCCCCGCGATCGAAAGCCCTTGCACTCGCGTGCTCCCCCCTGATCCGTCACCGCCCGGCCGCTGACTTTCGAAGGCGCAGAGTGCGCCCCTGTTATGGAAAGCGAAGCGGCTTGATAAGGCGAAGTCTTCGCTGTCGATTGCCTCTGGGTGAGTGATTCGAGGGCTGCCACGCACGGACATTGGTCGAACACGCTGCGGCTCGCGACGCGTCCGCGACCGCATGGAAACCGAACGACATACGAAGCGCCTGCAGAGCCGCGGCCGCTTCGTGGTCCTCACTGAGGCAAGCCCCAGTCCCTTTGGGACAATTACTTCGCCGCGGAGGATGCGCATCACACGTGAACATGTTCCAGACCGGGTTCGATTGTTGGAGAGCGTACGATTCTCGTCGCTGGTCGTAGACTGTGAACCTCGTTGATCATGTCCCATGCGACCATGCGCTTCGCGTGAGAGCTCGCTTCGACTGCGCGCGCGAGCGGTGCCACGACGGTGTCCATCAGCGCGCGCCGCTTTGCGTCATCCATGACAATCGGCGTGATGCCCCGAACCTTCAGCGATGACTCCATGCGCGTCGCTCGGAAGTTGTCGAACGAGAAAATCGTCAGCATCACGTACAGATCGTTTTGTTCAGCGAGCTCGAGTGCGCGCCGCCAATAGCTGCATGCGGCTGGCACGCCCGAGACGTGATTGAGCGCGTTCGACGAGGCACGGTGGTTTGCTCGTATCATCGCATCCGACCATCTCATTGGGACCTGCTCGATAGCACCAGCCGGCGTGTGTCGCCGTCGCACCCGTGAACCCCGCCGACCGGAGCGATTGTGCCGCTGTCGGCTGCGCGGGTACCAAGTTGCGTTTCGACGGGCGCGAAGCAAACGTTGGGCCCGGTCCAGACCGGGTTCGATTGTTGGGGCGAGTACGATTTGCAGTGAGTCGTCGTGGATTGCGTGCTGCAGCCAACAGCGGCGGGTGGCAAACCAGCAAGAGCTTGCTGATGCGCAGCGCAGGCACGGTGTCCGAGACATGATTGAGCACGGTCATCTGCGATCTCACGAGAGTCATCGGACAGACTTGATGTCGGTTGCGTAGAAAATTTTCTTTCTCGCGCACCTTGGTGAAGTGGATTCTCGCGGGCTGTTTCGCGATCAAGGATTCAACTCGATGTTCGACTACGCCGTTCGAGCACTCCACATGTCGGAGTCAGAAGCAGACTTGCGGATCAAAGCCGCGCGGATCGGACCTCAGTTTCCAGACGCACTCGAGATGCTCGCCCGCGGCAAGTTGCATATGACGGCGCTGAGACTGCTCGCTCCCGTGTTGACGGAATCCAACGTCTATCTGTTGAAAGAGGCGTGCTTCAAGTCGAAGCAGGAAGTGAGGGAGTTGATCGCGAAGCACTTCCCGTCGCCGGATGTCGCGGATTCGATGCGGCGTTTGCCGCAACCACGCTCGATTCCGACAGGGCAACAACCGCAACCGGCGGTGCTCTCGAGTCTCAACTCAGCGGATCTGCTGCAGCTGGCAATGGATCCGCTGCAGTTGCCATCTCAACTTGCGAGCTCGCAACAACACAACTCGGTCCAACCCTCCGGCGCGCCGATGCTCGCACCTGCTCCCTCAAGCCTCGCTAACAACAAACCAGCGGTCACAGTCCCGCTCAGTGAGGGGCGGTACAAAGTTCAGTTCACTGCGAGTCAGTCGTTGTATGACATGTTGAAGGAAGCCCGCGACTTATGTTGCGATCAGGTTCCGAACGGTGCAATCGCAACGATTGTTGAGCAGGCTCTCATTCTTCTGATCGCGCACAAGAAGAAGCAGCGTTTCGCGCAAACGTCGCGACCGCGCAAGCAGTGGCTGCCGCGGACCGGCGCGTACTCTTCGTCGAAGAAATCGGACGAGGAGTACGTATCGAAGCGTCCAGCCGAGGGCCCTCTGAATCGCGCGCGCGAAGCGGAGCGACCGTTGGGGAAGCACGATGCGAGCAAGCCAGACGATAGTCGGCGCGAAGCGGAGCGACCTTTGGGGAAGGGCGACGCGAGCAAGTCAGGTCGCTACATCCCTAGTGCGTTGCGGCGCGAGGTCTACGCGCGTGATGGTGGCCAGTGCAGCTTCGTGAGTAAGAACGGTACGCGGTGTGGCTCGCGGCGTGATTTGGAGTTCCATCACGTCGTGCCGTTTGCAAGGGGTGGTGCAATGACGCGGGACAACCTGAGTCTGATCTGTCGACCACACAACGCGTTGTTCGCGGAGCGTGATTACGGTCGTGACTACGTGAAGAGCCGAGTCGCGAAGCGACGAGATCAAACAGGAAGTTACGGAACAACCGAACCCGGTCAGGATCGAATGACCCGCGAGCCAGCTCGAAGCGCATTGCACGTTCCTGAACAGCTCACGGATGCGGCCACGTCACGGTCGAGCGTTCACGAATGCGACCAATCCAATCAGTGCGCCACAGAACAATCGCATCCGGTCCAGACCGGATGAAACCGGCAACCAACCGTTCCGGTTGCGAGCTCGACCGATCTCGCGGCGCGGGCTGCGTCATGCTCGAGTCGGAACAGGACGTAGGCGCGGTCGGGTACGATGATGAGTTTAGTCGCGGTGCTGGGCCGCGAGCGAGTGCGGTTGTTGAAGCGAAGGAATCGGTACGCCACAGGACAAACTCAGCCGGCCAGACCGGGAGAACCTTCAACCAGCGATGGCCTACGCCCGCAGTGGCGTCTGATCGCGAAGGTTCGATGCCCCGAGAGATCCGTCCGCGATCGCGCCTGATCACGAACGGTTCAGTTGGCCCGCGAGGGGCCGCCCGCGATCGCACAGCGTCGATCGCGAACGGTTCAGTGGCCCGAGAGGGCTTCAACCTCAAGGCGCCTTCGGTGCGGGCGCAGCTGCAGGCTTCGGCGCAGGCGCAGCTGTAGGCTTCGGCGCAGGCGCAGCAGGCGCAGCAGCGGGCGCTGCACCAACAGGCGCTGCAGTAGTCGCCGCACTTGCCGGCGCCGCAACAGCTGGCGCCGCAGCCGCCGTCTTCGGCGCACCAAACGTGTCAGTCAACAACTTCTGCAACGCCGCAAAGGACTCCTGATCGGCCTTCGCGTTGTACTCCAACCCCGGAATCCCGAACTTCCCAGCATCTGGATTCGTGAAACCATGTTTCGCACCCGGATACTCGATCACCTCGTACTTCGCCCCCGCAGCATTCATCTCCTCCTTGAACGCCGCCACTGCATCTTTGCCCACCATCGGATCATCCGCCCCCGCAAGAATCAAAAGCCTCGGCTTGATCGCACCCTTTTTCGCCGCTTCCTTCGCCGCAAGCGACCCATGAAACGTCGCAACAAAAGCCAACGGCTCCCCCGCCCGCGCCATATCCAACGCGACCCCACCACCGAAGCAATATCCGATCGCCCCAATCTGCTTCGCATTGACCTCAGGCCGCTTCTTCAACACCGCCAGCGCAGCATCGAATCGGCCCTTCTCGATCGCAGGCGTCGCAGTCGCTTCAGCAGTGAACGCCTTCGCATCCGCAGGATGGGTTGCAAGTTTCCCCTTCCCAAACATATCGATCGCAAACCCGACGTACCCAGCCTTCGCCAGCCGCCGCGCTTGCTCTCGGGCATGTTCGTTGTGACCCCACCACTCGTGAATCACCAACACGCCTGGCCGCTTGCCCTTCACCGCATCGTCCCACGCCAAGAAACCTTGCAGCACCGTAGTGCCCTGCTTGTATTCCACTTCCTGGGTCTTGAGCTCGGCACTCGCGAGACCAGGCAACAGCTGACAAGAGAGAACCGCCGCAAACACGACGGACGTTTTGAGCTTGAACATGCGCCGCATCGTCGCGGATCGCACCGGCCGCAATCAAGCACCACAACCGATAGAAACACCGACACAGACAGCTCGCTGTCAGATTCCAACCCCACCCAAGCCAACAACCACGCATCCAGCACTAGCCAACCTTGTCGATCTCCGCCCCACACTGTTAGTCTGCCCACTCCACGCTGGTTCAGAACGCGGCGTGCGCTTCCGGTCGGTCGTGAACACCCGAAATGCGCGACGACCGAGCCCAGATCCGGCAGGCGAGATCCGACCGCAGCACACTCGCCCTCGGGACATTGATCCTCCTCGCAACAGCAAGCTGTAGCGACGACGCAAAACCCCCGACGGATCTCGGCCTCGCGGACACTCGCGGTCTCGAACGCTTGAGCGATTGGCGACAACTCCCCTCGCTCGCAACCAGCTTGCACTACGAGCAACAGACGAGCCGCGATCGCGGAACGCACGACACGACGCTCCCACTCAGCGACCACGGCAACCGCGACTTCAACAACTTCGTCTGCGCCAGCACAGACGCCAGCATCGGTCCACACCAAGCGACTCCGCTGTACTTCGACGAACCCAAGTGCGCCGAGAGGTACGTGCAGGGCGTCGTACTCGCGCGGTTCACCGGCTCAGGCCGAATGGTGCGGATGTGGCTCGGAATGATCTCGCTCGTCGGACCGCCGACAGACGAAGAACGACTCCGCATCTACGTCGACGACGCCCCGACCCCAAAGCTCGACACGCCGCTCTCAGCTGCACTCGATGGCACCGCCGGCCCCGAGCTGGCTCCACCCTTCGGCGCCGGCTCGTCACGTCGAATGGCGTGGTACTTTCCCATCGCCTTCGAGCACAAGTTGGTCGTGGCGCTCGATCACGTCGGCGACCTCGACGCAACTTTCTACCAATGCGACGTAGTTCGCGACGAACTCGAACACGGTAGCCGCGACGTCGAAGCGCGCCTGATCACAAAAGCGACCTCGCAGCTAACGGCAGCGCAACCCTCCGAAGGCACAACTCTCGACGATCTCGAATCTTTGCAACTGGACCTCAGACCCGGTGAAGCGAGAACGCTGCAAGTCGATGGGCCGGCAACGATCCACTCGTTCGAGGTCTCGGTCCCGGAGTCGGCGTTCGCATCCCTCAGTCAACTGACCTTACAAGCTCGCTGGGACGGTGCAGACGAGCCGGCGATCGCTGTCACCTTGCGCGATTTGCTCGGCGCCGGCGATACCGCGCCGGAGGGCTCCAGCCTCGCACTGCAAAGCGAACACCCCGGCGACGACCGACTTCTCGCGCTGCGTTTGCCGATGCCGTTTGCCACGCGCGCGAATCTCACCCTCACGAACACGAGTGACACGACGACCTCCATCACGCTGCGCTTGCGCGGCGAGCACAACGTGCCCACGGCGCCCTTCGGCCACCTTCACGTCCAGCAACACGAAACCAAGGGCCCGAGCGATGCCCCGGAGCACGTCGCAGTCCAAGCCATAGGTCGCGGGAGACTGGTTGGAATCTGCGCCTACGCGCAAGGGCACGCCGATCCAGACGCGGACTATCAATCCGATGTGCTGAACTTCCTCGAGGGCGACGTCCGCGCAACTCTCGACGGCCAACTCGCACTCGACGGCACAGGCAGCGAAGAATACGCGGACGACGTTTTCTATTTCTTGGACGCACCGCACGCCACCGCGTTCGCACAAGCTTGGGACGTAACGCGCGAACCGACGTCAGGCCACGCGAGCTTCTGCCGCTGGCACGTCCTAGGCACTGAGCTCGACTTCGACGCGGAGATCCAACTGACATTCGAGCGAGGCGGAGCAGCAAACCCCTCGATCGCAGATCTGCATCGAACCGTCGCCTATCTCTATCTCGAGCCTTGAGCCGCGCCCCGGCGCCCGCGCCCCGCTACTCGACCAGCATATCCTCGTCACTCTCGTACGCAGGTGCAGCCGACAGCCGCGTCAAGATCGGCGTCGAGCTCTCGAGCGACGCCTCGAACAACGAATACTGTTGCGGGTCCGCAACGACGTTCGCAAAATCCTCGGCCGCAAGTCCGCGCGCCAACCGAGACGCAAAGGTCTCGCGCAACACCCTCAAATAGTACTCCACGTCGTAGTCGCGCGGCGCCTCGTCACCGTCGTCACTCTCTTCGAACAGCCCCGCGCGATCGCCCGCCGCGCGATACACCCGCACGCGATCGCCAGTGCTCCAATGCGTCCGCCCGGCACAAACCAGCGCCTCGTACGTCAACTCTCGCCGCTGCGACCGTGTCGCCAAATACTCCGCGGGCTGCTTCGTCAGTCGAACTCGCGCCGCGACCGCACTCGTCGGCAGCTCACGGCGGCGCAACGCCAGCGCGGTAGCCACGTACTCCGCTCGCACTCCAGCGACATCGCCCACGAGCAAATGTCCGATCGCTCGCCGCAAAAAAGCTTCTCCAAACGGCTCCGCGCGACTCGACCGAAACGCAACGCCGCGCAACGTCAACGTTCCATCGTAGCTGCGAAGCGCGTAGTTTTTCGGCTCGTGTGAGAGCATCGCTGCATACCGCCCATCGAACTCGAGCTGCACACGAGACGGCAGGAGCGCTGCAACCTCCGAAACCACGCGCCGCTCATCGGCTTCGGTCCACTCGGCCGGCACCGCGAAGTACACGCCGTCGGTGTCTGCTTCGAGCAAGGTCACCCCGCGCGCAGCCAGCTGTGCGCACAACAAACCCAAAAGATCGCGGCCGCGACGCGTCACTTCATTCGCGGCATGCACGTCCGCAAACCGCGTGAGGCCCACCGCCCCCAAATAGCCGTACGCAGAGTTCACGACGAGCTTCATCGCCGCCGATAGCGCCTCTTGCGTGTGCCGCTCGCCCGATCCTGCCTCCGCCGCACGCGCGGCCGCCTTCGCAGCCAACCGCTGCTCGACCAGCTGATCGACCAGCGCGAGCAACACCCCGAGCCGATCCCGCGCCGGCCCGATTCGATACTCGCGCATCAGCGACGGATAGAGGCTCGCGACATCCGCCTTCACGATCCGCGTCGCAACGCCACTCGCAAACAAGTACAGCGCCGCGCCGCTGTGCTCGGTCCCATCGCTCGGCTCGTGCGCCGGGATCGCACAACCCGATCGCAAATACGCGCGCACGAGCAACGGATCCAAGATCCCGGTTGCCGCGCCGGCATCAGCCAGCCGCTCGTAGCGGCGAGGCGCAAGTCGCGCGAGCGCAAACGCCGCGCCACCGAGCATTCGCGCAACGCCCGCAGCCTCATGCACATCATCGATCGCATAGCGCCGAACGCGTTCCGGATCGGTTCCAAACGTCGCGTAGATTTCCGACCCACGAATGTACTCGCGCTCCGGGCCCGCGAGCCCGAAGTGCCGCGCGACGACTTTCAATCCGTGACCAGGCAAGTCACGCGCCGAAAAGTCGTAGCGCCGCACGGCATCCATACTGTCGATGAGCTCACGGCCCGGCATCGTGAAACGCAGGCGGCGGTCCGGATCTTCATCGTCCGATTCGCGCGGCAAGCGCGCCCCGCGTTGTGCCGGCCGCTGCCGCAGCCCGATACCGCTGAGCCGCCCCAAGCTCATCGGTACGTGCAGCCGCTCCGCGCGGCGCGCCAGAAACGGCAGATCGAACCCGTGCAGGTTGTGATTCTCGATCACGTCGGGATCGAGCTCGCGAATCCGCGCGAACAGTCGTTCGAGCAGATCTGCTTCGGCGCGATCACCCGTCCCAGACGCCTCGAGCGTCTCGCTCCGACCTCGAGGGTCGCGCAACGCCACGAGAAACACGCGATCGTGGGTCGGATCGAGCCCGGTGGTCTCGAGATCGAACTGCAGCCGCTGCAGCGCATCGAACGAGAGATCGCGAAAATACGTACGACCTGACGCGACGAGGTACTGCTCCTCGGGCGGCAACGCGAGCACGGCGCCCTGCCCGAGCTCGCGCACGTGTTGAATCGACCGGCCGAGTCGCTGTGACGCACCGCGCAACACCGCATCGCGCAGCGTGCGCCAATCGTCCGCTCGCACGACGTAGCGGAGCGCGCCCGGCCCCGACAGTTCCTCGAAGGTCACACAACCGCGCGCGAGCTCGGACCCCTCCGCACGCAGTCGCGGTCCGAGATGCGCGAGGTACGCGATCGAGTCGAGCAGCAGCCAAGGACGGAAACGCACGTCTTCTCGCAACAATGCGCCCGATGCGGGGTCGCGGCGCCAGACGAACGCACGGCCGTCCGGCTCGGCCCACACCGAAATGATTCCAGGCGTGGCATCCCACCCCCAGAGCCATTCCTGCTGTGGCGTGCTGGCCGCACTCATGACCAGTTTTGTTACACGATTCACAGTCATTCGGCTCGTCCATGCTCAAAAGCGTCCGCCATTCGCGGCGGAGTCGAGCCGTGAAAAGAGTTCGATTCGGGGCCGATCGCGCGTACCCTCCCGCTCGTGAAGGGCCCGGCCGGACCGGGCGATGTGGACGCGTGGCAGCAGAGACATCCGAACGCGAGGACCCAGAGCTCGCACCAGGTACGCTACTCCCCCATGGCAGTGCGAGTCGTTTTCGGATCGTGCGCCGCCTGGGCGCAGGTGGCATGGGCGTCGTGTACGAAGCCCTCGATCTCGACCGCAACGTCCGCGTCGCACTGAAGACACTCCGGGCGACGAACGCGCAGTCGCTCTACCGATTCAAGGTGGAGTTCCGCGCGCTCGCGGAGATCGTGCACCCGCGGTTGGTGCCGCTGTTCGAGCTGATGGCGGACGGCGACCGCTGGTTTTTCACGATGGAGCTGCTCGACGACGGCGTCGATCTGCTGAGCTACTTGCGGTACGCGGGAAACCCGCATGCGGATCCGACCCTCGCGCGGAACATCACGCATTCGGGCGAGGCGAGCGTCGGCCCGAACGAAGCGACGCAACTCGATGCGAGTCGGCCGCGCCGCACACAGCTCGAGTTCGACCCGTCGCTGGCAGCTGCGGTGCCAGTGGTGCCGGAGCTCGCCTTGCCGCCGAACGCTGCACTGGTGCTCGACTATGCGCGCGTTCGAAGCGTGTTTCGGCAACTCGCCGAGGGCGTTCAGGTGCTGCACGAACGGGGCAGGCTCCATCGCGATCTGAAGCCCGAAAATGTCTCGGTGCGCCGCTCGACCGGCGACGTGGTGCTGCTCGATTTCGGGCTGGTAGCGGCACTCGAAGACGCCCCGCGCTCGACGACCGACAGCTTTCGACCGGTGCAGCCCGCCGCTGCAACGGATTCCGGCGTGACACGCGTCGTGCGCGCGAGTCAGCGGCCGCAGGCGTATCCGGCGACAGAAGCGGGCACGATCACGGGCACGGTCGCGTACATGGCGCCGGAGCAAGCGATGGCTCAGCCGCTGACGGCGGCAAGCGATTGGTACTCGGTCGGTGTCATGTTGTACGAAACGCTGGCGGGCCGGTTGCCGTTTCAAGGCACGATCACGGCGATGCTGACTGCGCGTCAGTTGCGCGATCCAGTGCCGGTCTCGCACCTCGCGCCCGACACGCCGGAGGATCTGGCCGCGCTCTGCATGACGCTCTTGCGTCGCGATCCGAAGACGCGGATCCCAGGGCCCGAGATCGTGGCACAGCTAGGTGGCCGGCCGAGCGATCGACCTTCGGCGGAGCCGCCTGCGACCGTGTTCGTCGGTCGAAGCCATCAGCTGCAAGTCTTGTGGAACGCGTTCGAGCGCTCGACTGACGCGACGCAAGTCGTGCACGTACGAGGCGCATCCGGGGCGGGCAAGTCGGCGTTGATCGGCCAGTTTGCGGCGGAGCTGAACGCGCGACCGGACACGGAAGTCTTGACCGGTCGTTGCTACGAGCAGGAGTTCATTCCGTTCAAGGCCGTCGACAGCTTGATGGATTCGCTGACGCGGCACTTGATGCAGTGGCCACCGGAAGATCTCGCGAAGCTGACGACGCCGGACGCCAACCTGCTCGCACGTTTGTTTCCGGTGCTCGGGCGCGTCTTCATCCAAGAGGACGCAACCGCCGAGGTCGGCGACCTGCACAGTATTCGCCAGCGGGCGTTCGTCGCCGTGCGCGAGCTGCTGCGCGAGCTTTCGAAGCGGATGCGGCTGGTGTTGTTCATCGACGATCTGCAGTGGGGCGACGTCGACAGCTGCGCGCTGATCGCGGAAGTGCTCCGGACGCCGGATGCCCCGCGCTTGTTGCTGGTGCTCGCGTATCGGAACGAGCATGTCTCGTCGAACGCATGTCTGCGTGCGCTCGGCCAAGCGGCGAGTGCAGCCTGCGCTCCGGATTGTGAGCACGCACTGGACGTGGGCTCGCTCGATGCGAGTGACGCGCACGATCTCGCACTCGAACTACTCGACCAGCACGCAGCGAAGCACACGCTCGAGCGGATGCTGCAGCAAGCGGCCGGCAGTGCATTTCTGATTCACGAGCTCGCGCAGCACGTCCGCGCGGGTGGCTCGCTGCACGATGCAAAACAGCTGGAGCTCGACGACATCTTGTGGCAGCGCGTGCTCGCACTCGCGCCGGAGCCGCGGGCGCTGCTGACGGTGGTCGCCGTGGCGGGGCGGCCGATCAAGTTGCAGCACGCCCAGCGAGCCGCTGGAACTGCGACGCTCGCACCGCGCGCTTTGTGGGGGCTGCGCGCGGAGAGGCTCGTGCGCACCGACGGCGTCGGGCCGGTGATGGAGATCGAGACGTTTCACGATCGCGTGCGCGAGAGCATCGTGGCGCGGACGCCGTTCGCGGAGGTTGCACGCTACGCGTCCGAGCTCGCGCGCGTGTTGCAGGCGGCGAATGCTGCCGACGACGAGAGCCTCGCAGCGTTGTTCGAGAGTGCGGGCGAGCTCGGTCGTGCCAGTGAGTTCTACACGAAGGCGGTGCCGCAAGCGGTCGCTGCGCTGGCGTTCGAGCGCGCGGAAGTGCTCGCGCGCAGGGCGATTTCACTCGCGCGCAGCGACGCGGAGCTCGCCGCCGCCTACGAAGCCGCGATTCACTACTACACGGACATGGCGCGGTTCCGCGACGCGTACGACATGACGCGCAAGGGCGTGGGTGCTCTCGGGATCGAGATCCCAGCGAAGTTCGCGCCGCCGCTGTTTGCGCGAGACTTTGCGGCGGCACAGCTGCGTTTGATCGGACGTAAGCCGGCCGACTTGCTCGCGCTACCGACGATGCCCGACGGGCGGCTGCGGCTCGCAGTGCGGCTTGCGAACGCGGGGGCGAAGGCGGCCTATCAAGTTCAGCCGGTGTTGTGTGTCGCGCTCTGCACGAAGATCGTTCGGTTGTGTTTGATCCACGGCAACAGTCCGGATTGCGCGATCGGTTACATGGTGTTCGGCGCGATCTTTCAAGGCGGGATCTTGAAGCGCTACGCCGTCGGGCATGAGCTCGGGCAGCTCGCCCTCGCGTTGGTCGACAAGTATCAGAACGAGCGGCAGCGCGCCGAGGTGTCGTTCGTCGTCGGGTACTTCGGGATGTCGTGGCTGCGCCCGGCGATCGAGGCTGAAGCGCTGTGGCGCAAAGCATTCGAGGCCGGGCAAAGCAGCGGCGATCTGTTCCACATGGGATGTGCTGCCGCAGGGCGGATCATGAGCTTGCACATGCGCGGTGTGCCGCTCGACGTGATCGAGCGCGAGGCGAGCGAGCTGTTGCCGCTGCTTGCGAAGCACGGGCAGCACGAGACGCCGAAGCTGATAGCGGCGGTACGCCAAGCGGCGCGCGATCTGCGTGGTGCCACGCGGACGCCGGGTAGCTGGGCTGACGACGACTACGACGAATCGGTCGAAGCTGCGGGTTGGCCGCGGTTTGGTGCTCGGCACTTTGCGCACTACTGCCAGCTGGCGCGAGCGCACTCGCATTACTTGTGGGGACGGCTGGAAGAGGCCGAAGAGGTCTTGCGCGAAGCCCGGCGCTTGCTGCCGGAGTCGCAAGGGACGCTGCATTCCGCAGAGCACGTGTTCGTCGAGGCATTGGTCGCCGCAGCGCGGTCGCGCGTCGATACACGGGCGAAGCTGCGCGCGCGGCTACTCTTGTCGCGCGCAGCGGCGAAGCTGAAGGCTTGGGCAGCGCGTTGCCCGGAGAACTTCGCGGCGAAGGCGGAGCTGGTGCGGGCAGAAGCACAGCGTGTCGCCGGTGCGAAGGCGTCAGCGGTGGCGTCGTACGAGCGGGCGGCGAAGACTGCGGAGCAGTACGGTCAGATGCACGTGGCCGCGTTGGCGCACCTGCAGTTAGCGCGGTACCTCGCAGCCAATGGCGGCAGCGCACGAGCTGACGTGCATCGCGAGTGGGCGCGCGAGCGGTTTCGCGCCTGGGGTGCCACTGCGCTCGCCGATCGAACCTAAACCAGGGTCGCAGGGCTCGCGATGTCTCGCGCTCCAGGCGACACTGTTCAAAGCTACTCGATCAACGGAGCCATGATCGGCTTGAGCTCTTCGAGCTTGGCGGCTTGGGGCGTGGTCCAGTCGTCTTTGAGCAAGCCGCCGGTGTCGTTCGAGTTGGGGTTGAGGCTCCAGTACGCGAAGCTGATTCCGCGCTCGCCGATGTACGTCGCGAGTGCGTGGAGCCATTGCTTGTCGGACTCGGTTTCTAGTTTCGTGCCGAACTCGCCGACGAACACGGGCGCGATGTTCTTGTCAGCGAGATAGCCCCAGTGGTCAGTCCACACCTTGGTGAGGCTTGCGGGGTAATCAGCAGCCAGGAACCAGGGTTGTGGATACAAGCTCGCGGGGTAGTCGTGAGCGGAGTAGACGAGGCGATTTTCGACGTCGAGCTTCACGGGTTTGTCGCCTGCCGCGGCGAGCTGCCCGCCCCACCAGTAGTAGTCGTTGCCGATCTTCTCGATGCCTTCGACGATGATGAGTAAGTTCGGATTGATCGCGAGGATGGCGTTCCCGGCGCGCTCGGCTGCCGCTTTCCAGTCGGTCATCGTGTTCCCGTCGCCCCACGTCGCTTCGCCTTTGGGTTCGTTGTGGAGGTCGACCGCGAAGACGGTTGGGTCGTCTTTGAAGTGCGTCGCGAGCATCTTCCAATCGTCGATCCAGCGTTGCTCGCTGTACTGGCTGGTGTACCAGAGGTCGGATTGGGCGTTCGCGTCGGGGCGGTGGCGATCGAGGATGATCTTCAAGCCGCGTGCGTGCGCTGCTTTGACGATGGCGTCGATGAGTTGGAGGCCGTTGAGGCCGGCGAGCGATGGGTTGCGGGATTGATCGACGTTGGGGTGGCTGGCTGAATCGAAGAGTTGGTTGCAGAAGGGTAAACGAACGGTGTTGAAGCCGAACGCTACGACTTGGTCGAGGAGTTGTTCGAGGGTGCGATTGGATAAGCCGAAGGGGGCGTAGTTGCCGGATTCGAGGCCGAACCAGCTGACGCCGGCGATTCTGACTTCGCGGCCTTGGCTGTCGTAGAGCTTCGCGCCTTGAGTGACCAGGTAGCCTGGCGCAGCCTTCGGCGGCATCGGTGCAGTGGTACCCGCGGTTCCGGTGCCTGCATTGGCTGTCGTTCCTGAGTCGGGTGTTGTACCGGCTGTGCTGCCTGCATTGCCGGTGGTAGTTGTTCCTGCAGCACCCGTGCCGGCTTTTGGCGTGTTGGTGTTGCCCGCGCCGCCGTTACCGCTGGCCGCCATGCTGTTACCTGCAGCGCTGTTGCCCGCCGCAGAGCTGCCGCCGTTGGCTGCGTACTTGTCCGGAGGAGGGTCGGATGCGCAGCCTGCTGTCACTGCCAGGCTTAAGGCGCATGCGCCGCTGAGAAGAAGAGCGAACGGGACCTGCATGCTTCAGACAACAGTGCGGGGCCGGGCGGGGTTCGGGTCACAGCGAAACAAGGCTGGCTTGGCTGATTGGGCCCCAGTCGAGGTCGCTCGTTCGGTGCTTACGGCGTCGCGCGATCGGTTGTGCGAACCTCGATCGGCGCGAGAGGGCGAGGAGCGATCGAACGGCTTCGTTCAGAGGCCCTCGATCCAGGAGAGGACACAGGCCTTTTCGCTGGCCGATAACGAGCCTCCCGTCAAAGGCATCTGGGAGCCACAGGTTGTTCCTGTGACCTTCAAGTACAACGCGCTCTTTGCTGGGTTGGTCTTGTCTATCAAGAGATTGCTCGAACATGCCGAGGGGCCTTTTCTTCCCTCGACCCTCGTTGCCAACATCGCTGACGTTAGATCCAAACCCGTTCCTGCTGCTGGACCGCCGTGACAGGCTGCACCTGCGCACTTCGTCATCACCAAGCCTCGGAAGTCACACGCGACTGCGGCATCGGTTCCCGCATCCGGCGTTCCCGCATCGGGCTTTGGGGTGCTTGGACTTCCTGCCCGCGGCATCGCTACTACCGGACGACCCGCATCGTCGTCGTCTTCGTTCGTGACAGGGGGCTTGGACGCATCTGGTGTTGACTGCGGTGTACCGGCATCGTCGTCGTTGCCGTTGTTCGCTGCTGGCTTCGCGGGTTTCCCCGCCGTACCTAACGAACCCATCGAACCTGCGACGCCGCCGTCGCCTTCGCCGTTCGGCTGCGCCGAGCTATCGATGTGCGCTACACAGCCCACCGCTAACGCCGCACATACCGCGAGGAAACTCCATCGAACTTGCTTCATGAGTGTGCCGCTCCTGCCGTGCGTTCCGTCAGCGTTGGCGCGATCGAAGCCCGCGCGCGAACCCGAAAGAGCAACCGACGTACCAGCGCACTCCCCGCTCGCAGAGTCGCGCACAGCGGTCGCGAGGCGGCCTCACGACGCAGCAGCCAGCATTCGTTGGCCGCTCCCAACAGGGCCGCAGCTGCAAGGTCCGTGTGGGCGACGGTGGGCTTGCCGTGGACCTTTCGGTACTACACGATCGACTCGTGGACCTGCTGCAACTGCGGTTTGCGCTGACCCTTGGCGCGCTTCACACCGTCACCTGCGTCTCGCTCTGGGTGCTGTTCACCTGGATGGCAAACCGCGGCATCGCACGCGACCGCCAAGTTGGGCCCGGCCGACTCCCGAACCCAGAGCTCTCGCGCAGCGCCTTGAAAGAAGCGCTGCTGCAACAAGGGCTGTTCGTGTTGCTCTGCTACTTCGTGCTGTATCCGATTTGGACTTGGCGAGCCGGCGGCATGAGCACCCCCTGGCACGGGTTCTGGATGATGCTCGTCCACCTCTTCGTGTTTGCACTCCTCGAAGACACGATCTTCTACTGGTCCCATCGCGCATTTCATACGCGCTGGCTCTTCAAGCACATTCACTCGAAGCATCATCGTTTTCGGTTCGTCCGACCGGTGGTTGCGGAGTACGCGCATCCGGTCGAGAACATGCTGAACTTCGTCGCGTTCTTCGCGGGGCCGGTGTTGCTCGGCACCCCGTTCGTGACGCTTCAGATCTGGATCGTCGTGCGCATGCTCGAAACGCTGGAAGCACACAGCGGGTTCAGCCTGTCGCCGATGAGCGATCGGCACTCATTCCATCACCTGTACGCCACCAAAGGCATGTACGGCAGCTTCGTGAGCCCGTGGGACTGGCTGATGGGCACCGATCGCGAGTGGCGCAAGGCGAAAGCCGAAGCCCAGTCGGCAGCAAAACAGACCGCTTAGCGCCGGTTAGCGTCGGCGTTTCTTACGCGCTGCCGGCCCCGGCGAGCTCGCGGACGTTCGCTGCTTTCCGCCCTTTCGCTCCCCGCGCCGACCCTCCTTCTGCTTCCGCCGCGCCGTTCGCTGTTGCGGGTCGCGCCCCTTCGCCCCCCGAGTCAGCATCGGTCGATCTGCGACACGCCGCTGCTTCGGCTTCCCAATCTGCTCCACGCGCGCGCTCTCGACCGGCACACCGGAGATTTTACGGCGCGCGATCGACACGTCGTCGATCCGCAACGCAATCCGATCGAACAACGCGTAACTCGCACCCGAGGCGACACCGTACAGCCGCGTTCCGTGCTGATCGATCTCGTACCGATCGGGAAACAGCGAGCTCGCCCGACACAACACGTCCACGTACGGCGAATCGAGCGCAGCGTACACGCCGTGCTCGGTCACGCCCGTGATCGTCGCGTTGAAGACCTCACCGATCCGCTCGCGCATCAACATCGCGCGATACAGGTCCACGACCTCACGCTCGATGAGCATCGCACGGCGCTCGAGCCGACTCGACTCTAGCGCCTGCTCGGCGAGCTGCGTCTTCAGCTTCTTGCTGTGAACGTTCTCGCCGCGCGCGATCTTGCGAACTACGCGATGCACTGCGAGATCCGGATACCGCCGAATCGGCGACGTGAAGTGCACGTAGTCTTCAGCCGCCAAGCCGAAGTGCCCGATGTTGTCGGTCGCGTACGTCGCTTGCTGCATCGAACGCAGAAGCAAGTAGCCGAGCAGCTCCGCATGCGGAGTGCCGGTCACGCTCGCGAGAAACTTTGCCAACCCACCGGGCTGCTCGGTGACTTCGTCGTCCAACCGAAACCCGAGCGATCGCGCGAGCTCCGCAAACGCGAGCACCTTCTCTTCGTTCGGTGCGCCGTGCACGCGGTAAATCGCGGCCACCTTGCGCCGGCTCAGATCCTCCGCGACGACCTCGTTCGCGAGCAACATGAGCTCTTCGATCATGTTGTACGCGACGCGAACGCCCGGATCCTTGCGCGAACGCTCGATGTCGATCGGCTCGCCCGTCTCCGTATTCAGCTTCACCTTCGCTTCGGGAAGATCGAAGTCGAGTGAACCGCGAGACTTGCGCCGCGCGCCGAGCAGCTTTGCGACCTCCTGCAACGTCTGCAGCAGCGGACGGCGGCTCTCCGCACCGGATTGCTTCTCCGGTTCCTCCGTCAGCCCGAGGGCACGCGCCACGCCGCCGTAGGAAAGCCGCGCGGCCGAACGGATCACCGCTTCGGTAAACCGATGCGACAGAATCCCGCCGTTTTTATCCAGCTCGACCTCGACTGCGAGCGCGAGCCTGTCCTTCTTGGCGAGCAGCGACGCGAGCTCGCTCGAGAGCTCACGCGGCAACATCGGAATCGCGCGCGGCGGCAAGTAGATCGTGCAGCCGCGAGCCAATGCTTCGCGATCCATCGCGGTGCCTTCGCGCACGTAGTGCGAGACGTCCGCGATCGCGACGATCACCTTGAAGCCTGTATCGGTTCGCTCCGCCCACACCGCGTCGTCGTGATCGCGCGCGTCGTCGGGATCGATCGTCAGCAGATCGAGCTTGCGATAGTCGACACGGCCCGCGATCTCTTCCTCGAGCACGTGGTCCGGCAGCGCTTGCGCTTCCGCGACGACATCTTCGGGAAACTCTTCCTGAACGCCCTGCGAGAGCAGGATGCGCTTGATCTCGAAGTCGGCGAACTCCGCCGCTTCGAACGACTCCATCACGCTCGCGCGCAACGGATCGCCCGGCGCTTCCGGATAGCCGACGATCTTCGCGATCACACCTTGGCCGGTTCGCGCATTTGGTGGCAGCGGACCTTCGACTTCGATGCGCGCTTTAATGCGCTCGTCGTCGGGCTCGATGAACGCGCCTTCCCGCATTACGTGCAGCTGCCCACCGACGAAGTGCACCGCGCGCTCGAGAACTTCCACGACCTGGCCATCGAGACCTTTCGGACTCGGGCTCGCACGAACGCGCACGCGGTCGCCGTGCAGCGCATTTCCGAGCGCAGGCGGTGGCACGAACACGTCGGGCCCTTTTTCGTCGGTCACGACGAAGCCAAACCCGCGCGGGTTGATCGTCAGCCGACCGGTCCGCAGGTCTTGTTTGCCCCGAGAACGCGCAAAGCGCGACCCCGGATGCGACGCCTGATCCTGTGCGTCCTGGCTGCGCTCGTTGTTGTCAGCACCATTACGGTGCGGGAGCTCGGCCGAAGGAGGCGCGGGACGCGTGGCCTTGCGTGCTTTGAATTTGCCGCCGGGTAGCTCGGTTACCAAATGTGCGTCTGCGAGCGTGCTCAAGCGTTGCGCAAGTTGGCGATGTTCGTTGCGAGGGACGCCCAATCGCGCACACAGCTCGCCGACGTGCATCGAGCGCCGCTGCTCGCGTAATAGTGTCAGGACCTGCTCATCACTGACAGGTAGAGAAGAATCGGATGAAGTCACGTTGAATGATTGCCTTCCAAGGCATCGAGAAAATGAGGAGTCGCAAAAGACTACGCCTTGGTGCAGTGCGTTGCGAGAAGTCGGATAGGTCAGGGATGCGCCGCAGGGGGCGTGGCCGCCGCCGTAGAGGCGGTCTCATGGGCCCAATACACGCGCCCGGAGCACGACATCGCGACTCGTTGACCTGACGGCGAGATCGCGACGTCCCCAATGCGCCCCGAGCACGAGGGGGGACTGCGGATCAATGTAGTACTCGGTTTGGGCCCACGCTCGATGATCGCGACGCCTTCGCTGGTCGCAAGCGCGTGCCGCAAACCATTTTGGCTCAGCGCGCCGGGTGCGAGCAGCGGCGGCGCAGGCTCACCGGGTGCGAGCACTTTTGCGGGGCCCGCGCTCTTGCCGTCGGGGTCGACCGGCACGAGTTGGAGCGTGCCGCCCTGCGCTAGCAACGCACCCTGCGTGGTCCACC
The DNA here is from genome assembly GCA_035687405.1 of Polyangiales bacterium. GTDB lineage: Bacteria > Myxococcota_A > Polyangia > Polyangiales > JAFGIB01 > JADGRF01. Next base: position 19,437 of record DASRXR010001158.1, read on the forward strand.
CGAGGACGCTCCAACCGGAGCGATCGGGGCGCCGCACGCCACCGGTGCAGCCTTCCGCTACGGGGCGTTCACTCGCGAGTGCGACGTCGACGCCGCGACCACCCGCGACGAAACCCGACACGATCGAGCTCGCCGGTACGAGGCGAAGATAACGGCCGGCGCAATCGCGCACCAGATCGACGATCGCGATGCGCCCTGCCGGAGCAGTCAACACGACGCCTTGCGCGAGCGGACTCGGACCCGAAGCGCGTGTGCCCACGTCGTATGCGATCGGGAGCGAGCCGCGAAGCAACAACTGCTCTTCGCTCGCGAAGCCGAGACCGGGTAACCGAACGCTCGGCCCGTTCGCCGCACTGAAGTCGGGGCCGCGCTCCCAAAGGTAGTTCGTTTGGCCGCGGATGGCTGCAACGGCAGCGCGAACCCGTTCGCGATCGGCAGCTTCGACTTTGTACGCGGGGTCGTCGAGTTGCGCGCGTGCGTCGAGTGCAGCCAAGAGCTGCTGCTGTTTCGCGACCGAGAGTGCGCGGATGACCGCGGCACGGCCGGCCGCAACCGAGGGTCCACAATTGAGCCCGGCACTCTCATCCACCCAGACGCGCGCGGCGCCGCTCTCGTGACACAGCGCACGATGGGTTGCGAGTGCGGCGAGCGCTGCGGGTAGGGCAGCGATCGGATCCTTCGCAGCACTTTCGTAGGCAGGCGTGACGAGCTCGGTCAAGCTTCGTTCCGGCTCGGTGCGCTCGCGCGCAAACCCCGACGGCCGGTTCAACCACACGAGCGGAACGCTGTGAGGCGTGCCGCCTTCACTTGCGACATTCACGGTGACGAGTACGTCGCCGTGTTGATCGGCGTCTTCGTCCTGGCTCGAGACCGTGAGGTCGAGGCTCGTGGTGTCGCTCGGATCGGTCGCTGGCAACGCAGCCAAGTGCAAGAGCACGCGTGGGTTCGCGTCAGCCGTGAGGATGAACTGGTGCAATGCCCTCGCGCGCGTACCGGGCTCGGGCGGTAGGTCGAGCGTCGGCGAGTTGGGAGCGGCTGCAGCTGGTGGCGGCGAGCCTGGAGCGGCAGTATTCGGGATTGGCGCAGCGCCCGGTTGAGCGGGTGCAGCCGTTGCCGGCGCGCCTGGAACCGGCGTGCTCGTCGCACCCGGCGTCGCACTCGGAGCCGTCCCCGGCGCTGGCGCACTCGCAGCTGCGGGCGGCACACCTTCCGGCGGCACCGCATCGCCGGCGCAAGACACGTCGAGCTTCGCGAGCACCAGATCCGCGGCGAGCCGTCCGAGCCCAGCTTGTTCGACGATGCAGCCGGCTTGCGTCGAGAGCAGCGCCACGGAGCTACGCTTTTCCGGCGCTCGCTCCGCGTCGGGCTTCGTCCAAGTCTCGAAGCTCGCGCGCGACTCCGGGTCGGTCGCGATCACGACTGCATCGGAAGCCCCATCGCCGTTCAAGTCCCACTCGAGCGCCGCGCGAAACGAACCGTCGGCGCGCTCGATCGAGCCTTCACCCAACGGGATCGACCGCGTCTGGTCCTCGAATGAGGTGCCTTCGGTCGCGAGTTGCAGCGTGCTCGCATCGGCTGCGGTGTTCGACGCGCCGCGCTTGAAAGGCACCGGCGTTTTCCCGCACCCGTTTTTACACCCCGTTACGCCTAGCACCACACACACGAGGAGCAGGCGCACGCGCCGCATTCTCAGTTCAACCACTTGGGACGTTCACTATCACCTTCGCCGCTACCACCGCCCCCGCGCAGCACGCGAAAGCGCGGCGGCGATGAGCCCTTCCGGCGAGGCGGCTTCGGGGCGCGCGCCATGTAGCGCACGTATCCGATGCCGGCCGCCATGGCAGCCAGCGAGCCGACGAGCGAGATGTAGTTTTTGTCGGCAAGAAAAAATAGAAAGGACATGCCCGCGAGCACGAGCAGCAGTGTCCGCGAGCTCATCGGCACGACGCCGAAGAACATGATCCGACCACGGCCGATGACCTGCGTCATCGCAGCCATGCCGGCGTACGCGATCGAGCGCGAGCCGAAGAGCATGTTCGGGTCGACCGGCGCGAGGTACGCAACTGCGATTGCCGCCACACCACCTGCGAGCGTTCCACAGACCGCGAGCTCGAGAACGTGGCGTGAGCCGAACGTGACTTCGAATGGCGAAAGGATCAGCCACATGAAGATCAGGTTGATGAGCATCGACATCACGAAGCGCGGGTCGTCGACCAGCACGTGCGTGAAGAGCTGCAGCGGGGTCCAAATGCTGAGCGGCTTCGGCTTCAGTGCGAGTGCGCTAAAGACGTCCAGTTGGACGAAGTTCAGCAGAATCAGCTCGAGGACGAACGCGGCGAACAAACCCACGATCAACTTCTTGACGGTCGGGGTCAGCGGCGGCATCGAAAACACGATGTCGTGATCTAAGCAGGCGGCCACCTACCGCGCAACACGCGCGCCGCGAATAACCCGTCAACCCGCGTCCGGTTCGCCCGCGTCGGCAGGTTCGCCTGCGTCGGTGTCGGCCTCTTCGGCCGAAAGTTGGTCCACTTCGCAGGGGTAAAGCACGTCGAACCGCCCGAGCTCGAACGGGGGACAGGTCGTTTCCCAGCGCTTTTGCTCGTCTCGATCGAAACCGGCGAGCTCGAGCCGATAGGTTCCGGGAACGAGCCCGATGAAGTCGAGCGGCTGACAATGTTCGAGCATTCGGCTCTTCTTGAGCGAGTGGCCGTCGTCGTCCTTGATTTCCCAGGTCATGAAAACGACCCCGGCGCCGTCGCAAGAGTCACCGGCGAAGAGCTTCCCGGGGGCGACGTCCCACAGCGGATCGATCGCCAGCACCGGGCGGTCGTTGTCGTTACCGAGCACGCAGCCCCCCGCAGTCACGCTCACGAGGACCAGGCACGCCGCACCGAACGCGGCCTCCACACTCCAGATCGCCCCGCGGCAAGTGCGAGAACTCATGCTTCACACTCCTTGTGAGAACCGGAAGAGCCCATTCGAAGCTCGAGCTAAGTAACCGTCCACTGACCCTCGTCGAGCAACTCCTGCACCGTTTGGTGCTTGAAGCTCTTCGCTTTCTCCAGCTGCTCGGTCATGAGTGTATCGTAGCTAGTCCGAGATACTGCGCGGAACACACCGATCGGCGTCGGGAACTCGGGTGCGGTGAGGCGGCTCAAGAGGAGCGCGCAAATCTCGCTGGTCTCGTCGTGGATCAGGAGCCGGCCTTCGCCTTCCGCCGCCACGTCCACCACGATCGGCTGCAGATTGGGCCCGACCGCGATGCCTTTCTCGCGATCCTTGCCGAAGCGCATCGGTTTGCCGTGTTCGAGCTCGAGCACGTGTGTGGCCTTCGTCTCTTTGTCCGTCAGCGTGTCGAACGCGCCATCGTTGAAGATGTTGCAGTTCTGATAGATCTCGACGAACGCGGTGCCTTTGTGGGCGGCCGCGCGCTTGAGGACGGTCTGCAAGTGGTTGGCCGCCACGTCCAAGCTGCGCGCGACGAACGTGGCGTTGGCACCGAGCGCGACGCTGACCGGGTCGAGCGGGTAGTCGATCGAGCCGAGCGGCGTGGACTTCGCCTTCTTTCCGAGCGGCGAGGTCGGGCTGTATTGCCCTTTCGTCAGGCCGTAGATCTGGTTGTTGAACAAGAGCAACTTGAGATCGACGTTGCGGCGCAACACGTGCACGAAGTGATTGCCGCCGATCGACAGCGCGTCGCCGTCGCCCGTGATCACCCAAACTTGTAGGTCCGGACGCGCCGCTTTGATCCCGGTCGCGATCGCAGGCGCGCGGCCGTGAATGCTGTGCACGCCGTAGGTCTCCATGTAGTACGGAAACCGACTCGAGCAGCCGATGCCGCTCACGAACACGTACTTCTCGCGCGGAATACCGAGCGAAGGCATCACGCGCTGCACTTGCGCGAGGATCGAGTAGTCGCCGCAGCCTGGGCACCAGCGAACGTCTTGGTCGGTGACGAAATCCTTGCGCTGCTGCGTGCTCGGATCGGTGTGCTTGAACTCGGGATAGACGTTGAGCTTCACTAGTTCGCCTCCAGTTGCTGCTTGATGCCGGCGACGATCTCGCTCTCTTTGAAGGGCTGACCTTGGATCTTCGGAAAGGAGCGCGCATCCACCAAGTAGCGCGCGCGAACCATTTTGACGAGCTGTCCGAGGTTGATCTCGGGGACCAAGACTCGCTTGTAGCGCTTCAAGATCTCGCCGAGGTCGTTCGGCAAAGGATTGAGCCAGCGCAGGTGCACGTGGCCGATCTTGTGACCTTGTTGTCGCGTGGCATCGACGCCGGCGCGAATCGCACCGAATGTGTCACCCCAGCCGAGCACCAAGAGATCGCCGGTGGGATCGCCGAAGATCTCGGTCGGCGGGAGCTCGTCTGCGATCTTCTGCACGCGCTCGTGCCGCAACTTGCTCATGAACTCGTGGTTCTCGGCGTCGTAACTGATGTTGCCAGTCAGGTGCTGCTTCTCGATGCCGCCGATCCGATGCTCGAGCCCCGGCGTGCCTGGAAGTGCCCAGGGCCGTGCGAGGCGCTCATCGCGCGAGTACGGCTGGAAACCGTCGCGATCGGTTCGGAAGTTCACGGGGATGCGCGGCAGCTTGCTCATGTCGGGCACCTGCCACGGCTCTGCGCCGTTGGCGATGTAACCGTCGGACAGGAGAATCACCGGAGTCATGTGTTGAACTGCAACGCGGCAGGCTTCGATCGCCGTGTAAAAGCAATCGCCCGGCGTGGATGCGGCGAGCACTGGGATCGGCGCTTCGCCGTTGCGGCCATACATCGCTTGCAAGAGGTCCGCTTGCTCGGTCTTCGTCGGCATTCCGGTGCTCGGGCCCGCGCGCTGCACGTCCACGATGACGAGAGGTAGCTCCAACATGAGTGCGAGGGCCATGCCTTCGCCTTTGAGTGCAAGCCCGGGGCCGCTCGTCGTCGTGAGCGCGAGTGCACCCGAATACGCGGCGCCGATCGCGGAGCAAATCGCGGCGATCTCGTCCTCGGCTTGAAACGTGCGCACGCCCAAGTGCTTGAAGCGCGCGAGCGAGTGGAGGATGTCGGACGCGGGCGTGATCGGATACGAGCCCAAAAACAGGTTGAGACCGGATAGCTCTGCCGCTGCCAGGAACCCGAGCGCGATCGCTTCGTTGCCGGAGATGTTGCGGTACTTGCCCGGTTTGATCTTCGCTTGCTTGATCTCGTAGCTGCGATCGAACAGCTCGGTCGTCTCGCCGAAGTTGTAGCCGGCCTTCATCGCGCGCAGGTTTGCTTCGCGCAGCGCGGGGTCTTTGAACTTCTCTTCGATCCACGCGACCGTGTGCTGCGGGTCGCGGTTGTAGAGCCAGTACACGAGGCCGAGCGCAAAGAAGTTCTTGCAGCGAACGGCGAAGCGGTTGTTCAGCTTGAGCTCTTCGACCGCACGCAGCGTCATGCCGGTGATGTCGGCCTTGAAGACTTTGTAGCTGCTGAGTGAGCCGTCCTCGGTGGGGTTCTTCGCGTAACCCGCGCGCTCGATGTTCTTGGCGGTGAACTCGCTCGAGTTGAGGATCAGGATACCGGCCGGCTTGAGATCTTTGAGGTTCGCCAGGAGCGCGGCGGGGTTCATCGCCACGAGCACGTCGGGTGCATCGCCGGGCGTGAACACCTCTTCGCTCGAGAACTTGATTTGAAAGCCGGAGACGCCGGCGAGTGATCCGGCGGGTGCACGAATCTCCGCGGGAAAATCCGGGAACGTCGCAAGGTCGTTGCCCGCGAGCGCGGTCGTATCCGTGAACTGCGTTCCCGCCACCTGCATGCCGTCGCCGGAGTCACCAGCGAAGCGGATGGCGACGGTCTGCACCGTCTCTACAGCTTTCTGCATGTGTACCTTGCGTCTCCTCGCTCGCGCCCGGCGTGATTAGTGTCGACTCCGACGTGTCATCTCAGGTGCGCGGCGTTTCGATAGAAACCTATCTGACGGCCGACACTTGCCGGTGTCCCGCATTCGCATAGCGGTCCTGACAGGCGTCCGACGGGCGCGCCAGCCTAGCAGGACCTGGGGTCACGCGGCCCTTAATCCTACTACATGCTGGTGTCCCTGCTACAGCCACCGCAGCAATTCACCCGATGACTAGCACAAGCCGGCGGTGTCAACCCTGAGCCGGAGGCGCCACCGAGTCCGTATCACCCGAGCGCCCATCGGTCACGTAGATGTGGAACCGATTTCGCCCGCGCCGCTTGGCCACGTACATCGCCTGGTCGGCGCAGCGGAGTAGCTCCGCCGCCGTGTCCCCCGCGTCTGGGAAAGCGGCGATGCCCATGCTGGCCGTCGGCCCGTAACTGTTGTTGCCGACCACGATCGGCTCGCTGAACACGCCGGCGATCCGTTCGGCCAACCCTTGGATTTCACTTGTATCTGCCAGGTCGTCGAGCAGGACCGCGAACTCGTCGCCGCCGAGTCTAGCGACGGCGTCGTACTCGCGAACCACGCCTGCCAATCGCGTCCCGATCACCTGGAGCACGGTGTCGCCCACGTCGTGGCCGTGCTGGTCGTTGATCTCTTTGAAGCAGTCGAGGTCGAGGAACATCACGGCGAACCGCCGTTCCATTCTTCGTGCCCGCGCCGCAGCGAGGTTGATTCGCTCGTGGAATCCGCTTCGATTCGCGAGCCCCGTGAGCGAGTCCTTGCGAGCGAGCTCGGTGAGCCGCTGCGCACAACGCTTTCGTTCTCGCGCGTGGCGCAAGCATCGCGCGAGCGACTCTGCGTCGACCCGCTCTTTGACGAGGTAGTCCTGTGCCCCGCACTCCACCACTTGCAACGACAGCGCTTCATCGTCGAGCGCAGTCAGAGCTACGACCGTGGCGTTCGGCGCAGCTTCCTGTAGTCGCAAGATCGCGTCCAGCCCGCGCGCATCGGGGAGCGATAGATCGGTGACGATCGTATCGAAAGGTCGTTCGTGCAGGAGCGCGATCGCATCGCGCAGCCGGGTGACGTGATGCACGTGCGCGCCTTGCAGCTTCCGCAGGTGCGCCATCACGAGATGCGCGTCGCCGAGGTTGTCCTCCACCAGCAGGATGTCGGTCGGCAGCAGCATCAGCGAGTTCTGCCCGGGATGCGCCGGCTTCGACGAACGCCGCTCGTGCAGCTCGAGCGCTCGCCGCAGCGTCTCACCCAGCTGCTCGGCTTCCCAGGGCTTGATCAGTACCGAAGCGATCTGCCCATCGACAGACGTGTTGCCGCGCAGCCGCAGGTCGTGACTGCCCGTCACGAGCACGAATGTCATCTGCGGATCGATCTCGCTGAGTTGCTCCATCAGCGTGAGCCCGTCGGTGTCGGGCATCATCAGGTCCGTGACTACAATCGGATATTTGTGCTTCCGCGCGAGCTCGAGCGCTTCTCGCCCCGAACGGGCGATGTCCGCCTCGTAGCTGAACCGCCGAACCGTCCGACGAAACAACGGGCCTAAGGAGGGGTCGTCATCGACGAAGAGTAGACGCGGCCTGGACTGCAGCAGCTCGACTTCCATGATCTGGTGCGGCCCCCCGGCACTCTCCGGACGGAGCTAGATAACTAACCGTCGCGCGTATCCAGCGTGGAGTCGGCCGAGTTGAAAGCGAACTTGAGTCCGAACCCATTGTTTGGGAGGACTCGAGCCGCGGATGAGTGCGGTGTGTCGACGGCCGACACACCTGCCTACCGATGTTTGGAACGAACTTTTAGCCGTCGAGGCCGGCGAAAGCGCGCTGCATGAGGTGCTCTTGCTCGAGCTTGTGCGCGCTCATCGAACCCGTCGCTGGGCTCGCACTCTCGGGCCGCGAGACGCAGCTGAGCGGGAAACGATTACCGACCAAACCGGGCAATCGCGCCTGCATGTAGTACCAAGCGCCCATGTTCCACGGTTCTTCCTGCACCCAAACTAGCTGCGTCCCATCCGCATATGGTTTGAGTAGCCGATCCAGCTCACCCTTCCGTAACGGGTAGATCTGCTCGGCGCGTAGGATCGCGACGTCCTCGCGCTTGTACTCGGTGCGATGATTCGCGAGGTCGTAATAGACCTTGCCCGAACACATGAGTACGCGCTTCACCTTCGTCGGATCGAGGTTTGCTTGATCCGGAATGATGCGCTGGAACGCCGAGCCCTGTGAGAGCTCATCGAGCGACGACACCGCGAGCGGCGACCGCAGCAAGCTCTTCGGCGACATGATGATCAGCGGCTTGCGATACGGACGCAGCACTTGGCGACGCAACACGTGGAAGAACTGCGCCGGCGTCGTCAGGTTGCAGACCTGCATGTTGTCTTCAGCGCAGAGGTTCAACCAGCGCTCGAGACGCGCACTGCTGTGCTCTGGCCCCTGGCCTTCGAAGCCGTGCGGCAGGAGCAGCACGAGACCGCTCAAGCGGTACCACTTGTCTTCGGACGACGACAGGAACTGATCGATCAGCACCTGCGCGCCGTTCGCGAAGTCGCCGAACTGCGCTTCCCAGATCGTCAAACCTTCCGGGGTATCGAGGCTCAAGCCGTATTCGAAACCGAGCACTGCTGCTTCGGAGAGCGGGCTATCCCAGACTTCGAAACGGCCCTGATCCTTCGCGAGGTACGCGAGCGGCGTGTACAACTTGCCGTTCACCGAGTCGTGCAACACGGCGTGACGGTGTGAGAACGTACCGCGACGCGAGTCCTGACCGGACAAACGAACCGGCGTGCCGTCCGCAACGAGCGATGCGTAGGCGAGTGTTTCGCCGGTGCCCCAATCGAGCGGGCGCTTTCCATCGCGCTGTTCGCGGCGCTGCTCGAGGAAGCGCTTCAGCTTCGGATGCACGGTGAAGTCTTTCGGGACTTCGGTCACGCGCGTGAGCAAGTCTTGAAGCTTCGGCTTCGCGACCCAGGTCTCGACGTCCGGCGTCTCGGCATCCGGGCCGCCTTTGTAGCCGGCCCACAAACCCTGCATCGAGTATTGCGGCGGGACGAACGGCGTCTTGCGGACCTCTTCGAGATCGGCCTCGAGCACACGCTTGCGCGCTTGTTCGAGCTCGTTTGCGTGGGCTTGCGTGAACTTGCCGGCTTCGACCAGCGCCTTCACGTAGACCTCGCGCACGGACGGCTTCTGATCGACTGCCGCGTACATCACCGGCTGGGTGAAGCGCGGCTCGTCCGCTTCGTTGTGACCGTAGCGACGATAGCCGTACAGGTCGATCACGACGTCGCGGCCGTAGCGCTGGCGATAGTCCATCGACAAGTGCACCACTTGTGCGACCGCCTCGGGGTCCTCGCCGTTCACGTGGAACACCGGGCAGCGCAGCATGCGCGCGACGTCAGTGCAGTAACGGCTCGAGCGCGAGTCTTGCCAGACGGTCGTAAAGCCGATCTGGTTGTTGACCACGATGTGCACGGTGCCGCCGGTCGAGTAACCGCGCAGGCCCGACATGTTGAGCGTCTCTGCGACTACGCCCTGACCGATGAACGCCGCATCGCCGTGAATCAGCAGCGGCAACACCGATCTGCGCTCTTTGTCTCCGCGCCGGTCCTGCTTCGCGCGCACGCGGCCTTCGACGACCGGGTTCACGTACTCGAGGTGGCTTGGATTGAACGCGAGCGTGAGGTGGAGCGAACGGCCGCTCTGAAGCGTGCGGTCCGACGAGTACCCGAGGTGGTACTTCACGTCGCCGCGGCCCATCAGCAGCTCGGGATTTTCGTCTTCGAACGCGGCGAAGATCTCTTTGAGGCTCTTCTCCATGACGTTCGCGAGCACATTGAGGCGCCCGCGGTGCGCCATGCCGATGACCATCTCTTCGATGCCGTGTTGATCGGCCGAATCGATCACGAGTTCGAGCATCGGAATGATGCTCTCCGTGCCTTCGAGCGAGAAGCGCTTCGCACCGACGTACTTCGTGTGCAGGAACTGCTCGAAGATCTCCGCGTCGATCAGCTTCGACAGAATCCGAACTTGCTGGTCGTGTGTGAGGTCGATGCGGTTGAGCGACGACTCCATCCGCTCTTGCAGCCAACCGCGAATCTCGGGTTCCTCGATGTTGCGGTACTCGACGCCGATCGTCCGGCAGTAAGTCTCTTGCAGGCGATGTACGAAGTCCTTCAGCGGGAGTTGCGGCGGCCCGGCGAAGTTACCGGTCGCGAACATCGTATTCGGGTCGACCTGATCGAGACCGAAGCGTTCCAGCGAGAGCTCGTCGTTCTCCGGATTCGCGAGGTTCAGCGGATCGAGCTGGGCAAACCGGTGACCGCGCAAGCGATAGCCGTTCACGAGTGCAGTGACGCGCTCCTGATAGTCCTTCTGCAAATCGCTGTCCGCGACGGAGATGCCGGGGCTCGTAGCTGCGTACTCGACGACAGCAGCCACAGCGTGGCCGTTGCCATTTGCACCGTTGGTCGTTCCGTTGCTCTTCGCGTACGCGGCCGCGTGGCCATTGCCCAAACCGTTCACGGTGGTGGCGCCGCCGTTGCTTGCGCCGTTGCCGTTGGTTAGGAAGCGTGCGCCCGCCGCGCCGTTGGTTTGCGTCAGCAAGCCAGCGCGCTCGGCGTCAGTCAGATGCTCGAAATACTTTTGCCAGGCGCTCTCGACCGAATGCGGGTTTTCGCTGAATCGGAGGTAGAGCTCCTCGACCAAACTTTGGTTTATGCCGAAGTCCATGTCTGTACTCTGTCAGAGAGCGCTCCGCCGAACTGATAACGATCAGCTCGACGCAAACGCTGCGGGGTAATGAGAACGCTGGGGCGTCGGAACCAAGTCCGGTACGCGCAGCCACGCGAACAAGCGGATGATAGGATAGGTTGCCCTGAGCCAGCGCGCCGCAAAGTTCGCTGAAGCACGAACTTGGTGTGGTTGTTCAGATGCTACGTACACGTGGCGTCTCTGCCCCGGTAGGGCTGCTGAGGTGGGGACGTGAGGGTGAGTATACCACCCGTTCTCTAAGATCAATCTTAGGGTAGCCGTGTAAGCCACCCGGATCGATCGCGTAATGGCTTGAAAGCACTGATGTTCCAGCGCAGTTTCAAGTGTGGTCACTGCGCAGTTGCAGGACTCGTACGCGCATTCCCGCCAGTGTCACTCGATGCACTCGACGGTGCATCGAGATCGAGTGCGAGTGAGAAAAAGGCAAGTTGCCGTGCTTGGCGTTTCACGAGATCCGCGAGTGACGTGCCGCGACCGTGACCGACGGAACGCTCCATATAGAAGTGGATCGGTCGCGCCCCACGCGTCGCTGTTTGAAGACGCGCGGCGAACTTTGCCGAGTGTCCCCAAAACACGCGCGTGTCGTGATCTGCCGTTTCGATGAGCGCGGCGGGATAGTCAACGCCGGCTTTCACGTTGTGGTAGGGCGAGTACGCGAGCAGATAGCGCGCGGCTTCGGGATCGTTCGGATCACCGTACTCACTCGTCCACAGCGCGGCCGGAGGGAACTTCGGGTAGCGCAGCATGTCGTACAGGCCAACGTAAGTCGCAGTGGCCGCGAATGCATCCGGCGCGCGGGTGAGAAGTGCGCCCATCAACAGGCCTCCGTTACTTCCGCCCGTGATCGCGATCCGCGAGGGTTTGGACAGTCCGCTCGACGAGAACCAGCGGATGACTGACTCGAAGTCCTCGAACACGTGTTGCTTGTCAGCGAGCATTCCAGCGCGATGCCAAGTCTCGCCGAACTCGCCGCCACCGCGCAGGTTCGCGACGGCGTAGATGCCACCGCGTTCGAGCCAGTAGAGCGCACTGCGCGTGAACTCGGGCAGGAGCGAGACGTCGAAGCCGCCGTAGCCGTTGATCAGCACTGGCGCGTCGCCCGTCTTCGGTGCCCCGCGGCGTTGGCCGTAGTAGACGTTGATCGGCGTGCCGTCGCGTGACGTGACGGTTTGTTGGATGAGCTCGTAGCGCGCGGCGTCGAAGCTGCTCTTCACCTGGAAGAGCTCGCTCAACTTGCGGGTCTTGATGTCGTAGGTGAACAAGGTCGGCGGGTGGAAGAACGAGCTCCACACGAACGCGATCTCGTCCCGATTGCGCGCGCCACTCAGAGCGACGACGGAGCCCGCCATCGGAAGCTCGATCTCACCTTGGGATTTGCCTTGCAGATCGTAGACCCAAAGCTTCGAGCGCACGTTGTCGATGCCGTGCACGACGATGTGGTCTTTCGTGAACGCGACGTCATCGAGCGTGGCGCCCGACTCCGGGATCAGCGTTTGCCAGCGCGTGGGATCGTTCGCTTGGGCAGGTGCGACGCGCACGACGCGCTTCTTTGGGGCATCGATGTTCGTGACCAAGTAGAGCTGGCCACGATGCACGACGCCAAAGCTGTTGTTGTCGCGATTCTGGACCACCGGTGTGAAAGCGGTGGGCGCCGTCGGAACGACCGGGCGCGACTTCGCGTTTGCCCCGCGATCCCAGAGCCAGACGTCGGACTGCGTCCAAGTGCGGTAATTGTTGATGAGGAGGTAGCGATCGGTTTCGTCGAGAGTCGCTGCGGGAAAGTCGACGGGCTTGTCGCCGGAGAACAGCTTCGTGTCCGAACTCGGATCGGTACCCAGACGATGATTGAACACGCGCGGGAAGTAGCTGTCGGGTTCTTTGTCGTTGTAGTCGGGCTCGCCCAGCTTCGGATAGCGCGAGTAGTAAAAACCGCGGCCGTCGTTCTGCCACTCGATCGACGCCCACTTCGCGTGCTCGATGGTGTCGGGGAGCACGCGGCCGGCGTTGACGTCGTAGACGCGCAAGACGGAACGTTCATCGCCGTTGTCGGAGATGCCGAACGCGACGTAGCTGCCGTCTTCGGAAGCGACTGCGTAGTCGAGAGCGGCGTTCGGGCCGAAGTCCAGCGGATCTACGATCGGACGATCCGCGCTGACGTCTGTCGCGCGTGAGCGGTCGTGTACGAACAAAGCGGGCCGTTCACGAGTGCCGTCGCGAAGCGTGAAGAACACGCGGTCACCCGCGAGCTGCACCGAGGTGAGCGCGCCGATCGTGAGCAGCTCCGCGAGGCGCGCTTCGGCTTTCGGATCGCGCGCTTTTGCGAGCGTAGCTTCGGTCGCGCGCGACTGCGTCTCGATCCAGGCTTTCGTGTTCGGGGAGTCTTCTTCGAGGCCGCGGAACGGGTCGTCCACCGGGATGCCACCGACCGGTTCGGTGACGCCGAGTTTTGCAGCTTCGCGATTGATCTCAGCGAAGGCGCCTTCGGGTTTGCTAGATTCGGTCGTCACGGGAGTGGGTAGGGCGGGTTTTGTGCTCGGCGATGCGGGCGCGCTGCCGCAGCCGGACAAGAGTATAGCGAGGACGATTGCGCGGAGTGCCATGGCGGCCCTTATAAACCGCAGACGGAGAGTGCGCGCGTGGAACGTTTGTTTTTGATCTTGGCAGGTATCAACGGGTTTCTGGCGGTTGCGCTAGGTGCGTTCGGCGCGCACGGCTTGCGTTCGAGTCTCGCGAGCGCGGCGGATGGAACGCGCCGACTCGAGGTCTGGGAGCTAGCCGCGCACTATCAGCTCGCGCACGCCGTGGCGTTGGGGTTGGTCGCGTATCTGTGCACCCGCTCTCCTGGCGCGGTTGCGAGCGCTGCGGGCTACTTGTTCGTCGCGGGGATCGTTTTGTTCAGCGGGAGTCTGTACGCGCTCGCGTTCACGGGCGTGAAGGTGCTCGGGGCGATTACGCCGATCGGTGGGTTGTGTTTTCTCGCAGGTTGGGTCGCGGTGATCTGGGCTGCCACGAAGCTCTGAGCGCTGTGAGCCTCACTTTGGAGGGAGGATGCCAAGGTCCCGGCACGCTGAGGTAACCCGGCGTGGCGCGCCGGTCCGTTGGCAGGCGAGACGGGCACATCGGAGGGTGGCAAGGTCCGCACGCCGGTTGCGTTCACGGCGGGTCTTCCCATTCGCGATTTCTTCGCTAACGTGCGCGCGTGTCGAGAGTACCGGTGCGTCGTTCCTCACGCGTAGTATCGGTCGTTCCCCTCAGCGGGTGCTTGCTGTTGCTAGCAGCGTGCGCAACTGGGCCTTCGCAAGCGACAGGTGCGGGGCCGTCCACCACTGCGCTGCCGGCGAGCGCAGCCCGCGCCGGGGGTGACGAGCTCGCGCTCGCGGACATCGCCGCTGCGAGCTGCCCCGCTCCGCGCGGAGACACGATCAAGCTGGGTGCGCTGCTCGATGAGCTCGGCGACTTGTCGTCGCTCGCGCGCGTGTCGCGGCCTGCCTTCGCGAGTCTGATGTCGTCGAGCTTCGATCGCGCTTCGCAGTCTGCGAGTCCGCGTGAGCCGGATTGGTTTGCAAACAAAGACTTCGCGCAGCCCGTTCCAGGCGAACCGGTCGTGCTGCTCGATGCGACTGGGCCCGGTGTCGTAACGCGCATTTGGTCCGCGAATCCTTCGGGCGTTCTGCGCATCTACCTCGACGGCTCTGCGACTCCGACCGTTCAAGCGCCGATGGAGGCGCTGCTCGACGGTGAGGTGGCGCCGCTCGGCGCCCCATACGCGTTCAAAGCCGCGAATGGACACAACTTATATTTTCCGATTCCGTTTAGTCGGCGCTGCCGCATTACGGTCGAGACCGACGCCAAGCGCTTGTACTATCAGGTCGACTATCGTCGCTATGCGGAGGCGACGAAGGTGCAGTCGTTTTCGGCAGCGTCGCTCGCCGAAGCGGGCTGCCAAAAGTCGAGAACGGCGGCGCGGTTGCAGCTCGCCGGCAGTGGCGCACTCCCGCAGCTCACGGCTGCGGAGACATTTCAGCTCGAGGTCGTGCCGGGTCAACGCAGCGAGCACCGCTCAGCCGCCGCGCCGGGTGGAAGCGTGATCCGCGAGTTGCGCGTGCGGCCATCGAGTCTCGATGCTGTGGCGCTGCGGGGCACGGTCCTCACTCTCGAGTTCGACGGCGAGCAGACCGTTCAGGCTCCGCTCGGCGACTTCTTCGGAACGGGCCCTGGCGTCGCGAAGCTGCGCAGCTTGCCGATCACGGTGGATGCGGAGCGGGGTGTGCTGATTGCGCGTTGGCCGATGCCGTATCGAGTTTCGGCGACGATCGCGCTCACGGGGGCGTCGAACGCGAAGTTCACAGCAGCGGTCGAAATTGCGACCGAACCGCTGCCGTGGACCGACGAGTCATTGCTGTTCGGCGCGCAGTGGCATGCGCCCGATTCGATTGTGAGCACGCCTGCGAGTGATTGGCCGTTGCTCGCGATCCGCGGCGCTGGGAAGTATGTCGGCACGGTGTTGAACGTGCAGAATGGCGACGTCTCGTGGTGGGGCGAGGGTGACGAGCGGATCTCGGTCGATGGTGAGCGTTTCCCGAGTCACTTCGGAACTGGAACCGAAGATTACTTCGGCTACGGTTGGTGTTCGAACGAGCGGTTTACGGAGCCGTTCATCGGCCAGACGCAGTCGAGTGGGAAGCAAAACTGGGGAGCGACGTCGCTCTACCGCTTTCACGTCTTCGATGCGATTCCATTCCAGACGGGTCTGCGTTTCGATTTCGAGGTGCGTCACTGGAGAAAGGTTCCGGTGCCGCTGGTCTACGATGCGGTGGGTTTCTTTTATCTGAGGCCGGGAGCGACAGCGGAGCCGAGGGCGAGTGATCCAGCGCGGTATCAGGTGCCGGTCGAAGTGAATCCGCCGCTCGAGATGTCGCCTGCGCGTTACACCTGCGGACAATAGTGAGCCGCGCTGCGCGACTCGCAATCTGCTGATGGGGCTTGCCACGTCCGTGCGGCGCTCAACCGTCTCGCCTTACTCGTTCTAAAAGCCCGAAGCGCAACAAGCCCGGTTTACCGCCTCACCCGCACGATCCGCCCGAGCAAACTTGCCCGCTCGCGCAAGTGATCCCGCAGCCACCGCAGTTGGTGTTGCTCGTCGATGTATCGGTGCACACGTTGCTGCAACTCACCCCGGTGGTGCACTTGACCCCACAGAACAAGCCGTCACACGTCGCAGTCGCTCCCGCTGGCGCCGTACACGGAGTGCACGACAACCCGCACGTTGCGACCGCGTTGGTACTGACACAGGTGCCGTTGCAGTCGTGCTGGCCGACCGGACATGCGCACAATCCGATCAGGCACATCTTGCCTCCGGTGCACACGTTTCCACAGCGACCGCAGTTGTCGACGTCAGAGCCAGTCGACTTGCACACGCCCTGACAGTCAGTCGTGCCCGAACCACACATGTAAGAACACTGACCGCTCCGACAAACATCGACTGCGCGCGCAATCGTCGTTCGGCATTGCGTACAGCTCGGACCGCATTGCGCCGTCGAGTCGTCCTTCGCGCAGGTTCCGCCGCAATCGTGCGTGCCCGCAGGGCACACGCATCGACCGCCCGCACAGGTTGTTCCGCCCGCACACAGCTGATTGCAGCTACCGCAGTTTGCAGCGTCGCTCGTCGTGTCCACGCATTTGTCGCCGCACTGCGTGAAACCAGCCGTGCATGCAAAGCCACAACTCCCGGACTGACACAACACGTCGGCATGCGCGACCGTCGCAGCACACGTGTTGTCGCACGTGCCGCAATGCTTCGCGTCCGAGTTGATCTCGGCACAACTTTGTCCGCAGAGCGTGGGCGCGTTCGCTGGACAACCCGACACGCAGGTTCCGCTCGAGCACATCGGCGCGTCGACGGGGCACACGTTCCCGCACGTGCCGCAGTTTGCCGGCTGCGTGACGTCGGTCTCGCAACCCGACTCGGGATCGGAGCCGCAGTGCGCCCAACCCTTCGCGCATGCAGCCGCCGCAAACGAACAGACGTCCGCGGAACACGTCGTCGCTCCCACGACGTGGGCCAACGTCGAACAGTCGTGATTGCACGCGCCGCAGTTCTTGTTGTCACTCGGTACGCAGGCGCCGCCGCACGATAGTTGCCCGGCTGGACAGCCGCTTGCACCGCTCGCCCCCGCAATATTTCCGCCCGTGCCCGCCGCATTCATCGCGACGGACATCCCCGCGGCCCCGCTGTTCGCGCGCGAACCGGCGCTAACGTTTCCGCCTCCAGTTCCGCTGGTTGCACGGCTCGGGGTGCCCGCGATGCCGTTGCCGCCGTGGCCAGCGCTGCCATCCGCCTCAGTCTTCGACGGTTGTTCCGAGCTTCCGGTCTCTCCTGCATCACTCGCCACCGGTGCCGCACCAATCGGTGTGCAGTTCATGAACGATGCAACGCAAAGCACAGCCGCAAAACCTGCAAACCATCGACTCATCGATGTTGCCGGCGCTGTCGCAGTTTTTGTATACACCACATGCGGAGACGTACTTAGGCCAGACGGCTACGTGTGTATAGTGACAATAGCGGACCGAGCAGGAGTCCCGTTCGCGTTGTCGTACAACAAACGGATGTCGACACTTCCACGATCACCCCGGCCTGAAACGCTCGCGGCATTCGCTGCAGTTCGCGCCGGACTCGCGGTCGCGCAACGCCGAACCGGCGCGGACCAAGTCACGGCAAAAGACGGCATCGACATCGTCACCGGCGCGGATGTCGCGGCAGAACAGGCCATCCGTCAGGTCCTCGCCGAACACTTCCCGCAGTTGCCGATCGTCGGAGAGGAAGGCGGCGAGCCGCAGCCACAAAGCGGAGCGTATTGGCTCGTCGATCCGATCTGCGGCACGCGCAACTACGCATCGCGTCTGGCGCTGTATTGCACGAACATCGCACTGATCGAGGATGGCGTCGCGACGGTCGCAGCGATCGGGGACGGTGGAACATCCGAAGTGCATTACGCCGAACGTGGACGCGGGTCGTTTTGTGCGCGGTCGGAGGGTGACATTCCGTTGACGGCTCGCGATGGAACCGTCATCGGCCTCGAGCTCGGAGGCAAACCTCCGTACCGCGACCCGGCGTTAGGCAGGTTGCTCGCAGGGATCGCCGCAGATGGCCGGTTCTACCCGCGACTGCTCGGGACGACACTCGACTTCGTCAAGGTTGCGTCAGGTGACATGGCAGGACTCTTATTGTTGACTGACACGGCGGACCCGCTGCACACCGCAGCGGGTTGTTTGTTGGCGGAAGAAGCGGGCGCGCTCGTCACGGATCGATCCGGCGCAGGTTGGACGCTCGGGACGACGACGCTCGTCGTGGCTGCGACCAGCGAGCTCCAAGTCGAACTACTTCGTTACTTGGGCTGATCGTCCGCCGCTGAGAACAGTTTACGCAACACGACGAAGTACAAGTCGTCGCGCTTCGGCAGACCGAACCGGAGATCGCCGTAGGGAAACTTCTCGGTCTCGCCAGTCCGCACGTAACCCCGGCGCTCGTACCACGCGATCAACTCCGCCCGCTGAGCGATCACCGTCATCTTCATTGCAACGGCACCGTACGTCTCCCGCACGTACCGCTCCGCCGCCGTCAGCAGCGCGCTGCCGAGGCCGACCGTTTGCCCCTGCGGGTCGACCGTCAGCATGCCGAGGTACGCTTCAGTGGCCCCCGCGCGCTCGAGGAGCACGCACCCGACGAGCCGGCTGTCCCGCTCAGCGACCAGCACGACCGCATCTGCAGCTGTCAGCTGCGCAGCCAGGGTCACGGCGTCCGTGCGTTGCCCACCGAGTAGCTCTGCTTCGGTCGTCCAGCCTCGGCGGCTCGAGTCGCCACGATAGGCGGAGTTGACGAGCTCGACGAGCTCCGGCAGATCAGTCGCAGTGGCGGGACGTGTGCGGACGTTCGACATGGACGGACGAGTCGCGTGTAGCAGTTCGTTGCTGGAGGTGCACGCACCGACCCCAAAGCCCGCCGGCTGCGCACATGCCACGCCGCTCAAGTCCAGCCGGCTTCGGTCGATGCAAGGAGAAGCCCGAAAGGCGCGGAGAAGGATGCCGAGCGTACTCTTTGTCGACGACGAGCCTCTAGTGTTACGCGCCCTAGGGCGCATGGTGCGGCCTCTGCAGAATGAGTTCGACGCAGTCTTCGCCGCCAACGGTGCCGAAGCACTCGATCAACTCGCGATCAAGCCGATCGACGTCTTGGTGTCCGACATGCGCATGCCCGGTATGGACGGCGCAGCCCTGCTGGCGCAAGTGCAGCGACACTTCCCGGCGACCGCGCGCGTGATCCTCTCCGGATATGCCCAAG
>DASRXR010001159.1:0-15358 GCA_035687405.1 Polyangiales bacterium
GAATACAGGGGGAGTTGCGTCGATGCGTTCAACAGGTTGCGCGAAGATCCGAGAATCAAGTTCATCGCGAGGACCGCGCCGATCGCAGCCGCACATTGCCCGCTGAACGCCAGCAGGTTCGGCGCCGGCGCCGCGCTCCCGGTCGTCGCCGCGAGACGCTCGACGACGAAGTACGCAGCAGCATCACACGCGAGCAACAGACAGATCACGGTCACGACGGCCGCGATTCCGGCAAGCAGCGTCATCGATAGTCCGGGTCGTTCCCCGCGACCGGGTGGTGTCGCAAACAACGCCCACGCGCGACGCAACACCGATGAGGCCACAGCGATGAACGTACCGAAACCGATGCTCTGTTTTGCGAGACCATCACCCTGCCAGAAGACCGTATCGATCAACCAACGCGCTGCCGTGTCGATCAAGGCGAACGCGATCAACGCGCACGTGAAGACCAAGGCAGTCTTCAACGCATCCGAAAGCTCGTAGCGACCCTCGTTGTCTTCGTCGAGCTCACGTACGCCGTTCGAGGCACGCGCCTCGGGCGCAGCCGTGCTCTGCACACTCACCTGCCGCAGTTCGCGAAACAGCATCGCGCCCGACAGCGCGATCGCAAACGCCGACATGCCAGAGACCCACCACGCCGTCCATTCCTGATGAAACGCGCACACGACCATCGGCGCGAGTGCACCCAGGAGCGCAAACGCCGGCGTAAACTTCGCACTGCCGATCATCGCCATGAGCCCGATGCTCAGGGCGAATGCAGCGACACCCGCGAGGATGAAGCCATGCTCCGTGTACTCGGGCGATTTGACTGCCAAGACGAGCCCGGCCGCGGCGACGACCGCGTAGAGCATCACTGTCCAAACGACTTTCGCAACGGCGCGTGCGTATCCGTCGAAGAACGTAGGCACGTCTCGGCCAACGACCCAGTACGACCAGGTGAGAGGCGTCACCCAAAACGCGATCGCAAGCGCTGCGAGCGCAAACCACGGACTGGGCGCGACCTGCAGCTCCGAAAAACCTTGCCAGATCGGCAAGAGCTTCGCTGCAGCCAGCAGCGGCAGGTTGAAATTGGCGAGCTCGGTCAACGCCTGCACGACGAGAAACGCCCCGAACACCGCTGACAGAAACAGCAGTTGAACGACGCACCAGTTTCGAAACAGCGTCGCCGCTCCGAGCAGCAGCGAATCGTTTCCAGCCGGCGCGAGGTAGCTGCCGTTTTCACGCACGTATCGCAGCACGTCCGTCTGGTTCTTCAGTTCCAGCAATCGTTTGACGTCGGCGTGACCGTGCACGTGTTCGCGCCGGAAGAACGCGCCGAAAAAACCTCCAAAGTAGCCGCCACCCGACACGGTCGAGAGATAGTCGATCTGCTTCGTGCAATCGCGTTGCGCGAGGGCCTGGAAGAAACCGAGCGCAAAGGTGGCGCTGCGAATGCCTCCACCTGAAATTCCGACGCCCAATTGCGCGCTCGGATCCACACCATCGAGTGCGACAGCCTCCCGGCGCGTCTTCAGAAACGCTGCTTCGGCGTTTGCGAGCGCTTCGGGATACTCCGGCTCGTGCCCGGAGTGGCTCGAGGTCGCATTCGGCTGGCCGCCATCGTTCATATGCACGCCCCCCGTCAGGCTAACGGTGCCACATGCACATATCTAGGCTTGTGAATTCTGTCACAGTCGCAGGCGGTACACGGTCACCCCAGCTTTGCCGGCTATGCGCTCCAAACGCCCCTGCTGTTGCAACGCGTCGACGACCTCCATCTGCGGAACTCTGCGCCGCTCTGCGCTGCCGGACAGGCGCAGACTCCTGTGCTTGATCGAGACCACGATGCACACGGACGATGCGTTCTGCACCGCGGCTTCGAGCTCCGGAAGCGTCGCCGGAATCGCGCTCGTCGGCGCTAGCTGTCGATTCAACATGTAAGGTCGTGGGTCATTGACGTACAGCCGACACTCGTCCGGACCAGGCAACACTTCCGTCGCACGCTGCCACGCCGGTGCGAGTAGACCCCGCGGCTGTCGCGCGTACGGCAGGTCGCGATGGGTTTTGCGCGCGAACAAGCCCGCTGCGCACAGCAGCGCAGCGATCACGATGAGCTTCGGAACCAGGCACCAACGCGGGCCAGCGTGTGCGACCGCGATCAACACGAGCAGGAGTTCCAGCGGCCAGACACCGACCCAAAACCGCGTCTCGCTGAGCGGAGCGATCAAAGTCACGGACGCCGTTGCAATCATCAACGCCGCGTACCCAGCGGTAGTCAACCCGACTAAAGCCGTCTCTCGCCACGCCGCCCGCGCACTCACGACCGCGAGCGCGACTAGACTAAACGTTGCGAAGTACATCAGCACGAGGAACGGAGTCTCGAAGCCCGCGAGCCCCGCTTCTTGGAGCAACTCGTCGACCCACACGAACCCGGCTTTGGTCGCACGCTCGAAGTGTTGCGCCAGCTCCGAGTCCACGAACGTCCAACCGCCGAGCGGTTTGTCCGCGACGTGTTTGTTCCGAAAGTTCCACGCCGCGACTCCGACCGCGGCCGTGATCAAGGTCGGCCAAAGCCTCCAGGCGCGAACCCAAAGCGGTTTGCCGATGCGCATGCCGAGCACCGTGGCGACGAGCATGCCGGGGATGAAGAGCAAGCCGGCGTAACGCACCAGGTCGAGCCAGGCGATGCTCAGCCCGAAGCCAAATCGCAGTAGAAGACTCGGCTCGGCAGAGCGCATCACGCGCAGCGCGAGCCACAGGCTCAACAATGCGAAGGTCGCGCACGGAACGTCGCTCAAGAGCGCGTCGAGCCACGAGAGTGTGCTCGGTTGAAGCGCGAACACGACGCTGACGAGCAAGCAGAGAGGCCAGTAACGCGCGCCTGCGAGCCGAACGCCGAGCCCAAACACGAGTAACACCGCGGCGACGTAACAAGCGCCGAGCACGAGCGATGAGGCCGTAAGCGGCGATGCGCCAAGCTTGATGAGGATCGCGATCAGCGCCGACGTCCCGGGCGCCCAGTGCGTGATCGCGTCGTAGTCGGTGCGGCCGGGCTCGACGTACGCGCTGACGTAGCCGTCGCCGGCAGCGAGATGTCGCGCGCCATCGAGGTAGAACGCGCTGTCGAACGCACCGTTTTCCGCGGGCCCCCAAAGCCACGCCAAGCTGCTCGCGGCGAGCGCCAACCCGAGAGCTGCCCACGGAATCGCCATGCCCTGCGGAGACCAAAGCCGCGCGTTGCCAAGGCGGGGAAGCATCGGCCCCGTGGCGTAGCACAGCCGAGCGCAACATCCACGCTCTGCGCACGCCGCCGGAGGCGTGTTAGATCCAGCGTCCACGGAGGCCCAGCATGCGTCCACGCGCTCACGATCGATTCTCATCCGAGGTGCAGCTCGATCCCGCGACGGTCTCGACGTTCGCGTACAGCTCGGGCGACGACAATCCGATCCACCACGACCCGGAGCTCGCCGCGCGCTCTCGCTTCGGGCGGCTCGTCGCGAGCGGTCCTCACACGAGCGCGCTCCTCCTCGGGCTGACCGCCAAACACTTCACTCAGTTCGGCCCCATGCTGGGCCTCGAGTTCTGGCTTCGATTCCGGCGCGCTGTCTTTGCCGACGAGCGCATCAAGCTCGAGTGGCTCGTGATTCGCGTCACGCCGAATGCCAAGCTACTTGGCGACATCGTGGAGCTTCGCGGACGCATTCTCGGTCAAGACGGCCGCACGGCCCTCGGCGCGAAAGGCACCGTACTGGTGCAGTGAGCCGCTCCACGGAGTGCCCCACGACGCGACGTCACGAACCGCCGCCGCCAGTAGCCCCGAAACTCATGTAGTCCCTGCAGCCACACGCTGCTGCTGCGCCCGCCGAACTCACGACGCGCCCGCACACAACTGCGCTACCCTTGCCGCTCACTGACGCGGGAGCGGCGAACATGGTGCGGCTGGATCAATATGTACTCATCGGAGCACTAGTCGTAGCCGGCCTCGCGCTGATCGCCGGCACCGCCGCACACGCCCAAGCCGCCCCGCAAAACGCGCAGAGTGGCCAGTCGTACGACCAACTGATCGACAACGGCCTCTCCGAGTATCGTCTCGGTCACTGGGTCGAAGCCAAAGCCTACTTCGCCCAAGCACACGCGATTCAACCGAACGCCCGCACGCTGCGCGGCCTCGGCCTGGTTTGCTTCGAGCTGCGCAAGTACGTCGAAGCGATCGACTACTTTCAACAAGCGCTCACAAATCCGAATCGGCCTCTGACGGACAGCATGCGTGAAGGCGTAAATCAGCTGCTGCGTGACGCACAACGTTTCGTCTCTCACATCGATCTGCAGATCACCCCCGCGGACGCAACGCTCTCGCTCGATGGCCGCCCAGTCCAACGCGACGCACAGGGTCAAATCTCGATCGACGCCGGCAGTCACGAGCTCACCGCAGAAGCACCCGGCTACGAGGGCGTAACGCGCAACCTCACGACGGACGGTGGCGATACGATGCGCTTGAGCCTCGCACTACGCGCGACGCCCGCTGCGGTCGCGGAGGCGACGGCCCCAACCGCCACCGAGCCGCAGCCGTACGCCGCATCGCCCGCGGACGACTCGGGCTCCGACTCGATCGCACCGTGGATCGTCGTCGGCGCTTCGGGCGCAGTCATGATCACCGGCGGCATTCTTCTCGGCGTTGCCCTCTCGGACAAAGCCGACATCGAAGACACGCCGAAAGGCACCAAGTCGTGGTCCGAAGTCGAAAGCGCCTACGACCGCGTGCCGGTGTTATCGACCATCGGTGCGATCATGGTCGGTGTCGGTGCTGCCGGCGTCGCCGCGGGCCTCACGTGGAAGTTCTGGCCGCGCGAAGAGGGCGAGCAGGCGAGCGCAGCGCTAAGTCCGTCGCCGGGCGGCGCTGCGCTGCAGATCCAGTTTTAGTCGGCGACCGCGAAATCACCGAAACGCGCAAAACCCGACGAGCCGCCCTTCGATCGCCCCGACTGTCTCTGCATTCGCAAACGACTCGGCGAGCGAGTACCTCCCGTCGTCCTGCTGCTCGAGATAGCCCTCTTCCTTGAACACGCGCAGCGCGTTCTGGATCAAAGGTTTGGACACCGCTTCGCGCATCTCGATGTCACCGGCTAAAAACATCCGGTCACCGACCGTGAGTGCCCGCCGCATGAAGTCCTTCTCGGTCACCGGGCCCTTGAGCAACAACGTCAGCGCCCGCGCCGCAACGCGATAGCCTTCGATGAAGTTACGCAGCGAAGCCGCGTACGTCTGCAACCACGCATGCCCTGTCCAACCGTCGTGACCCACGCCCGGCCGGAGCAACTCGCCGTCTTGTTGCAGCTCACCGAGGCTCGTCATGGTCGCGAGAGTGCCATCGAAGATCTGATTGAAGCTCGCGTCCGCTCGAAACCGAAACTCGTGTTTGAACAACTTCGATAGCCGCAAGACACGGCCGCGCACGGTGTCCAGGTCCGCCGGCGGTCCCGGCGAATGCAACACCGACAACGCGACTAAACCGCGCTCGACCAAGAAGTGAATGATGTGGTTTTTCGACGTATCGAGTTGCACGCGCTTGCGCTCGGGCACGCGGTACAGCGCGCCAGGCCCGATGTTCTCACCGCGCTTGTGACCGGGATCGTGCTCACCAGGAATGTGCACTTCGAGCATGTCCGCTTCCACGAACATCGACACCGCTTCGCGGATCGACTCCTCACGCAGCTGCGCGCCGTACGCCGTGCGCGGCGTGATGCGCGCACCCATCGAATGCAGCACACGCACGAACTGCTCGCAGCGCACGATCAATTCTTCGTGGGCAACGCTCCGCGACCGCCCGCTGAGAATCGCGAGCGCAGTCAACGCGCCCGGCGTCACCGCCGTGACGCGGTTGATCTCGTCCATCGTGCGATTCGCGAGGCGCGTCACGAGTGTGCGCCGTCCGGCTTCGTTCAGCTCGCTATCGGCCGGCAAACCAACTTCGTGCCGCATGCTCTCGAGCGTGAGCGCCGGCGCAAACTGCACCGTGATGCGCCCATAGCGATGCTGGAGCACGGCAGTCGTCTTGAATAACCCGCTCGCGTCTTCCTTTTCCTTCTCGCCACCGCTGAGCTCGTGCTCATACGAGCCGGTCTCGACCACGCGCTCGTATCCGATGGAGACCGGAACGAAGTGCACGGTGCGGTTCGTGACGCCGAGCGCGGCATCTACAATCATGCCGAGCAAACCAAACTTCGGCGCGAGCAATTTACCGGTACGACTGCGCCCACCCTCGAGAAACAGCTCGAGCATGTGGCCTTCGCGCAGCAGCCGCCGCACGTACGCTTCGACCGCGACGACGTACAGCTTGTCACCGTGAAATGATCGCCGAATGAAGAAACCACCGGCACGCCGCAGCACTGGGCCGAGCGGAAAAAACGCCAAGTTGTCGCCTGCCGCGATCATCGGCAGCTGCATGTGGTTCTCGTACATGATGTACGAGAGCACGAGATAGTCGACGTGACTCTTGTGACTCGGCAAGAGCACGATCGAACCGTCTTTGCCGAGCTCGCGCAGCCGCTCGAGCCCTTCCATGTCGACTTCCAGACCGGCGTAGATCCGGTGGAACACGCGATCGAGCAAGATGTCGAGCGCCTTGATCGTCGGCCCGTTCGGCGTCGCCTGCATCGCCTTCAACATCTTCGATGCACGCCGGTACAACGCCGTCTGATCGGCCACACGCTCACCGGCCATGTGTTTGATCGTCTGCTGCAGCCGTGGGCTGCGCAGCACCTGCAGCCGCTGCCGATCGGGCGCAGTTTGCGCCGGACCCGTAACCGTGCGCCGCTCGCGCTCGAGCCGGCGTAACAGCGCGTAGATCACGCGCCGCACGTGCACCTCGTCCGAGGCGTTTTCGCCGTGCTCCAGGTAGTGCGCCAGGTTCAGCGGCTCGCCGGCGCGCAACTCCACGTGTTTATAGTTCGACAAGAACTGCGCGATCGTCCGCAGCGCAGTCGGCCACTCGCGCGGCCCGAGCAATGCATCGAGCAGCTGCGAGCCGTGCGTGTCCGGACGATTTGTCCACACGAACACTTGTGGCACGAGCAAGATCGGTTGTGAGTCGCGACGCTTGCGCTGCAACTCGAGTAACGCGCGCACGTGTTCGTCGCCTTCGCGAAGCCCGCGACCACCACTCGCACCTGCAGCCAGATCGATCACGCCCGGCGGCCGCTTCAAGAACAACGCCGCCGATCCGCCCGAGTCGAGCGCCGCACACAACTGCTGCGACACGCTCCTTCGCGACAACCCCATCAACGTGTCGAACAACCCGCGGTTCAGCGGATTGAACACGCCGAGACGCAAGTCATTCACATAGTTGATGCGCGGAAGGTCATAACGCTTCGTGAGGTGGTCGAGCGCGAGGAAGTCGACCGGGTTCAGGTTTCGCAGCACGTAGACCACGGTTCCGCGGCTCGCGAGG
This sequence comes from Polyangiales bacterium, assembly GCA_035687405.1. GTDB lineage: Bacteria > Myxococcota_A > Polyangia > Polyangiales > JAFGIB01 > JADGRF01. The sequence continues at coordinate 7,427 of DASRXR010001159.1, forward strand.
CGGCGCACCTGGCGCACCCATTCCTCGTCGACTTGAATGTTGTCGAAGAACCACCGGTACAAAACGCGGAGCGCAGGATTCGGCTCGTAGCTCTGCGGTACGTGGGGAGCATCCATGGTCGGTGGAATCTACCACAGCTCATGCGCGCCACACCCCGACAGCTATCCAGTGCACGCGATCGGCCAGGCGCGGCGGAAGCGCGGTCATCACGGTTCCTACACCGCGTGTCTAGACCGCGTACCTTCGCGTTCCCCGCAAACGTCCCAGGCCTGTCGTGGCTACAGTGACTCGCGACCTATTCGAGCAGCTTTTGTCGCACGCGTTGCAACAATGCCGTCGCGCGAACGAGCCCGATCTCCATCGCGAGTGTCGCAAACCGTTGCTCTTCGCCCGTAGTCGCGCCGATTGCAGCGGCCGGAATTCGGCCAAACGATCTGCGACCTCCCCCACCGTTTTGCGGCTTCGCGAGCGCTCGCACGCGGTACACGTACTCCTTCGACAGCTTGATGCCGGCCTTCTTACCCGCATCGACGACCTTCGCAGCCGGCGTGTCCGACGTGAAGCCGCGAATGAACGCTGTCTTCGAAGACGGGTTCCGCGGCTTCGAAGACTGCATCGGTGCGGCTCCCCCCTTCGACAAACGCCCCGGTTTGCCCCGACGTTTGTCGATCGCGCGCACTGCGTATACGTGGTTAGCCGTCAGTTTCAGGCCAAGTGACCTGGCCTTCTTGATGATGTCCGTCGCTGATGCATTTGGCATCGAGCGAATCACATCCGACTTGGTCGGCGTCGGTTTGGTCGTCTTTTTTGGCATGGCCGGCATCACACTCTCTACTCCCCCTACCCGTCAAATTTTACCGCGTTTGTTAGGCCAATCTAAGCCGAGCCGCAAGCAAGCGAACCAGTAGTATGCACCGAGCGCTGTGATGCTAGTCACGTATTAGCGTTGTTGTATATCGAGTGGTGACACGAGCGTTCGCAGTAGTAGCTCGGTCTTGTGATCGACGTTGCGCGAGATCTGCGCGTTCTGATCCACCGTGCCACGCAACCGGACGACCTCGGTCTGCATCTGCGCCATGACCGCAGCGGTCGCGCGCTGCTCCGCCCTAACCTGCTCCAGCTCGTCTCGTGCGCTGATCGCGGCATACAAAGCTCCGCCGCTGATGGCTGCAAGAACCGCTGCCGCGCTCGCCCACAGCGCCAGCGCCCGTCGGTAACCCTCCCCACGTTCTGGTGCGACCGGAGCCACTTCGATCGGATCGGGCTCGACATGCCTGGGTACTGGCGCGGCCGCGCGGGTGGGCTCGAACTCGGGTTCGGGTGCCGACCGAGATGAACGCATCGGTGCGCGCAGCTCCACCGGCGGCAGTGATAGGCCAAAACCGGTGTCTCGCACCATCGACAATTTGTGTGAGGCAAAGAACGCCACGAACTCCGGCAGCGATCGTTTCGAGCGCGCGTGTTCGTGAAGAAATGTTTGTACGGCTTCTAACGTGCCGGGCGGGAGATTCGGATCCGCACCGCTCGCCAAAATGTCGTACAGCATGTCTTCGAGATCGAGCACGTTCGGCTCGGGTGGCAACGCCGGTGGCACTCCGACCTGACCCAGCGAAAGAATCTCACTCATCGCAGTCCTCCCAGCTGTCGGCCGGGGATCCGCCGACTTCAGGTCGTTCTACGAGCGTACGAGGTCGTCGCCAAAAAATTGACGAGCACCGCGGCGTTTAGTCACACGACTATCGCTGCGCTAACGACTACGCGGCGCCCTGGCGTCAGATCGTCCGACTATCAGGCAGTCGCGCGAACGATCCGTCGCGGTGGGTTTCGTCAGTCAGCCGGTTGTGCGGTAGTCAGTCGGCAGTCAGTCGGCAGTCAGCCCACTTCAACGTGGCCGCTCACACCAACCATACAAGTTGCAGTCAGTGCCTTCGGGGCAGTCGCTGTCGTGTGCGCACGTTCGGGCGCACAGATCGGCACCGAGGCAAAGCGACTTTCCACCGAACGAGCTCTGACACGAGATGCTCTCGCTGCAGTTCGCCGAACACTGGCCTTCCATCACGCTAGTCACATCGACGCAGCGTGATCCGCTCCGACACTCGTGGGTCTCTTCGCAGACTCCACCGAGGTCGCGTGCGTCGGGAGCGCGGGCGGTGTCGCGGATCAACGTGACAGCTCCGAGAACGAGCACACTGAAACTCAGGAGCAGCCAACGACCCATCACTACGACTCCGGGCACGAGCGCCATCGGACTTTAACAGACCCGACAACCACCTACAGTGCGTACATGGACCGGCGAGCCGTGTCAACCTGATACCTGGCGTGGACGGCGGTACCACGCGAACTCCCAACGGCGTCGCGTACTTGGCACCTGCCCGCGAGTTTGCGGCGATTCAGGCGATTCAACCTAGGTCGACGCCGACGGCCTGCTTCGTCAGAGCGGCCAGCTGCGCGTAGAGCTCGATACCTCGGCCCTTGTCGTCGAACCAGAGGTCGCGGTCGGGGTCGTAACTGAAGTGCCAGGCCTGCGCCCCGCCGGCGAGCCAGAGTTGCCGTGCGGGCCGCTGCGTATTCAGCACGACACGCTGGCCGCCGCGATAGTCGATGCGGATCACGTCGCCGCTCTGCTCCACGTCGGCCTCATCGGGATCGACATTTTCGAACAGGTCGAGCACGCGCTTCCATGCATCGGCTGCCCGGCGTTCGAACTCGTGCTCTTCCATTGCCATGGGCGCTCTCCTCTAACGGCGTCTTCGTGTAGAGCGCGCGGCGCCGAGAGGCAACCCTGAACGCCGGCCTCGAGATCAGGCGAGCAGATCGAACAGCGACGTCAACATGCGATGCGTCAGGCCCCAAACCACGTGCTCACCCACACGAAACCCGGGTGCCTGCTGCGTTTGGCCCTCGTATTTGAAGTCTCTGACGGCGTCGATCTCGCCCCGGGCCATCCGACCGAGCTCACCCCAGACGATCTCAGCGACCTCGTAGTTGGGCCGAAAGCTCACTTCACCACGAAGGGCAAAGACGTGCGGTGTGATGCTAATTCCGACGCGCACCGTACGAATCGTGGCCGGAAGCTCGTCGAGCTGGCCGATGTACTCGTGTTGCCGCAGGTCGAGGCCGATCTCCTCCTGCGTCTCGCGCAGTGCGGTGGATAAAGAATCCTTGTCGCCCGGTTCTTGATGGCCGCCCGGGAATGCCATGTGGCCCGACCAGGGATCGCCGGCGCGCTCTGCGCGGCGAATCAGCAAGACGTCGGCTTCGCGGGTCCGCGCATTCGGGCGCAAAATCGCCGCAACCGCGGCTTTTCGATGCGGCGACAGGGGAGCCACTTGCACGACGGCATTCAGGCCGCCCGAACTCGCTACAGCGTCCGCGACGGCGAGGCCTTGATCTTCGAGCAGACGCGGGTGCCGTCCCGCGAGCGTTCTGCGGATACGGTCCAGATCGTAAGCACTCGCCACAATCCTTATCGGGTAGCGCCCGAACGCGGCTACGTCAACCAACGTATGGCGCCAGGGCCTCTCCGCCCTCTCGGAAACGTCACTGTCTGGTTGCAGGCGAGCCGCAGCCATTTTAGTTTGCGCCCCTCCGCCCGCGCGGGCGTGCAAAACGCAGTCGCTCGAAGCGTGCGGAGGTTGCGACGCGGAGATGCGACATGGATAGCGATACGATTCGCAAAGGCCTCGACGTCACCCTCGATAAAACCGATCTCGGTTTTTTGGGTGCGAAGTACCAGGGCAAGGTTCGCGACAACTACACGACCGACGACGGTCGGCGTTTCATCGTCGTGACCGACCGCATCAGCGCGTTCGATCGCGTGCTCGGCACCTTGCCGTTCAAAGGCCAGGTCCTGAACTCGCTCGCTGCGTTCTGGTTCGAAGAGACCAAGAGCGTCATGCCGAACCACATGCTCGGGACGCCCGACCCGAACGCGATGGAGTGCATCGAGTGCAAGCCGCTCGCGGTCGAGATGGTCGTGCGCGCCTACCTGACGGGCGTGTCATCGACCAGCATCCTCACCGCGTACAAGTCCGGTGCGCGCGAGTTCTGCGGTCACACCTTGCCGGAGGGACTATCGCCGCACGAAGCGTTGCCGAAACCGATTCTGACGCCGACTACGAAAGCACCGCAGGGCGAACACGACGAGAATATCTCGCGCGAGGAAATCATCGCGCGGAAGACTCTCACCGCCGCCCAGTTCGATGAAGCCGCCGAGAACGCGTTGACGCTGTTTGCGCACGGCCAACGCGTATGTGCCGAGCGCGGCCTCATCCTGGTGGATACGAAGTACGAGATGGGCATCGGTCCGGATGGCCGGATGACGCTGATCGACGAGATTCACACGCCCGACTCGTCGCGGTTTTGGTTTGCGAAGAGCTACGCCGAGCGGATGAGTCAGGGAAAATCCCCCGAGTCGTTCGACAAAGAATACGTACGGCGTTGGCTCGCCGATCAGGGGTACAAGGGCGACGGGCCGAGCCCGAAACTCCCGGACGACGTGCGCGTCGAAGCTGCACGCCGTTACATCGAAGCCTGCGAAACCATTCGCGGTCAGACGTTTGCCCCCGATATGTCCCCACCGGACGAACGTTTGGTAAAGAACCTCCGCCCGCGCGCGGCTAACGCGTCCAACAAAGGAACGGCATGAAAGCCCAGGTCTACGTCACGTTGAAGACCGAGGTCCTCGACCCGCAGGGTGAAGCCGTCCGGCGCGCGCTCAACTCGCTCGGCTTTGCCGGCGTCCAGAACGTACGTGTCGGCAAGCTAATCGAGCTGGAGCTTTCACCGGCAAGTCCGCAAGCCGCAGCTACGGAACTGCGTGCGATGTGCGAGAAGCTGCTCGCAAACCCGATTGTCGAAGACTTCCGCTTCGAGCTCGACCGCGGGTAACGGTGGCTGTTCCTGCGCGCATGCGTTCGGAGCGCATACCCGAACCGATTGAGCGCCCACCGTCGCGCTGGCCCGAGCTTCTGCTTTTGATCGGGTTTGTGGTGATTTGTTTGCTTTCGGTCTTGACCGTCCTCGTCCCTTCAACGGAAAACGAGAAAGACAACGGCAAGCCAGCAGAAGCGCAATCTGCGGCGAACGAATCGAAGTGATCCAACGTCGGTGAGCAGCATGTGCTGCTCTGTCATTTCGGGACGCGGAGATCGTCCCGAAGTGGGCTGTTGTCCATAACTTGTGACCGATCGTGCGACATGACGCGCACGACGGGATGCAGTCTTTCCTGCGTTAAGTCGTTAGAAAAGTGATGCGCCCTTTTTGCACGAGGCGAGGTGGAAGCGCACAATGACACACGACGGTAGGTGCAGCCTGCAGCGGCAACTGAAAGTAGTTACGTTGGCGGTCGGGCTCGGATGTTTAGCCGGACAAGCCGTACTCCCGCATAACGCTGGAACAAACGCGCTTCTCACCGAGGCCGGGAAAGCATTGCTTCCGGGCCTACCGAGCCTCGCGCACGCCTGGGATGACGCGCCGCTATGTATGGCGCGCCAGCCGAGCCGCGACGAACGCGAAGAGCTCTTCATGAGCGGCGACGGCGAGCTCTCGTGTTTGGCCGGCGAGACCGCCCAAATCGCGGGGCCGTTGTGGACGTCGCCGATCACCGCGACCGAAGCGCGCGAAGCGCTGGCGGATGCCGACTTACTCGCGCAACGCGGCGCTTTGACGGATGCGCTCCTGAAGCTGCGGGTGGTCGAACACGCGATGCCGCGCATCGCCGACCGGATTGCGCTCCGCCGCGCTCAGCTGCTGCTGCGGATGAACCGTCCGGAAGAGGCGCTACAGGCGTACGTGCTGGCTGCAGACAGCCCGGAACGGAACATCGCGGCCCAGGCACGCCTCGGTGTCGTGCGTGGCATGCTGGAGTCAGGGAAGCGTGAAGGCGAGGCCGAGCTGGACAAGGCCTGCAAGCGCTACCCGAACCTCGGTGAGCGTGGCCCGCTGCGGCTCGCGCTCGCGCGGGCGAAAGAGACTTGGAACAACAAGTCAGGCGCGGCGACGATTTATCGCACGATCGACTTGAACGACCCGGAGAGCTCAGCGGCCGAAGCGGCGCGCGCGGCGATGGTGCGTTTGCGCGCTGAAGGTGTGCCGGTGAAGCCGCTCAGCGCGACCGAGATAATCGAGCGGGCCGAGCGCATCGTGAAGACCGGCACGTTCGAAGACGCGCGTGCGGCGGTTGCCCAGATTTGTCAGGACCAGAGCTTGCCTGCAGCCGTCCGCGGCAGGGGCCACGCCCTCGCCGCGCGCATTGCGCGGGTCGAAGGCGATTGGGACCGAGCGCGCGAGGAAGTCGCGACGGCGCTGTCGCTCGGAGCAACGCCGGGCGAGTGCATGCGTTACATGCCGCGTGGTTTGCCGCCGGCGAAGGACGCCGACGACCGCGCCGCGACGATTCGCGACGGTGAAGCCAAGATTCGCAAGTTGGTCGGGCCGTTGCCGATCAAGCGTGGTGGCAGGGCTCCGCAGCTGAAGGCGGCGCTCGACATCGCGGTGCAGTATCAGCTCGCCGAGCCGGCGAGCGCGTTGCTCGATGCGCTGCGGATCAACAAGACGGCGCAGGCGCCGCTCCAGTTCTCGGCGGCGATTCTCGGTTCGGGTCTCGCGTCGGACGAGTCGGTCGCGAAGCTGCTCGAGAAGGTCGTGCCGATTCACGGCTACGGCCTCGCGGCGCTCTATCACCATGCGCGCGCGCTCGAGCGAATGGGTCGGTACACCGAGGCGACGGCGGAGTACCAGGACGTCATCGCGCGTGACGACAGCTCTACGCGGTATTACGCGATGTGGGCCGGCGTGCAGATGGCGCAGTTGCAGCATCCCGCGCGGGGCAGCTGCCCGATGGAAGGCGCGCCGACCGATGCGGCCGGGCCAGCGCTCGGTCAACCGAACTGCGCGGGCGCCGACAAGCCGGTCGCCGAAGCCGAAGGGTTGATCACGCCGCCGACGGTCGCGGTCGCGCAGATCGAAGAAGGCGACACGACCGACAGCATTCCGGGTGCGCTCCAACAAGAGGGTGCAGCTACGCGCGGCATCACTGGGCCTTCGACGGATGCGCCGGACGAGGTTTCGCTCGATGCGCGCCGCCAGACCGTCATGCGTCGTTTGGCGCCGCTCATCGCGCAGTTCGGTGGCGCGTATCCATGGCTCGCGCGAGCTGCGGACTTGGTCCAGCTCGACATGTACGAGGACGCGGCCGACGAGGTCGGTGAAGCGTATCTCGCCTACCGCGATGCGCGCGGTGACTTGCGGTTCCGTACGGGCGTGGATGCCGTGCTCACTGGTTCGGCGCCGGCGCGGCACATGGCGATGGGTCCGTTGCGTCGCGACAGGCTCGCGCTCGGGCCGATTTCGCGCGAAGAGCTCGCTTCGATTGCGGAGCTCCTCGGGGATCCGGGCGTCGCGTTGCGCTTGCGCGACGAGCGCCGCGAGTTGCGGCCGCGTGCGTACGAGAGTGACGTCGAAGCATCGGCTTTGAAGTACGGCGTCGATCCGAACTTGCTCTTCGCGGTGATGCGCGTCGAGAGCACCTATCACCGGCAGATCGTGTCGTACGCGGGCGCGGTTGGTTTGATGCAGATCATGCCGCGCACGGGTCGGTTGATCTCGCGTGAGCTCGGCGTCGAAGATTTCGATACGATCGACTTGCTCAATCCGCGCACGAACCTCGACTTTGCTGCGTGGTACTTGAGCTCACTCATCAAGCGGTTCGATGGGCGTCTGCCCCTCGCGATCGCGGCGTACAACGGCGGCCCGCACAACGTGCGCGTGTGGATGAGTGGTTATCCGCAGACGATGCCGCTCGATGCGTTCTTGGAGCGCATTCCGTTCGATCAGACGCATCGCTACGTGCGCCGTGTGCTCACGCATTACGCGGCGTATCGAGCGCAGCAGAACTTGCCGATGACGAGGCTCTCGGTGGAATTGCCGAAG
>DASRXR010001160.1:0-3677 GCA_035687405.1 Polyangiales bacterium
CGAGCATGCCGTACTGCGACACCTGCGTGAGGCTCACGCTGCGCTCGATGAGCGCCCTCCGACCGAGCTCTACCTCGAAGCCCAGCACGCGCTTGCGGAGGGTCACTCGCTCTATGCGCTCGGCCAGCTCACGCTCGCGCAACGAGCGCGGCTGGAAGACATGTTTTACGCCATCGCGCGCGGTGTGCGGGCTCGATTGCGCGGAGAAGACCGACACCATCGCGCCGCATTGGACGACTTGAACGAGCGCTTGGTCGACAAATACTTCACGAACTTCTCGGTCTTCGAATCGGTGCCCGACGTCTGGGCGATCGACCAAGTCTTCCCCATCGTGCCGCTGACTCGCCTCGACGAGTCGCCCGATCGTCGAGGCGTCATCGCCGACCTCACGTGTGACTCCGACGGCCGCATCGACACTTACGTCGAGCGTGGAGGCCTATCCGCCTCGGTTCCGCTGCACTCGGTGCGCCCCGGTGAAAGTTATCGCCTCGGGATCTTTTTAGTCGGCGCCTATCAAGAGGCGCTCGGCGACATCCATAACTTGTTCGGCGACACCGACACCGCGAGCGTCCACCTAAACCCCGACGGCGGCTACACGCTGCGTCGGCAGCGCCGCGGCGACACGACCGACGTGATGCTGGAATACGTGGGTTACAACCTCGATGATCTGCGCGCGCACTATCGAAACGCGGTGCAGTCTGCGGCATTCCCGGACCCCGAAGCCGCTGCGGTTCTAAGCGCTTTGGAAGCGGGGTTGACGGGCTATACGTATTTGCGGGAGTGACCGCGTACACCTAACGCAGCGACTGAACGCATCATCGCAGCTCGTTTGATCATGGTTGAGCAGGGGTCGCCGGCGGGTCGGGTGTCGTGGGCGTGCTGCAGATCTCAGGTCTGATCTCCTCGATCGGTGCGCCCGCGTCATCCTCGGCCGTGCCGGGCATGCAGGCTTTCTGCAAGTGCCACCCGAGCTGAAGCGCTTCGCGCATGCCGCACGTGTCTCCGGAACCCCAGACCACGCCGCGATGATCCACCGCACACCAGATCGCCAACCCGCACGTCGTCCGTCTTAATCCGCAAAATGCAGGTACATTTGCTCCTGGGCAACCGGGATACTGCGCACCCAACACGTGGACCTCGCAAAAGCTATTCTCCGTGCAGTCTCGAATCGAGCTTGCGAGACAGCGACTGCGCTCCAGGCCTTCGTCGAAGCGCATGGCAGGTTGGGCCGGTGCGCCGGCCGCTTCTGCGGCTGCGTCGAGCAGCTGTCCGCTGCGGGCCGCTCCGCCGTCAGGCTCCGCTCGCATCGAGTCGGAATCGGATTGCTGGCAGCCAGCGCCCAACAACAACGCGAGCGCCAAGTACTTCCACTGCATGGAGCTCGGACGCGCAAGAAGCATGCCTCCTTCGCACACTGAATTTGCAACGGAAAGCGGAGCTTCGCTGTGCCGAAGTGTGCCGAGTGCGAAGTTGTAGAAGAAGACGAAAGGCTCTGCGCGAGCTCAATCTCGACAGCGTGTAAGCGAACCTTAGCGTCGCTCCGCTGCGTGACCCCAAGTATCGCCGGAGGGCCAGACACAGACCCTAAGCAGTGCGCTGTATGAATGAGTGCCGAGTATTTGCAGCGTGGACATACCCGATCTGCACCGCGCGACGCGCACGTTTTGGCGGCAGAGAAGAAGCAGACCGCGCAGTCGAGCGGTGCGGCCGCGCGCTCAGAAGGAGAGGGCGACGCGACGCAGAATCGTCGTTCAGCTCACCCTGCCGTCCCCCAGTTGCCCAAAAAATCGCCCATCGTGAGTTGCACACCTTGGTTGCGTAAGATGCCGTAGGCGGTGGTCACGTGATAAAAAAAGTGGGGGATCGCGAATGCGATCAGAAACTGGCTGCCGCTGCAGCTCATCGAGCCACCGCGGTGCTCGATCACGATCGTTCGATCGAGGCTGGCTTCGAGGTCGCTCGGCGCGATCTCTCGGAGATACGCGATCGTCGCATCGAGGCGTTGGTGCAGATCCGCAAAGCTCTTTGCATCGTTCGCGGCCGGCGCCGGTGGCGCACCCAGCAAGCGCGCGATTGCCAACTTGGCTCCCTCCGCGGCCCAGTGGACTTGAAGAGCGAGCGTGTACTTGTGCAGGTCACGCGGGTCACTCGCAACGCCGCGCGCGTTACCTTCCGTGGCGAGTTGCGCGTTCAGCAGCGCGGCTTCACCGCTGCCGCTGGCAGCGGCATGGGCTTCGGCCTTCGTCAATTGCGTTTTCAAGTTGGTCAGTCCGCGCCCGAACACGCCAGCAGATAGATCGTGGACATTCAAAGACATGGCGCACCCTTCATTTGCATCACGCGCCGGTGCTAACCGGTCCCGACCTGCGCGTATTGATGAAACGCGACACTTGCCGCACCTTGTCCCTCGTAGGCATGCCGGATAGCGCACGAAAGTTGGAGTCGGCACCCCCGCCGCGCGGAGTCCTGTTTGCGTCCGCGGTGGATCCCGCGGACGGCTGCATCCACGGACGGCGCGTGCTGCCCGCGCCGGAGCTCGCGGATTTTGTGCACCACTATTGGTCTGTGCGCTGGGAGCTGCGAGCGCCCTTTTTCGCCGATACGCTGCCTCACCCGGCGGGCCGGATCGAGCTCGAAGAACACGACGGCGCATGGCGCGCGCAAGTCGTCGGCGTCCGCACCGGACGCTTCGCCAAGCGGCACACGGGCGTCGGGCAAGTCTTCGGCGTGCAGTTTCGCCCGGCGGCGCTTCAGCCGCTGCTGCGCGCGCGCGAGCCGATGGCCGCGATCACGGATCGCGCAGTGCCCGTCGCTCACGTCCTCGGCGAGAGCGCGGACGCGTGGGCGAGGGCGGTTCGAGTTGCGTCTACCATCGAGGCTCAGGTCGCGCTGACGGAAGCGTTTCTTCTCACCCGCCTGCCCAGCATCCCACCCGAGGTCGCGCGCATGCGCGATCTCATGGAGATGATCGCGGCTGATCGCAGCTTGCGTTGTGTCGAGCAGGTCGCTGCTCTGGTCGGTGTCGATCATCGCAGCTTACAGCGGCGCTTCCGCCGCTTCGTCGGTGTGCATCCCAAGTGGGTCATCCAACGTTACCGACTGCTCGAGGCCGTTGCGCAGCTGGGAGCGGCCAACCGGCCGAGTCTCGCGGCCCTTGCGACGTCGCTCGGCTACGCCGATCAGGCCCATTTTCAGCGTGAGTTCAGGGTCGTGACCGGCAGGACACCGGGCTCGTTCACGCGTCCTGCGCCGGTGGTGGAGCCGTGACCAGCGCGAGCGGCAGATGGAGAACTGGAACTCGGGCAACGGCATCATCTTCTACGGAAAGGACACTTCGAGTGTGCACGTCGACGCTCGATCCACGCAGTGCTGGCAACGATCGCGTTCACGCCGTTGATAAGTGCCGCGCCACTAGTAGGCGCGGCACTGTGGACCGGCCCAGATCCAAGGCGATCCAAATAGCCCGTGGAATCGCAGCAGGTCTGTACGGGACTTATCCGCTCTTTCTGATCTAGAACGAAGCCAGAACCGAGCTGCGCTCAATCGCAATACGTTGCGCGTCCGACGACGAGAACGTGCCGTCACCCCACGCGGTGGTCTGCGACAGTTGATGATGGTAGTCGACGAGCCGTCGTAGAAGGCACGCCGGCCTAGCCGCGCTTCGATGCTCTATTTGT
>DASRXR010001161.1:0-2334 GCA_035687405.1 Polyangiales bacterium
CCGCACGTTCGCGTGACAGACGCGCCACAGCGCGCTCGCGCGGATGTCAGGTACCGGCACGGGTTCGTCTGCCGCGGATGGCTGCGTCGGTGCGGATGGCTGCTCCGCAGGTGCGGATGGCCGCGCCGGTGCTGACGACACGGGGACGGGCGGACGATCGGTCTGCGTCTCTCGCGATGTGCAGCCCACAGCGGCGACCACCAGAGCAGCGGCGGTACAAGCCAGTTTTGGTAACAATCGCAGAGCCTGCCCTCGGTCGAAATTAACATGGTGCCGCGCTGCAGCGCAAACCAGGTCGCTGGACCGGTGGCTGCTGACGCTCGCTCGTGCACGTCGTTGCTTCGTGTGTCTTCCGCCCAGCGGCGAGCCTAGCGTCCACGGGGTACGAGCTGCTCGCGCGCCGCGGTGACGACAAACGAGCCAACGCGCCGGGTGTCACCGTTCAGCGCGATCTCGACCACGTGTTTGCCCGGCCGCGGTTTGCGGGTGGTGTGCACGGCGAGCGAGATGCTCGACTGAAGCTCCACCTTCGCGCGCGGCGCTAAGCTCACCCGCTTCAGCTTGAACACTTTGGGTGAAGCGCCACCGTTGGCTTTGACGAAGTGGACGGCCAAGTCGACGAGGAGGTCTTGCGGGCTCCGCGAGGTGCTTCTCAGGGTGAAAGAGACGCGGACGCGGCCTCCGATCGCGACGCGCCGAGGTTCGAAGTGGACGTCTTCGACTTCGACGGAGGCTTTTTTCCCGTACCCGAGAAGCTTCAGTGCTGCCTTGTCACCGCGTTTCACCGCGCTTCGCAACGCATGTTCGACCAGCCCACGGCGCTCGCTCGAACTGCCCTCGAGCCACGCGGCGCACGTCGCGATCAACAACTTCGGTTGCGTCTTGCCGAGGTCGTTCAAGTTGTTTGCGACGCTGCGGCGCACCATCGCCGAGCTGTCGTCTTTCAACAACTCGAGTAGCTCGAGAATGCGTTCGGGGTGTGCGTCGAGCCACGGCACACGTGTGGCCCACGGTAAGCGCAGCCGCGTACATTCCGAGACGAGGCGGCGAACGTGAGAGCTCGGATCGCCCGCCCATTTGCGAAGTACAGCAAACGTGCGCTCCGGATCCCGCGCGATGTACGCGCGCATGCTGAACTCGGCCGTGAAGCGTTTCGTGAGCTCGTATTGGGCCTGAAGTGACAAGTCGAAGTGATCGAGCCCGCGTTCGGAGATGAACACGAGGTGCGGATAGTAGAAGAACGGTCCCATGCCGACACCGAGGAGCTCATCGTCCTCGTATTCAGGGCCGAGCGAGCGGACCAGCACATCGAGTGCATCGGGGTACGCAGCCGGTAAATGTTGCGCGAGTGCCGCTGCGATGTGTTTGGCGCGGTCGATGAGCTCGAGTTCCTCGAGCCGCGTGGTCGCGTGTTTTACGAAAGCACGCGACGCAAACTCGGGATGCGCGCGCGCGATGTCGGCGGCGAGCCGGCGCACGAGTGCCGGCGAGAAGAACGTTTTGAGCGTGTCGGCCACGAGAGTTCCAGTTGGCGTCGAGTGCTTGCGGCGGCTGAGTTAGTACACTATCCGCGGCGAGCGATCGACGCGCGGTGCCGATCCTTCACGCAGGGCAGCTCTGCATCCGGCACGACGTTCACTGCCAAGCCGCCGAGCATCACCGGCATGGTCTCGGGTGCGGTCACCGGCAAGATCTTCACCGTACCGCGCGTGTGGACGCAGCAGCCCGATTGCTCGCGGATGCTCCACCGCGCGGGTTCAAGAGTTCCGCGACCTTAGATCGGATTCGCTCCAGCAGCAGCCGGTGGCGGCGGCGGTTCCGGCGCATTCGCCTCAGCGAGAGAGTTCAGACAAAAGTCGTAAGGTACGGCAGCCGTCGTAGTGCCGGGCACCGTGATCATCGCGAGAGAGATCGGCTGGCGCGCATAGGCCGCCCCCGAACCGTCCCAACATGCCGTGTTGAAATCGGTCCACGGGATGAAGCCACCCGCACCGGTAACCTCCGCACACCACAATCCTGCACCATCGGCAGTCTGGAGCTGAATACGCAGCGGCGATGCAACGCGGTTCGTCACCCCGAGTTGGAGGCCGGCCAACGTCGGAGTGAATGCCATCGGCTCGCCACTCATCGCTTGATTCAGATTGAGGCCGACCATCGCATTACCGCTGTAGTCGGGCGTGGCAGCGACTGAACCTTGGATGCAAATGGGCGCGCTGAACTCGGACGTGGCGAGTCCGGTCGCAGTGAGCGTCGTGCCAGCCCCAGCTTGACCGACCCACGTGTATCCGTTCAGGTTGCCCGACGTGAAGTAAGGCCCGCCCGCGGGCGACTCGG
>DASRXR010001162.1:0-16431 GCA_035687405.1 Polyangiales bacterium
GTGACAGTCAGATCGAAGACTAGCGACTGGCGCGTGGTTGCGTCATAGCGAGGCCAGTTCGGCTCACCCTCGCGGTTTGGATCGCCGTTCACGAGTCTCGACCAGTACCCACCGATCTGAACTGACAAACCAGTGTCACCCGTTGCGTATGGCGAAACGTACGGCCACACGTTCCACACCCACAGCAGCTCGGCGCCGTGCGTCGCGCCGAGATCGGCGAAAGGCTCGAGCTCCGGCTTGCGCACGAACTCGTAGCGATACACGTCTGCGAAGCGACTCAGCGTATCCGACAGGCGCTGCGCCGGACATGTGAAGAACGCGTCCGTCACGACTCGAGTCACGATCAGATCGAGCACGTCGGGATACGCGTACCCAAGCCCGTAAGGCACATCCTTGGCCTCGATCGCTGGGTATTGGTCCTCGATTGCACTGACTCGATCCACACCGAATAGCTCGCCAAGCCACGCCCGATAGGCCGCCTTGTCCGCGATGGGTTCGGACTTGCGCCGAACGAAATACGAACCCTCGTCGATGTTCGTGCCCACGATGACCGGCACCTGTTCGAACCGACCCGTTTCGATCGCCGCGCTCGGCTGCTCTCGCAACCAGACGCCATCGACAATCGCGAGGTCGTCGAATGCTGGCGACCTCACCGCAAACGCTTCGGCGCTTGCGAGCTGCTCGGCCGGAAGCGCTCGTAAGCAGGCGAGCTGCTCGGCTTGGTCGGAATCGTCACATCCAAGCTCACTCGCCACCGCCGCACCGCGCGCCTGACCTGACGTCAGATCGGCTAACGCACTCGTGCCGCAGGTTCCACTCTCGAGCACGGCTGCGTGCACGAGCCCTGCCCCACCGCGCGCCACCAGCTGATGACAGGCGTCAGATGCACCTGCGCCCTGCCCCACGAGTGTGACGCGGTCTGGATCGCCACCGAACGCACGTACGCTGCGCTGCACCCAGCGAAGCGCGGCTTGCTGATCCATGAGGCCGTAGTTTCCAGATGACCCCGCTTCTCGGGTGAGCGCGTCGTGCGTGAGAAAGCCAAGCGCGCCGAGGCGATAGTTCACCGTCACGACGACGACCTCCTCTTGCGCATACCAGCGCAGCGACGCTCCGTCATACAGGCGCTTTCCAGTCGCCGGCTGAATGTCGTTCGCGGAGCCGCGCCCGTTGTCGCCACCGTGCAGCCAGACGAGTACCGGCACTAGCTCGTGTGGACGCTCGGGCGCGAACACGTTTAGTCGCAGACAGTCTTCAGTCTGAGCAACGTCCGAAGTATTCGCGTCTGTGTCACTCGGCGATTGGAAACACGACACACCTGGGCCTGTCGCATCGAGTACGCCTGACCAACGCTCTGGCGACTGCGGCGGTTTCCATCGCAACGCGCCCGTGGGTGCGGCGGCGTATGGAATGCCGATGAAGCTGCGCGTTCCGCGCTCCGCGTTGCCGCGGATTTCACCATCGGGCAGCGTGAGCTGGATACCCTCACCGACCTCCAGGACCGAATCCTCGGAGACGGTCTCGCCGGGGCAGGCCGCCGCGCCGAGCAACAGCGCGAGCGTGCAGCATCGAGTCCAAGCTCGACCGAGTTGCCTTGGACCATTCTGATTCGACGGCCGGTCGATGCCGTCGATGAGATCGAGTTGTGACATGGTGACTGCAGGAACGAATGACCCGCGCGGGCGACGTCACGCGGATTCGCCTATCGGGCTTACACGCGATGCGTAAACTCTGCGGCTTCACTGCCCAGCCCGAATTCATCAGCGCATGTGAACGCAGTCACAGTCGCGCAACGTTGGCAAAATCCGCAGCCATCAGCTGCACGGATGGCGATCACGAGCATGCAGGACGGGGATCTCGACTCACACGACCTGTGCAGTGCCCTCCTCGCCGACGCGTTGCGTTTCGACCACGCGCGATCGAGCCGCCACGGCACACCGTGAACCGTGGGCACGGCTTAGGACCGTCTTCGCTGCGCCGAACTATAGAGTAATATCATAGACTTCTGTCGATTTAGACCGATCGACCTAAATCTGGTCCGGGCCGTGCATAGGCGTCCTGCACTCGCCGCACTCGAGCGAGCGAGAGGGGCTTTTAAAGATGGCATTCGCCAATGGCACAGGTGCGCGCAGCGTTCGCTGCGCGTGGTCGCTGATGACAACAGGTTTGGTTTGGACACTCGCGGCGGCGACGCTCCACGCACAGAAATGGATTCTATCTGGATTGATCCTCGCGTGCGCTGCAACTGCCAGCGCGCAAGCGACAGAGCCAGCGACGACTTGGACTTCAGATCCGCAAACTCCGCGGCCGCAGGCGCCTGCAGCCGCGCAGCCACAAGCGGCTCCCGCAGCCGCGCAGCCACAAGCGGACGCGTCGTCATTGCAGCCAAGAGCGGCGACCACGGCTTGGGAATCGCTCGAAGAGTCCAAGCCGCTCAGCGTGCCTCCAAAACGTGTGAAGGCGCGCGATCCCGCAGGCTCGCTGGGCTGGGAGATCATCGGTGGCTTGGCGCCGTTGGTCCCGAGCGCGTTGTTATTGGTTGCGGCGTTCAGGCCGTCGGCCACGGGCCACGGGGTTTCCGGGCGGGGCATCAATCTGCCGCTGCTTTCGCTCGGCATGACGCTACTGGTGATAGGTCCACCGACAGGCGTCGCGATTGCGGGTAGCGCGACCGGTTCGACCGCTGGCGCGGGTTACGCGTACCTCGGCGCGGCCGCCGGTCTATTGCTCGGTTTTCCAGGCATCTTGATCGGTTCGATAGTCGGCTATCGACTATCGGCGGACGACGAAGAAGACGCGAACTGCACGCTGACGCCGATCATAAATCGGCACGAGGTCGCGCTTCAATTGAGTGGGCGGCTGTGAGGTCGAACGCGGCGCGTGCGAGGCCGCCCGAACTCAGGCCAGGATCACCGACGCCGCGTCGCTGTAGAGCTCCGCCACGTACTGCGCGCGCCGCTTCAACACCAGCTGCTGATTCAGATAGGCCTTATCCGTGATCTCGCCCGCGTCGATCGAGGGTGGCTCCATCAAAAACATCGCGCGACTTGCACATGTCGATGAGCTCCCGTCCTGCCGCAACGCAGCCAGTGCCTTCGCCACGAAGGCACGCACCGACGGTAAAGCCAACACTTGCTCCGGCGCTGCACTTGCATCGAGCTCGGGAAACAGACGCAAGCAGCCTGCGACATTCGGAAAGATCAGAAAGCCGATCTCGCGGCGATCATGCCCCGTAATGACGATGTCCTGCGCCACCGGCGTCAACGCCGCAAGCGCCCGCACACGCAACATCCCGACGTTCACCCAAGTACCCGTCGTGAGCTTGAAATCTTCCGTGAGCCGACCATCGAACACGAGGCCCTGATTTGGATCACTCGCATCGGCAAATCGCATCGCATCGCCGATGCAATAAAAGCCCTCGTCGTCGAAGAATCGCTTCGTGATGTCTGGCCGCTGCCAATAACCCGGCGTGACGTTGGCACCGCGCACTCGAGCTTCGAGCTTTTCGCCCACCGGCACGAGCTTGATTTCACATCCAGGCACCGGCACACCGATCACTCCAGAGCGCTTCGCTTGAAAGTGACAGTCTGTCGCGAGCGGGGAGGTTTCAGTCGACCCCCACGCGGACACGAGCGGAACCTGTTTACCGACTGTCTCGACCGATAGTTCGTTCAACGCATTCCAAAGGTTCTGCGGTAGCGCTGCGGCTGCATAGAAGATCACTTGCAGTCGACTAAAAAACTTTCGTCGCAACACTTCGTCCGCACGCAGCGCCGTGACGAGAGCGTCGAAACCAGCCGGTACGTTGAAATAGATCGTGGGCGAGATCTCGTGCAGATTCCGCAGCGTCTCGCCAAACAATGCAGGCGCAGGACGACCACGGTCGACATACAACGTGCCGCCATTGCGCAAAATCAGATTGAAGTTGTGGTTGCCACCGAACGTGTGATTCCACGGCAACCAGTCCACGACGACCGGTGGCGTGCGCACGAGAAACGGCCAAACCTGCGCTTTCGCCTGCTGACTCGCGCACAACATCCGCTGCGTGTTGATCACGCCTTTCGGCGTGTCGGTCGAACCCGAGGTGAACAGTAGTTTGGCGACAGTGTCAGAGGCAACTCGTTCGAACGCGGCTTGAACCGCAGCCTGGCCATCGCCTGCACTCAGCGCGGCGAGCTTTTCCGCGCCGGCGATCACAGTTGCATCGTGCACACTCGCAACCGCAGCCAACGCCGCTTCGAATCGCTCCGGATTCTCGACGTAGATCACGGATGGCCGCGTGGCCTCGAGGATCATCTTTAGCTTCGCGAAGTCACGCGACATCAGCGAGTAAGCCGGCGAGATCGGCATCACCGGTGCGCCGATGTGCATCGCGGCAAGCGAGACCACGGCGTGGCTCACGCTGTTGTCGCTCAAGACCGCGATGGGACGTTCGCGCGCGACATCCAAACTGAGCAACCACGCCGCGACACGCTGGACCTGTACGAGCATCTCACCGTACGTGTGCCCTACCCACGTGCCATCGGGTGAACGTTCCAGCACGAACGGACGATCCGGAGCCGCCGATGCCCAGTGTTCGAGATGCACTCCAACGCAGCGCGGATAACTGCCGAGCTCCTGTTCGGAACGAAGCAGAATCGTCCCGTCTTCACGGCGGGTCGTTCGGATCCGCGCTGGTGCAAACAGGCTCTCGTCGGTTGTTAGGTCGGTCACACGTCCCCCGTTCAGCTGAACGAGACCTTTATCACAGTTGACTGGGTCTACCGGCCCGCAAATCAGACAGTCGACGACCGTTCGCACGTGCGAAACGCAAAACCACCCTTCATGGCCCATCGATCCCTGGCATCCTCAGCGCTCCGGTCCCCGGACGGCCGCAAGGAGAAGCGCATGGCCTTGGAACTCGAGCACGCGAACGACCTCGTCTCTCTCACGAGTGGCGAGCTCGATCGTCGCATGTTCAGCGACGCCGACATCTTCGAACAGGAGATCGTCGAGATCTTCGGACGTGCATGGCTGTTCTTGTGTCACGAGAGCCAGATTCCAAAGACGGGTGATTTCCTGGAATCCGTGATGGGCAGGGACAACGTGCTGGTCGTTCGTCAGAAAGACGGAACCATCAAGGGCCTGCTCAACACGTGTAGCCACCGGGGAAATGCCGTGTGTCGTGCCGAAGAAGGAAACGCGCGCAGCTTTCTCTGCACCTATCACGGCTGGAGTTACGGCATCGACGGCCGGCTGATCGGCGTACCAGGGCACAAAGCATTTTATGGTTCCAAGCTCGATAAAGCCGAGCACGGTTTACGCGAAATAGCGCAACTCGCGGTGTATCGCGGATTCATCTTCGGGACCCATGACAGTGCTGCGCCGCCACTCGAGGAATACCTCGGTGCCACGGGACGACTCGGCATCACGCTGCTCGCGGCGCGCGGTGACATGGTCGTCGTCCCAGGCATTCAGAAGTTCATCATTCCTTGCAACTGGAAGTTCGCCGTCGACAACTTATTCGACTGGTACCACCCACAAGTGACACACGCATCGGCGTTCAATCCCGCCGTGATTCCTCCTGCTCCGAAACCAGCGGAGCAACCGGCGCGTGTGCAGATCGACATGGCGGGGGTTCACACCCAGAGCGGCGAGGAAATCGGAGTCCCAGTCACGGAGATCACCGAAACCGACTTCGACCAGATGGTGTTAGTCGGCGAATACGGTCATGCGATCGGCGGTCCGCGCGTGGGTGCAACCATCAGCCGCACGGCGTCTTCCGAGCATCACTGGCGTTCCGAGCCCGATGCACAGGATGCGCTCGGACCGATCGGGATCGATGTCGACGGACATCCGAGCATCTTTCCGACGGTTTGGATCACGACGTCCGCGCAGTTGTCGCTGCGCATTCCGCGCGGCCCGATGCAAACCGAAGTTTGGTGGTTCACGTTCGTCGACCGCAACGCGACGCCGGAAGAGCGCCGCAGGCAGCTGCGACGGGGCCATTTGCTGTTTGGACCCGCGGGCCTGCTCGAGCAGGACGACGGCGAAAACTGGGCGCAGAGCACGATGCAGACCTCGGGTCTCGCGAGCGGCCGGATTCCACAACTGCTGACGATGGGTTTGGGTCAAGGCAAGTTGGTCAAGGAACACGGCCTTGCGCGCATCGAAGGCACGACGAGTGAACACGGGCAGTTGTGGACCTATCACGCGTGGGCGCAATGGATGAGAGGCCTGTCGTGGAATGACCTGCGCGCTGCGACAGAGCCGGGCGATATTCTGTGAGTCTGCGTGAAGGAGATACTGATGTCAGTCGACATTGAGCCGGAACGCATCGCCGCCATGCTGAGGCAATTCGAGGTCGAGCGTTTCTTGTATGACGAAGCTGCGCTGCTCGACGCGCGTCGCTTCGAGCAATGGCTCGAGCTCTTCACCGATGATGCGCGGTACTTCATGCCGATTCGGCGCACCCGAACGCGGGACGACCTCGAGCGGGAGTTCACGCAACCGGGGGAGATGGCGTTCTTCGATGACACGAAGGGAACGCTGGCACGACGCGTGAATAAGCTCGCGACGGGTCGCTCGTGGTCCGAAGATCCGCCGTCGCGAACGCGGCATCTCATAACGAATGTGCGCGTCGTCGAAGTGCGTGGCGATGAGCTCGACGTGGAGTCGAACTTTCACTTGTACCGGACGCGACTCAAGAGTGAGGAGACGTCGTGGATTGGTTCGCGGCGCGACACGCTGCGAAGGCTAGACGGAACGTTTCGGATCGCGCGGCGCACGATCCTGCTCGAGCAGACCGTCTTGTTGTCGAGCAACTTGAGTAACTTCTTCTGAACTGGACTGTGCCGTCCCTGACTTGACGACCGCAGCCGACGGCTGCAGCAACATTGCTACACGCTGCTTGCGTAATCCAGCGACTCGCGGCGTGCGTAAGCGGGCTCGTACTCCGGCACTTCGGTAATCCCCAACTCGGCACGCACATCGGCAAGCGGCCTACCGATCCATTCTTCCCACGGTGCAACTGCGAGCGGCCGCGCGCGCTTCCCGCTCCTCCAGCCGAACCGAGCCAGACGTCTCATCGTCTTACCCGCCGCTTTCCCGACGACGAACGAGTGCAACATCGCGCCTATGAGCAATAGAAATAGCCCCGGCGATCGAGTCTGAACGCTGTAAAACGCGAGGATCGCAGCCTCACCGGCTAGATCGGCGCCGAAACCGCAGGCGACGTGCCAGACGTCGTGACTGTCGCGAAAACGGTGGGCGGCGTAGCGCACGAGCACATCGTCGATCGCCTGCGATCCGGCTTCGCCCACTTCCACGAAACCATCGGGCTCGAGTCCCTCGCGTAGACAGAACTTGCGATACTCGTGCCCTAGAGTGCCTTCGGGCAGCGCTTCCAGCGTGCTCCGATCGCGCAGCACGTCCAACAGCGCGGGCCGTTCGCGCAAGAGCTTCTCGCCACTCGGCTCGCTCGACATGCACTCCAGCTCACGATAGTGGACGAGAGGGTCTAGTGCTTCGATGACGCGAAATCCTTCAGCTGTGTTGTTCGGATCGCGGATCAAAACGCCGAGCCCTCGAAGCGCTCCCCGAATATCGGGACGAGCCACACCGATTTCTGAGTGTCCGTACATAACTTCCGTATGGTCCATAAGGAGCAACTGACTATTGGCCAGTCTTTAGCAACGACAGTCGGGCCGGTCTAGTTGGCAATTCACGTACAAACGTTGTCGGCTGAAGACGTCGAGGCCGACGCGTTTCCAAGCGGTTGCTGATCGGGCGCCACGAAGCCAACGCGCCGTGCATGGCAGCGACAGTGGCGCATCTGCACACCCACGCGGCCGGCTTCAAGAGAGCCAAGAGAGATTCGACTCCACCTCGGAAAGCCGAACCGGAGGAGCGCGGTAGCGGTGGATCTCGCGAATTCCTGCCTCGTCCAGCATTCGTGCGGCGACCGCACGCGGTATCTCGAGCTCGACGATCAGGCCGCGATTGCCGAAGCCTTCGTGCATCACGCCGAGCCACGGGAGCGGCCCACTACCGGCAGCGACGAAATGGCTGGGCGCCGCGACACCGAAGTCGATGTCGTAGATGCCGGAGCCGCTCCAGTTGGTGACGAGCAGCGCGCCCGAGAACGGATCGATCGCGGTCGGAATGAACCGGGTGATCTTGGCGACGCCACCGTGACTCTGGACGTAACGCAGGTTGGCGTGATGGTTTAGGTACCTGTCGGCGAAGTTGTCGACGCCGGAACGCAGGTCTGCGGCGAGTTTATCGACTGGCTTGCCGTGTTCACACCCAACCTCGACCGAGGTGACCAGGTTGCCCATCAGGTTCTCGGGCAGGCCCGCGCGCCGGCGATAGTCGACTGCGATCGACAGGCGCCGATCGCGGGCTTTGAGATCCCGCGAGGAAAGGACCGAGCACACGTGCGCGCTCACGGCGTCGTTGATCGACAGGCGCTGCCCGCACGCACTCTGCAGCGTGGCGCGCAGCCGTTCCAGCTCGTCCTGATCGAAGTGAAGTGTGATGCGTTGCTTATCGCGCCCCTTCGTGAGGAGGTAAGCCGCGAGCTTGAGCAGCTCCACTACTTTCAGGTAGCGCAAGTTGGGCAGAACTCCATCGGCCGCGGGCAACGTGCGGTTCAGATAGTCGTCTCTGTCTTCGACGAGGAGTGGCTTGTCGTAGTGCAGGCCGGTGACCGCGCGCGACCACGCCTTCATCAATGACATAACGCTATGTAAGTCGCCCGCTGTATGGTGCCAACTGACACCTAGCGCGCTACGACCATCGGCGAATTGTGTCACGCGAATAGCCAGGACGGGGTCACCAGACCAGCACCGGCGCGCGTCGACTACGTCGACGAGATCGAGGCGGGCTTTGTCGTCCAGGTCGGCGAGCGTCGCAGTGAGAGTGCTGTCGCTGCGTGCGATCGAGAAACGAGCGCCCGTGTCACCGCACTCGATGAAATGCTCGCCATCGCGCCGGCGTAACCTCGCGTTGAACGGTGCGAAGTCGCCGAGCACACGAGCCAGACCGCAAGTGAGTGCAGTCGTATCCAATTTGTGTTCGTAAAAGAATACGACTGAGACCTGCACATTCCGAACGAACACGTCAGTCAGTGCACAACGAATGTTCAGCTTCTGGGGAGCCTCCGCCACGACGCGGTGTTGGCTCAGGACGACGGCGGGACTTCTCGGCGTGGGCACGATCGAGACTTGGGGATACTACGTTCCCCTGCGTGGACACAACGGCCAAGCGCGCAGTTGAGAGAGGAAGCGCGGCGCCTGCGTGACCCAACTCGACGCCTTGAGAAAAGTCCGCTGCACTCCCGGGCTTTTGTCGCGCTGCCAGCCCTCGACTCAGTCCGACGTCGAACTCAGTCGGATTCGGTGCGGACGTCCGGCGTGGATTCGGTCAGCGCGGAGTTGTCGTTCGACTCGGCGAAGGTCTCTTGAAGCGCCGTGCGCAGTATCCCCGGCCGCTCGGCAACGAAGTTCCGAATGACGTCGAACGCTTCGTCGGGTGTGACGTGGCGTTGCCAACGCCCTTGATCCTTCATGAGATCGACGCGCACTCGGGCGGCACGCGCCTCGAGGTGGCTTCGCATCACGGCTTCGGGCAGCACTTCGTCGAGGACCTCATGAAAGCGCTCGACGTACCGCTCGCGGATGCTCGGCACCATCGTCAAGCGGCGTCCATAATAGTTGCGACCATCGAGCATCAACGACACGTCGGATGGCACGACCGCATCGCGATCGCGCCAGTTCGCGCCCATGCAGAGATCGGAGTCCCACGGAATCAAATACCAATGGTCGTGTCCGTCGCGAGGCGCATTGTATAGATAGTAGTTTTGCGCGACTGCGTCGCCGTTTCGCGTCAACGAAACCCAGATCATCCGGTCGAGGTAGTCGTCGATCGGAAAGATCGGATCGATATCTCGCTCGAACGATTCTTCGTCGAGAGGCGTCTCTTGTAACGTTTCGACTAGGTACCCCAAATCGGCCCGGGACGGTGGGCCGTCGTCGGTCTTGTCTTCGAACGCTTTCTCGAGGTTACGACCTGGGACGAAGTCAGCGCGCGACCCGTGCTTGCGGGTTGCCTTGTACAAGTGACCGTTGGCCGGATAGTCGTTCCGTTCCAGGTACTCGTCGTCGACTGGTTCGACGACATTGTACAAGCCCCAGTAGTCACCGTTGATTCGCAGATTGGCAAACCCACTGCGCGGGGCCTTGTGTCCCATCTCTCGCCACAGATCGAAAGCCAACGCTTCGCGAATCATGCTTTGATCGATCCAGACTGCCTTCAGGTAAACCTTGTCGATCAGCGCGTGGCTGCGTGCCTCGGCTTCGAAGCCGACTTCCGACAGCGCATGGTCGCGCTTGAATTTGATCTTGAACGACTTCTTGTCGCGTGTACGTCCGGACGTGCCCTGCAGCTCGAGCTCGATCGGCTCCAGCACGCCGTTCATGCACAGCTGCGCGTCGACTTCGACGTCGGCCTTCACGTCGGCAAACAGCGCGTTCCAGTGCTCGTCGACTACGAACAAGTCCCAGACGGGAAGTTGAAACGCGGCAGCCGGCTTTGCGCCTTCGCAGCTGGTAACGGCTTGGCTCAACGCCGATGGTCGCGTCTGCGGCGGCTCGACGTCGACACAACCCGATCCAATGAGCAAAACCGTAACTAAGCCGAGTCGGTGCGCTGCACCACTCGCGTCGACCATAACTCCGAGATGTACGAGGTTCGGCGCAGTGACGCAAATCGCACAGACGGTGTTTGTGAGGGTTTCGCTGAGGAATCGCACGCTTATGCCCGCGGAGGCGAGTCGCGGCTGTTGGCGGCGGCGCCGCTACGGGGTGTCTGGGGCGGCCGCTCCGAGCGGCAGGACGAGCGGGCTTTGTAGGTGCGCCGCTTCCAGGCAGGACGGCGGAGTGTTTAAACCCGAGCGCCCTCCCGATGAACCGGGCGGCGACTACACCGGTTGACAGTCCGATGGTGTTTTCTGCTCGCTCCTTCAAGGTTGCGAAGGCGATGGAACGGAGGAAGTTCTCGATCGGGCGCCCGCTCGCGGTG
The DNA here is from genome assembly GCA_035687405.1 of Polyangiales bacterium. Lineage (GTDB taxonomy): Bacteria > Myxococcota_A > Polyangia > Polyangiales > JAFGIB01 > JADGRF01. The sequence goes on from DASRXR010001162.1 coordinate 11,062, forward strand.
CTGCTCGCGGCAGCGTTGGTGCCGATCCTGCCGTTTGTGATCATCGGCGAGCTGCCGGGTGAGCGCTGGCTCGAGGGGTCGTCGGCCGGCGGTTTTCAGTTCGGCGCGCTAGGCGCGCTGTTGCTCGCACTCGATGTGTTGCTCCCGATTCCATCGAGCATCGTCGGGGCGATTCTCGGGGGCCGGCTGGGATTCCTCCATGGCGTTGCGTGGTCATGGATTGGACTGTGTACCGGTCAGCTCGCCGGTTACGCGCTCGGGAGATTGCTTCCATCGCGGTGGGCGAGTGAGCTACCGGCGGCGCCGACTCTCGCGCTCGTATTTTGCAGTCGACCTGTGCCAGTGCTTGCTGAAGCAGTTGCGATCGCAGCCGGTGTGGAACGGTTGCCGTTTGCGAGCTTCGCTCTCGCCGGTGCGACCGGCAACGCTGTGTATGCGGCTGCGATGGCAGGTGATGGCGCGGCGCTCTTGCCCCAGGGAATCCTCGGACCGGGGTTGATCCTGCCCATGTTGTTGCCCGTGATCGCGTATCTCGCGTGGAGGCGGTGGTCAGGGCGTACGTGAGATCGGGCGCGTGGAGCTCTTGCAGCCAGGAGCGGCACGACGGTCGCGGCCAGGTCGCGCGCTGATCGGGCGCGCGGCACTCAGGCTCTGCCTCGGCTCCGGCCCTCCGCGACACCACCGGCCACGATGTGAGCGAGACGCAAAGGCTCCGGCACTTGGCCGTGCAACGTCGTCGATGCGACCAGCCGTCTCGCCATCTCGATCGACAGGCCGACGCGCTGAACCCAGAGTCGGTGGGGAACGCGGTTGAGGCCGCTCGGTGGAGATCGGATGTCTAACTGTTCGATCGCCCCTGCGGCTTGAATCAGCTGCCACTTGCGCCGCGCTCCGCGAACGTTTGGTCGAACGGGATGATCGCGACTAAATAGCGCGCGCTCCATTGCCGCGAGATCCGGAGGCCGTCGCATCACGACTAACACGGGCACCTCGAGCGCCTCCGATAGTTGGTGAACGTCGACTACGTTGAACCCGCCGACTGCGATGCCTTGCAACAACACCGCGCGAACGTGGGCTTGGAATTGACTCGTGCGGAGCAGCTCGGCCATGCGGGATGTCGAATCGGTGCCATCGCGTGTGATGCCGCCGCTGACGATTCCATCGAGTCGTGTGCCCGCGCACACGGCGCCGATCAGGAGCACGCGGCCGCGGTGGCTGCGCGAAAACGGGCCGTCGTCGAAGCCGATCGCGTTCACGGTCGGCGGAGCTTAGGACGGGTTGCACGCGGTCGGAATGGGAATTGTGTCGGAGAGCTCTACTCGACTGTCAATTCGGCGTCGCCGATCTTCACCGGCGTATTGGGCCGGTTCATGTTGTCCCAGCGACGGTAGAGCGTAAGCGTGTAGTCGCCCTTGGGTGCCGGAACCTGCATTGAAATGTCGTAGAGGCAATCGCAGCCCGCGACGGCCGTCGGATTCATGTCGATGGGCTGGACGAGGATGTCGATCGCGTCGTCGCCGCGTTTCATGAATGCCTCGACGTCCTGGACACAACGAAAGTGAGCGTGATCGTAGAAGACGGATAAGCTGTCGCTGGCGGCGGTCCAAGCGAGGGCTTCTTGGCTTTCGCTGGTAAGCGCGGAGCCGGCGCAAGGCATCTGCGACAACTCTTCGAGGCGTTCGGCTGCCTCCCACCCGCTCGGCAGGTCCGCGTCATGTGAATTGCTCGTGCACGCCGTAAGCCACAGAGCCACACATGCAGTGCCGAGAAAGTTCCTCATGAGTCTGTCCAGAGCAACAGTCGTGCCGTGGTTGCAGCTTACGGCGGCGGGGCGCTGTGATCTAGCCTGGCACAGGCCGGCACAAACCAGGGTACGAAAGCCGGACGCGTGCGGAGTACCGAATTTGGGGAACTCGCGGGCACCGCCACGGAACAGAGCTGCCGGGGTGCGCTCCAAACTTTCAACCACTAGTACCAGCTGCGGGCGATCCACCCCTGCCAGCCGCAGGCACTCCCCCGCTTCCGGCTGCTGGCAGACCAGTCGTTTCGGCCGCAACTACGCCGCCGCTTCCGGCCGCAGGTGACCCGCTCCGGCCAGCGGACGCCGCTCCGCCGCTACCAGCTGCAGGCATCGGCGGTGCCTCTGCCTCTGCCAGATTTTTCAGGCATACGTCGTAGGCGATTGCGAGGCCCATCGTGCCCGGTACGAGCAACATCGCGGTCGAGATCGGTTCGTGCAGATATGGGCTACCCAAACCGTCCCAACACGTCGTGTTGAACTGACTCCACGGAACGAACTTCGTCGAACTATTCAGTGCGGCGCACCAGCGCGCGCGCTCGTTGGTCGCACCGTCTAACCCTTGCACCATCACGCGCAGCGGCGACCCAGCGTTGTTCGTAAAGTCGACCTGTACGCCGGCCCGAGTAGGAACGATTGTCAGCGGCGCTCCGTCGAGACTGTTGGCTTGATTCAAGTTCATGCCCAATATCGCGTTGCCGCTGTTGTCTGGAGTCAGCGCAACTGAACCGCGGATGCAGATCGGCATCTCGAACATCGGCGCAGTGAAGTTCGTCGAGGTGAGAGTGGTCCCGGGCCCGTGATAGGCGGTCCAAAAGAACCCATGCCAGGGGCCCGAGGTGAAGTACGGCCCGCGATCCGGCGGTGGATCCGCCGCGGCACTCGCGGCAGGTGCCGGGGCGCCTGCTTGCGCATTCGAACCCGCAGTCGCCGATGAACCTGCGCCATCGGCAGTGGGTGCTGCACCGCCCGCACCCGGACTCGCCGGTGCGTTCGGGCTCGAGTCCGCGCTACTGCTGCCTGCAGCGTTTGAAGTCGTTGCGACATTGCCAGCCTTCGCGGTCATGGAGCCCGAACTCATTCGCGGTTGGGATGCTTGTGCGCTCGCTCCCGTAGATCTCGGTTTGGGTTCGGTTGCGCTCTCTGCCTCTGGATCCGAGCCGCAGGCAGTTGCAACGAAGACTAAGAATGCGAAGGCGTTTCGTTGATAAGGATGACTCATTGTCTAGTTCAAGCGCTGAGACTAGCGATTAGTTGTATGACCGTCGGGACTACGAACTCCCAGCTAATCGGTAACGATTTCTCGAACGTTGCGGTGACATGTCCGTCGCTATGAAGCAGACGACGCGAACTTAGTGTCGCAACGGGCGACACCCCAAACAGCCGCGCTGTCGCGTCCGGCGACATCAGGCCCGCAACGAACGAGCGAGACGCAAGATATCCAGCGGTCTCTGAGTGGCACATCGGTTGCGAAGGTCGCCAGTCGTGAGTCCAAGCCGCCGCCCGACTTGAATCCGGTCAACCCGGGACTCGTGCCGTCGGGTGACGACATGGATGCCAACATCTCATCGATCTATCTCGTCGATCGAAGACAAGCGGCACGTGCGTTGTTGAATGAGCCCCGCTTCTTGAGCATGACGCCGGACCTCGCGAAGGTGGATGTCGACGCCGAGGAAACAGACGCGCCCGTGCGTGCGCTGATCCAGCAGGCCGTTGCAGAAACGCCGGGACTCACTAACACGAAGAACGCGACGTTCTTGCAAGTGATCTCCACGTGGAAGTCGTGCCACTTTCTACCGAGCCCTGTGCTGTATACGAAGCCGGATGGAACGCGAGTGACAGACTTTCCGCACAGCCTTGCAGCCTTTAGCGGCACGACCGATGAGGTTCGGGTAGCGGACGCTGCGGCGTACAATGCAGCGGTAGAGACGGCTGTTCGTGCGGGAGTCGAGCAGACGAAAGAGTGCGTGGATGCGCCCGCGGCGGCCGGCGCGCCTGCAACCCCGGCGCGTTACGGTGTCGATAAGTTCACGAAGCGAATGATCGATGCGTATCGCCCGTGCGCATTCGAAGAGTTCGCGACGCGTGCGGGGTTGGATATTCAGTTGCCGCAGTGTCCGAACTGAGCGGGTGTTGAGGCGCGAGCACTCTGCGGGAAGTGCTCGCGCTGGCCTCGCTGCGGGGCAGGCCTATCGCTCGCTGGCGAGCGATTGCACGCGCGTCGCCGTTCGTGTTGTCCTTTGCGCTATCACGCGACTGCCTCATACGAGCAATGTCCTTCGCGTTCGGTAAACCCATGCGCTCAGAAGCACTCCTAAGATCGCGGGCAGCGTCACGCCTGAAAAATCTCGAGGCACTGCCGAGAGGCCACAGATGCCAACCGCCACTTCCCAGAAGTGAAACAGCGCGTGACCCGCGAGCCAGACAGTAGCTGAGGTCCAGAGCAACACGCGCGACTCACGGCGCCATACTCCAAGCACGAATGCGGCGCCGATGAAGAGGTAGACCTCACCGATGTCGCGGATGAAGTGCTGATTGAACGCGCCAGTAGTCGTCACGCCCGGCACCGCAAAGTACCAGCGCATCGGCGCAATGAGCATGAACAGGCCATTGAGGGCAGCACCGGCGCCGAGCAGCCCAGCGAGTCCGAGGCAGAGTCTAGCGAGCGTGACTCCGGGCGATGTTTGCGTTCCACCCCTCGCTGAAATGCCGGGGTTGTAGAGTGCCATGATCTGCCTTTTCTACGCCGGCTGCGGCCACCAAAGCCGAGCGTACACATAAGACGAGTTGCGGAGGGAGAGTGTGACATCCGCGGTAAGTCACAAGGTCGAGGTCCAATTTACGGACAGCCCGCGTGGTAGAAGAGGCTCGGCGCCCGGGCGAGTTGAGTGACCCAGACGGAGCTGGACCGATATGACTCGCTACTGGCTTGGCATCGCGACTCTCGATCATGTGCGGCGCGGCGTCGAAGGCGGGTTCTGCCAGCTCGGTCACGGCAAAGCCGCACCGATTCGACGACTCTCACTCGGCGACTGGCTCGTCTACTACTCCCCGCGCGCGGCGCTGGACGAGGGGGAACCCGTGCAGGCGTTTACCGCGCTCGGCCAGGTCGCAGCCGGCGAACCTTACGCAGTCGAGCAGCTCAAAGGCTTCGAGCCGACACGCAGAAATGTTCGCTACCGGAAGCGCGCACGTTCCGCCTCGATCCGCCCGCTGCTCGACAAGCTCGAGTTGACGCGAGGCAAGAGTAACTGGGGAATGGTGATGCGACGCAGCTTGGTCGAGATCTCAGAAGCGGATTTCGAGATCATCCGACGCGCGATGCGAGCCGGCTGAGATCACGCGTTGATGTCGATACCGATCCGTTGGAGATCGTCGAGCGTGATGCCGACTTGCATCAGCTGCTCCAGCGTGATGCCGAGCTCGATGACATCCGAGAGCGTGACGTGCGCGTTCGCCAGTTGTTCGGGACTTACACCGAGTGCGTCCGTGAACTGATCCAGCGTGACGTTGAAGCGCGCCAACAGCTTTTCCAATTCGGGAACGTTCAAACCGCCGGTTGGCATCGTAGT
>DASRXR010001163.1:0-15916 GCA_035687405.1 Polyangiales bacterium
TGGCTCTTTCTCGATCATCGCGAGACGCGCGCGCGGGTTCGTCAGCTGAGCTCCGGTCGCCAAGTTCTCAACTTGTATGGGTACACCGGCGGCTTTTCGATCGCGGCCGGTCTCGGTGGGGCGACGCACGTGACTACGGTCGACCTCGCAAAGCCCGCGCTCGCGTTGGCCGACCGAAGCTGGAAAGAGAACGGGCTTGCCGCGGATGCGCACGAAGCAGTGGCGGCCGATGTAGCCTTGTATTTGCCCGGTGCGGTTACGCGCGGCGAACGCTATCCGTTGATCGTCTCCGATCCGCCGAACTTCGCGCCGCGTCAGAGCGCGGTTCCGCAAGCGTTGCAAGCGTACGAGGCGATGCACGCAGGTGTGTTCAAGTTGCTCGCGCCTGGTGGCTTGTACTTCGCGGCGTCGTGCTCGAGCCACGTCGATCGCGTCGCGTTCGAGGAGACGCTGCAGCGAGGAGCGGCGAAAGCGCGCCGCGTCGTGCAAGTGCTCGAGCGTAGTGGCGCGCCGGCGGATCACCCGCGCCTACTCGCGTTTCCCGAAGGCGACTATCTCAAGGTGCTGCTCGTGCGCGCTTGATTTGACTCGACGTTGCGAGCGTGCGAGCAATTTCTGATGCTCGGTCATGAACGCGTAGGCACGGGGCCGACGACGATCGTCGTCATGAACGATTGGATGAGCGACACTTCCAGTTGGGACGGTGCGCGCCAGTATCTCGATCGCGAGCGTTTCAGTTGGGCGTTCGTCGATCTGCGCGGCTACGGGCGCTCGAAAGCGCAACGCGGGCGGTTCACCTGCAGCGAAGCCGCGTCGGACGTGCTCGAGTTGGCGGACGAGCTTCGCCTCCGACGGTTCGTGATCGTCGGCCACTCGATGAGTACGCTCGTCGCGTTCCACCTCGCGCAGCACCACGCGGATCGACTCGAACGTGCGGTCGTCCTGACGCCCGCGCCGCCGGCAGGCTTTGGTGCGGAAGAAGCGACGCTTGCGGCGATCGACGCGCTCGCGCGGGGCAGCGACGAGAGTCGCCTCTACTGGCTGCGGATGCGACTCGGCGAGCGCCTGTCGGAAGGTTGGGTGCGTTTCAAAGCCGAACGCTGGCGCAGCGGGTCCGATCCAGAAGCCGTCGCTGGCTACGCGCGAATGTTTGCGCGCGACGGCCTGCCCGAACCGGCGGCTCGCATCGACGTCCCGCTGCTCGCGATCACCGGTGAGCGCGACGTGGATGTGATGCGGTGCGCGGCTGTAACGGCGCAGCTTGCGCCGCTGTGCGACCGGCTCGTGGTGCAGCCGATCGCGGACAGCGGCCACTATCCGATGCAAGAAACGCCACCGCTCTTGGTTGCGATGATCGAGCGCTTTGCCGCACCGGACGCGGCCGCGTAGAAACGGCCCCCCTCACACCGGCGGTACTTGAGGCAGGGCTGGGGGCGTTGACCTCCGGATAAATGATGCCGCGTGTAGGCTTGTGTCACTTGCCGTAGTGCAGTTCCGCCGCGTGACACAATTGCGCGCAGTCCAACTAGACCTGGTCATTGACACCATGTCTTCGGCGCGCACTTCGAAGGGTTGAACGCCGGAGGAACATCATGGAATTGCCTGTGCACAACGCGAAGGGTGTCGCCTTGAACACCGCGAGTGAAGACGAGTTGTCGGAGAAGATCGGCCTGGGCCCCGAGCGCGCGAGTCGCATCATGTCGGGGCGTCCGTTTCGCTCATGGGATGACATGAAGCGCATCGAAGGCTTGACCGACGCGATCGTCGACCAGTTGCAGAGTGGAGGTGCGGAGCTCGGCGACCCCGATGCGGTCACGGTCGATCCGCGCGAAGAGGATCGAATGCTCGAGCCCGAAGAGCGCGACGGCGAGATTCGCGGTCGCCGGTTGTGAGGACGCGCGGATCGCACGGGCCAGCGAGGAAGTGGCGTGCGTGCGCTACTGCCGCAGCTGCGGCAGCGTTGGATCTGACTGCGGGCGATGGGCAGCTGGAACAAGCTGCACACTGCTGATCGCGGACGACCGCGCGTGGCACATGGGTTGCAATCGCCAGAGACCGAGGGAGATTGCACATGCCGAATCCAGCTGAAGAGTTAGCATCCAAAGCGATGGGCGCCTTGAAAGTGGGCAAGGCGACCATTACAGGGCTCACGGGTATCTTCAAGAAGCTCGAGCAAGAACACGGGGAAGTCTCCGCGCTCTTGCTGCGTGTGAAGAGCAGCTCGGACCTGAAAGTTCGTGTCGACTTGTATCCAAAGATTCGTGCGGAGTTGCTCTCGCATGAAAAAGGCGAGGTGGCAGTTCTGTATCCGGAGTACAGGCAGTACCCGGAGACTGCGATGATCGCGGACAAGCATGATCAGGAAGCGAGTGAGCTGCAGAAGATGCTCGCCGCCGTGACTGAGACCGAATACCAAGATCCGAAGTGGGCCGCACGGTTCGATGCGCTCGTGGATCTGGTCAAACGTCACGTTGCGGAGGAAGAGAACGATTTCTTCCCGAAGGGCGAAAAAGTGCTGAAGGGCCGTACCCAGGAGCTCGAGACTGCGTTCAAGCAGATCAAGGAAGCAGAGTTGACTCGGCTCTCCTGAGCGTGGACCGCTGCAACACGATCAGGGTGTGCCCATTGGGCACGCCTTGCTCGTGTTGGGCTTGGAACGCGCGAGCGCAGCGCACCTGCGAGCGCGCCGAAGCCGTGGCCTACTTGCACTCTGCCGCGCTTGTCAATCGCTTCGATTTGCTCTCACGATGCCGCAATGGACAAACCGCTGCCGCGTTATCGTGAGCTCCCTGCTGTTCCCGGCCAACCTGCGAAGACCGCGTGGGGCCTGTTCGGCGAGCACGACAACGTCGGGATGTTCAACCTTCAAACCCCCGAACGCATCGCACACGCGGCGAAACTCGTGAAACGCGGCGCGATGTTCGCGATGAACTGGGAACAAGACAAACCGAACCCACCGCTGTTCAACCGCGGTGCGCTCAAACACGTCGTACATCGCGGAATCAAAGTCGGTCATCACAGTGACGACCACTACGACAATTTTTATCCGCAAGCTTCGAGCCAGTGGGACGGCTTGATGCACGTCGGTGACTACGAACACGGCTTTTGGGGCGGCGTTCGCGTCGAAGAGCTGCGCTTGCGCGACGACAAGAAGCGGCTCGGTGTCGATCACTGGGCGCGTCGCGGTATCGCGGGCCGCGCGATCTTGCTCGACGTCGCAGCTGAACGCGCGCGCCAAGGTCGTCCGATCGACTGCGCCACCGCCGACAAGATTACGATCGCGGATCTCGAAGCGACACGTAAGAGTGCCGGCCTGACGTATCAGGTCGCCGACGTCTGGTTGATCCGCACGGGTTGGATCGGCTGGTACGAGCACCAACCGCAGACCACGCACGAGGCACTCGCGAAGAGTGCCCTCACGATGAAGCTACCGGGTCTCGAGTGCAGCGAGGCCATGGCGGAGTACATCTTCGACAACCATCCGGTCGCGCTCGCATGCGACGCCCCGACCTTGGAGAGCTGGCCGCCTCCGAGCTTCACGCAGCCGGACGGGTTCTTGCACCACTACTTGCTCGGTCGCTTCGGTATGGCGATCGGCGAGCTGTTCGTGCTGGATGCGCTCGCGGCGGATTGCGCCGGCGATCGAATCTCGGAAGGGTTCTTCACGTCGGCGCCGCTCAACGTTCCGGGTGGTACGGGGACCCCACCGAACGCGCTGTTCATAAAGTAGCGGACGCGGCACCCGTGACACCGGCTACGCAGGACTTTGGGCCCCGATTCACGTGGCTGTTACGCTCCTGAGGCGTAACCTGCTGTGCGCTTCGATCCTGCTGGTGTACCGTGGAGCGAGCAATGGCCCTGGCTTCTTCTCTCGCGCGTAGTTTGCTAGCCCTCGCTGCCTTCCTGACTTGCGCTGCCGCCACGCTGGGCGCGAGTGCTCAAGCTCCCTCGGGCATGCCGAGCGCGAGCATCACCGCACCAGGTCCGGCCGCAGCGGGCGCCAGCGACGAGCCTGCGGCAGCCGCTGCCGAAGCCGCAGCACCACAGGCGGGCGCGATCGCGGAAGACCCGTCCTCGGAGGCATCGGTCGAAGCCCCGGCACCCACGACCTCCAGCGCGGGCGGCCGCGCCGAGCTCGAGCGCAAGCTTCACGAGCTCGAGCAAGAACGCGCGCACTGGACGAACTTCTGGCCTTGGGTCGTCGTCGGTACGGGCATCGGCATGACTGCGCTCGGGACGGTCGTCGGGGTGGGTGCCGCGTTCGATTGTGAGCCGGATACGACGTGCGCAGCGCCGCCGTGGGCGACATTGTTCGTCGTCGTCGGCGTCGCGATCGGCACCGCCGGATCGCTGTGGCTCCTTCGCACGGACGCCGGCATTCGGCAGCTCGAGCTTCAGACCCAGCGCGTCCGGATGGATCTCGATCAACTCAATCACGCGCGGCTACTGCGCGAGCGGGGTTTCGCGCAACTCGGCTCGACGCCGCTGAACCTGCGCCTGAGCTTCTGAAGACTTTACTGCAGCGTCTTCGAGTGAGCTTCGGCCAGCAGCCAGAAGCGGCGAAAGTTCTGGTCGCTCCGGCGCCACATCTCGGCGAGTAACGCACCACTCGCGCTGTAGCGCCGGTAGTGCACGATGCGCGCGTTGTTCATGCGCCAGGTCTCGGGATCGTCTTTCGGCGAGAGCTCCTGGAGTGCCGCGCTCAGCTGCAGGAACACGCGCTCGCGCTCGCGCAGCTTCAGCGCTGCGGGTTGCGCGCTCGCATACAACTCTTCGAGTTGCGTACCCGTGGCGGAGATCAGCGAATCGAAGCGCTCTCGCCGCTCCGCTCGCGCGCGCACTTCGGCCGGATAGGGCGTGGCAGCAAACTGAGGCGCTTCGAAATAGCGCTCGGCGCCGCGCTCGCCGACGAAACTCGCGAGCGCCTCGTTCCAGTCGGTGTGCCCCGGCACGTACAGCTTCGCGTGTGACAGCTCGTGTACGAGCACTTCGACGAGTGCGGGTAGGCCGTCGCGCAGCATCGTCGTGATCACTGGGTCGCGAAAAATCCCCAAGGTCGAATACGCGCGACTCGCGCTGATCCACGTGTCGTAACCGGCCGCTTCGAGCTCCGCCGCTTGTGCGTTCGCATCGTCCTCGTCCCAGTAGCTGCGGTACTCGACCTTGCCGGCGATCGGAAACCACCACGAGTACGGCGCCAGCCGCAGCCGCTCGCTCGCGGTCACGACGAACGTGAGGCCTTTGCGCTCGGTCGCGTAGTACCCCGTGTAGCTCTTGCCGGCCCACAAGCCGACGACTTGCTCGGCGAAGCTGCAGATCTTCGGCACTTCCATCAAGAGTGCGCGGCGCTCTGGATCGCGCTCGAGCTCGATCGCGCGCTCGAGGCGCACTTGGTCGTTGATGAGCGTGAGCTGTCCGCCCGCGAGGTCGCCGAGGCTGCAGGCGCTCACGAACAACAAACATGCGAACTTCAGCAGCAGCGGCCGGATGCCGCGGCGGGCGTTCACAGAGCTTTAGTCCCTGTGCACCGTGTTTGGGCTGAACGCCGGGACGCAGACTGCGACGTACCGAGCGCCCTCGGGAGTGCGGTACCGCACCCACTCCCCAGCGCGCGTCAGCACCGCCTGGCCTACCGCTACGGGCAGCACACCGCCTTCGTGCTCGACTTCGATGCGGCCCTCCAAAACGAGGGTCCACTCATCGAATTCAGGCCGCTGCCCGGGTTCTTCCCAACCGGCAGGGCTGTTCATGACCGCGATGCTCAAACGCTCTTCGCGTGTGTTCACGCGGCCGACGAACTCGTCGATCAGCTTCGGCTTGTTGCCAGCGGCGGCGACGCGCGTAGGTGATTCGATCAGGGTAGGCATACGGCCTCGAGCTTCCCTTCTCTCGTGCGGCAGGTCAATCGTGGGCTCGGTTCTGGTCTTCTGATCGCGCGTCATTTAGGCAACACTGCCGGCCATGGACGACCTGGTCGCCGGGCTCGCGCGCATCACCGGCAGCGCGCACGTGCTCACCGCGGATGCGATCGAGCCGGAGTACACGCACGATGAAGCGCTGACGGTCGCCGCCGTGACGCCGCGCGCAGTCGTGCGGCCCGCCTCGACCGAGGAAGTTTCGGCGGTGCTCGCGTTCTGTAACGAGCGCCGTGTACCCGTGATCGCACGGGGCGCAGGCACTGGGCTTTCCGGGGCGTGTACGCCCGTGCCCGAAGGCATCGTGCTGTCGCTCGAGCGGTTGCGGCGCATCGTCGAGATCGACGAGGACAACCAAGTCGCGATCGTCGAACCGTTCGTGCGGTTGTCCGAGCTCTACGAGGCGACCGAGTCGAAGAACTTGATGTATCCGATCATGCCGGGCGAAAGCAGCGCGACGATCGGCGGCAACATCGGCACGAATGCGGGCGGCATGCAGGCCGTGAAGTACGGCGTGACGCGCCATCAGGTGATCGGTATGACCGCCGTGCTCGCGAGCGGCGAAATCATCCGTTCGGGCGGCAAGTACGTGAAAGTCTCGAGCGGCTACGACCTCACGCAGCTCGTGATCGGTTCAGAAGGCACGCTCGCGATCGCGACGGAGATCACGCTCAAGCTCGTGCCGCGCTTGCCGTTCCGCAGCACGGTGCTCGCGCCGTTTCGCACGCTCGAAGAAGTCACGGCTGCGATTCCCAAGCTGGTCGCGATGGGCCGCCAGCCGTTGATGCTCGAGTACATCGACATGATGACGATGGCCGTGATTCTGCAGCGCAGCGGCATGGATCTCGGCGTTCCGGTGGCGATTCGCGACGTCGCGTTGGCGTACCTGGTCATCGTCACGGAAGGTCGCGACGAGGAACACGCCGGTAGCGACGCGCGCGATCTCGGCGAACGTTGCGTCGAGCTCGGAGCGCTCGACGTGTTCGTGTTGCCGTCGACCGCGGGCAAGCGGCTGATCGAAGCACGCGAGCAGAGCTTTTGGGCGGCCAAAGGCGCCGGCGCCGGCGACATCATCGACGTCGTCGTGCCACGTGCCAACATCGCGGCGTTCGTGCAGCGCGCGGCGGCGGTCGCGCAATCGCACTCGGCGTTTGTGCCCGGCTGTGGCCACGCCGGCGACGGCAACGTGCACTTCGCGATCTTTCACCCCGAAGAATCCGTGCGTTCCGCCGTCGTGCACGAGCTGATCGCAGCCGGCATTCAGCTCGGTGGTGCAGTCAGCGGCGAACACGGCATCGGCGTGGCGAAGAAGAAATACTTCATGGAGTTCGAGGACCCGGTCCGGCTCGAGCTGTTTCGGCGCATCAAGCAAGCCTTCGATCCGAACGGGATCTTGAACCCCGGCACGATCTTCGATTGAAAGACAGGGAAAGCAACATGAGTAGAACGGCGTTGATCACCGGTGCGTCCGCCGGCATCGGCAAGGCGTTTGCGGAGCACCTCGCGAGCGACGGCTTCGATGTCGTGCTCGTCGCACGGCGCCGTGAGCGGCTGGAGGATCTAGCGCTCGCCTTGTCCGAGAAGTACGGCATCCGTGCGCACGTGGTCGCGGCAGATCTCGCGGATGCAGCCGCGCCACAGTCGATCGTCGACACGCTGGCGAGTAAGCGCATCGAGATCGACGTGTTGATCAACAACGCTGGCTTCGGCGTTCGCGAGACGTTTTTGAAAGCGCCGTGGCAGACGCACGCGACGTTGATTCAAGTGCAGGTCACGGCAGTCGCGCATCTCACGCACTTGTTTTTGCCGGCGATGCTCGAGCGCGGGTACGGCCGGATCTTGCACGTCGCATCACTCGCGGGGCTCTTACCGGGCGCGCCGACGAGTACGCTCTATCCGGCTGCAAAATCTTTTCTCGTGAAGTTTTCCGAGTCGCTCACCGCTGAGATCAAAGGCACAGGTGTGCATGTGTGCGCGGTGTGTCCTGGCTTCACGCTCTCGGAATTTCACGACGTGATGGGCACGCGCGGCATTGTTTCGAAACTTCCGAGCGCCTTGTGGCAAAACGCCGAACAAGTGGCACGCGAAGGTATCGACGCTGTCATGCGCGGAGACGTTGTGTACGTTCCGGGGCCAGTAAACCGCGCGCTGGCTACGATCATGCAGCATTTGCCGCCTAGAGCGGCGCGTGGATTGATGTCGAAGAGCGGCAGCCGGTTCCGCGACGTGCCGAAAAATTTGTAGCTGAGGCTTTGTTTCGGTCGCTCGCAGCGGCGTGGATCAGCTTGTGTTAGCCGGATCCTGGGACTCGCTTTTGACCGTGTGCATATGCATTCGCAAGGGGTCCCTTACAAAGCTTCGTCACCTACGATACTTTTGCGCATTCGGAGGTGTTCTGAATGAGCACGGACAAGCGTAAGCAGAGCCTGTACTTTCCGGAGACGATGTTGAAGGACCTCCAGCACGAAGCGGATCGTCTGGACCGATCATTGTCGTGGGTCGTGCAGCGCTGCGTGCGCATCGGGATGTTGGAGCTGAAGAAGCTTCCATCAACCGATGAACCCGCACGCCAGCAGCCGAGCTGAGCATCGCGCGTCGGCGTATCGCCGGGAGCTCGTAGTCGGGCACCCGGTGATCGCGCGAGTCTGATCGGGGGAGTTTCAAAAGAACTTCTGCGGTCGCTGCGCGCAGCGCCTTCGCAACGATGCCGATCGGATGCGAGTTCGAATACGAACGTGTTCGAATTCGACTCCGAGGCTCATCGGTGCTGCGTCACGCGAGAAACCCTCGCAAGCGCCGAGTTTCGGAGTGGGCCCTGTAGGTGGAGCTACGGTGGTGAATGTGAGACGCGCGAGCGATCGCGTGAACGGCTGAGTTGCGTGTGATGCGTTGATGCGGTTGCTTGCGTGATGCCTGGGTCACGCTAGCAACTCGCTTAAAACAGCGGCGCCTGGAACGCGATACATCCCGCGATCCGCCACCGCTCGCTGCGGTGCGTGCTCACTCCCCGCGCGCACGCTCCGCGCTCGCCAGTTGTGACCGCCGACCGGTGGCGCCTCGCAGAATGTCTCGCGTCCCATGCGACGCTGTTTAATTGATTGAGAGCGCTCAGCGCAGACTTGCGCGGGGTCTCTGCGTGCGCACGGCTACTGATACGTAAATCGCAGCTCGTAGTCGCAGATGCGGAAGAGGTCGCCCTCGTCGATCCGCTTGCTGTCGAAGCGGCGACCTTGGAACTCCACACCGTTCGTGCTGCCGAGGTCCTTCAAGTAGTAGGCCCCGTTGTGCAACACGACCGCTGCGTGACGACGCGAGATGTTGCCGTCTTTGATCGCGAGATCAGCGCTCTTGCTGCCGCGACCAATGACGAACTCTTCCTTCGTCACCGGGATCTTTTGCCCGTTGAAGATGATGTAGAGCGATTTCGCGCGATTGTTCGGCGCCGGCGCACGCGATGCACCACCCGGCAACGGCGGGGGATTCGATACCGCGGGCGTACCTCGACCTGTCGTTCGCGCTCCCGGTGGGGGCGGAGGCGGCGGAGGTGGCGGCGCGGGCAGCGACGATCCAGTCGGACGCTTCGGCGGACCTGCAGGCTGTCCGGGCGGCCGGACCGGCACTGGCACGGTCACCGCACCCCCGGTTCCGGTCGTCGTGCGGGCGCGCGGCGGCGGAGGCGAGGGCAACGCTGCGCCACGCGCACCCGCAGTCTCGCGCAATGACGGAATCCCGTTCGACGCCGCTGCATACGCAGCGTTGTCTGCCGGTGGAACGAGCGGAGTATCGGTGCGCGGCGGCGGTGCATCCGATGCCGGCTCTTGCGCTCCGCTTCGCGCCGTTCCGTAGTTGCGCGAGCGCGCGTACTGACGCATCGCTTCGTTGATCAGGTAATCCGTCGAGCACTCGAGCTCAGTGCTCATCTGCTCGAAGATGTCCCAGAGATAGTCCCGACACTGAAAGTGCCGGAGCGTCTTCTTGTTCTGATCGTGCGTCGTCATTGCTGTTCTGCTTCTCGCGCACCACCCATCAGAGCGAGGTCACTTCGTGCCGGTGCCGGCGGCTTCCTTGAGCCGGTCTCGTAGCCCAGCGATGGCCCGTTCCGCAACCTTGCCCACGGTGTCGTTCTTCTCCCAGCCTTTGCCTTTGACGGGAGTAGCGTTCTTAGTCAGAGGTGTCATGTCCGCGATATCGGCTTCCGCGCCTTTGCGTTGGAAGTAGTCGAGCGCGATCACGTTCTTCCACCAGTCCTGGGACTGGAGCTGAGCGAGTGCAGCTTCCCGCGGCGGCGGATTCATCTGCGCCATACGCTGAGCGTAGCCGTCCAGCTCCTCCGGTGGGAAGCCGGAACCGATCGCAAGCTTACTGAAGAACTCGTCCAAAACGGCGGGTCCGCCGATCGCGAGGACGAGCTCGCCCGCGCGCCAGCGCAAACGCTGATCTTCGCCGTTTTGCACGAGCGGCCACATCGAAACCAGCGCTTTCGGGCTGCGGATGTCGCCGACCCGGTCGAATGCGTAGTCGCGCACACTCACCGAATTGCTTGCATCCAAGGCGAGCGCGAGAACTTCGTCGAGATTTTGCGGGCCAACCTTGCCCTCGAGCGCTTGCAGCGCGCGGGTCCGGCGATCGTCCGAGGTCTTCTTCGAGGACGCGATCTCGAGCAATCGGCTCGATACTTCCGCGAGATCCGCCACGTACTTCATCGCCGGCAACGCTCCGTTGCTGATGAAATTCTCGCGGTTCAGCTCGGCGGCTTTCTCGATGCGTGCGTTGTCGACCTTTTGGTTCGCCGCCTTCATTTGCTCGGTGATTTGTGTCTTCAGCCAGGCCAAAAACTGTGGGCCTTCCATCTCGCGTTCGATCGCGACCAAGCGCTGCCCGGCCTTTTGACGCGTCTCCGGATCCCCGATTTGGCCGATGAGCTCCGCAAGTTTCACGAGTGCTTGCTGCGGGAGCTGTGCGTGGAGCGCATCGACGAGGCTCTTGGCAGCCGACGCTCCGAGCCCACGCACGACCTGTTCCGCGCTGAAGTTGCCCGAGAGACTGCGCCCGTTGAAGTCCGCGGTGTACCAGCCGACGACGGCGCGTGTGAGCTTCTCGCGTACCTCTGGATTCGCGCTAGATACCAGCAAGAACGCAGCATCCTTGGCGCGAACTTGATGCGGTGGCGGGCCCCCGTCCGGGCTCGGCTTCTCCGCAGGCTTGTTCATCAGCTCGATCAGCCCGTCGGCGAGCGACTTCACGATCTCGGTGCGCGCATCCGGTTCGAGCTTTTGAATCGCGCGCTGCATCTCTGCGACGCCGTCGACGTCCTGGCGCTCCATCTCGACGAGCTCGAGGGCTGCGTACGTTCGCAGCGGCATTTCGAACTTATCGGCCAACATGACGGCGACCATCTTGCCCGGGCCTTTGCGGGTGCCCTTCCAGGTGTCGACGTCCGCGCTGGTCACCTTGCAGCCTGCTGAAGCGCCGACGGCGATCACGAGCCCGCAGGATGTCAGGAGGCGAAGCAACGGCCGGGGGCCGTGAACAGGTGGCATGAACCTCTCTCCTCGCGCGACGTTTCCCGAACCAGCGTTGCCCGTGCGAACGGACCCGCGCATGGCGAGGCGGTCAGATCTTAGAGAATTCACGTTTGCATTCAAGAGCTTTGAATTTTTCGCCGGAGGCGCTCGGACACTGATGGTACGCCGCACACACGTTCGGCTGCTGGATTTTTGACGGAACGTCTTTGCGAAGGCACTCTGTATCGCCCACACGTGCGTCAATCCGCGACATCAGGTGCCGGCGCAAAGCTCGGCCGCCGACACGAAATTTTAGGCATCGTTTGCTTCTCGCTCGCGGTGCTGGCCGCCCTCTCGCTCTGGTCGTACGACGTGCGAGGCGGCGAGAACTGGATCGGGCCGCTCGGCGAGAGCATCGCCTCGGTGCTCGGCCGCGCGTTCGGCTGGACCGCGTGGCTCGTGCCGGTCGAGCTTCTGCTCGCAGCTCTGCATTGCATGCGGCTGATTCGCCCGGCGTCCGCGGTCGGCCACGCGGCTTCGGCGTTCTCGCAGCTCGTGCTCGGGTGCGCGTTTCTTCACCTCGCGTTGCATTCTGCGCCGGCCTTTGGCGGCCAACCGTCGGGCGGCGTGCTCGGCGAGCTGCTCGGTGAAGTGCTTCGTTCGATCGTGGGCAACGTGGGCGCGTACGTCGTTTGCGTGGCCGCGCTCACGATTGCTCTCATTCTCCGCACCTCGTTTTCAGTCGTCGCGACGACCCGCGGCGTGCTCGGGTTTTCCGCGACGCAGAGCAAGGGCTTGATGGAAGTGCTCACGGACGGGGTGCGCAGCCTCTGGGAAGCCTGGCAAGCCGCGCAAGCGATCGAGCGAGAAGAGCGCGGGCGCCCGGCGCGCAGCTCACAGCGGCGAAGCAAGCCGCGCGCAAAGCCTGCCTTGAAGAGCGGGCCTCCGGCGTTGCCCTCCACGGCTGAGGCTGGTGCGGTGCGGGTAGACGGCAGCGGCGGCAAGCTCGCGGCTGGCAGCGGTACGGCCCGCAGCGCCTCGAGCGGCTCGGGTGCACTCGCCGCTCCGAGCGACGAGGAGCTCGAAGGCGAAGAGGAAGAGCTCGAAGCCGACGAGGCCGAGGCGGAAGTCGACCCGGCTCCACGCGGCCGCAAAGGCAAAAACGATCGCGGGCCTGTGATCATCGCTCCACGGGCTGAAGTGAAATCATACCGGCCCGCTAGCCCGGTGCCTGCGCCCCCGCGCAACTCTGGGCCGTTCATGCTGCCACCGACCGAGCTGTTGAGCGAGGTGCCGGAAGACATCGTCGAGATCGACGAGGACACGCTCAAGGAAAACGCAAAGCGCCTCGTCGAGAAGCTCGAGGCCTACGGCGTCAAGGGTCGCGTCGACGAGATCCACCCCGGTCCGGTCGTGACGATGTACGAGTTCGAGCCGCAGAGCGGCACGAAGATTTCGAAGATCGCCGGCCTGTCGGATGACTTGGCCATGGCGCTCGCCGCGCAGAAGGTCCGGATCGTCGCGCCGATTCCGGGCAAAGCCCGCGTCGGTTTCGAGCTTCCGAACGAACACCGTCAAACGGTCTATCTGCGCGAGCTGCTCGAGGATCCGGCGTGGCAGCAGATGCAGGGCGCGTTGCCGGTGGCATTCGGCAAAGACATCGTCGGTAAGCCGGTCTTCGGTGACCTCTCGAAGATGCCGCACTTGCTCGTCGCCGGTGCGACCGGCGCAGGCAAGAGCGTCGGCTTGAACGTCATGCTCGTGTCGCTGCTCACGAAGAAGACGCCGGAAGAAGTGCGGCTCTTGATGATCGATCCGAAGGTCGTCGAGCTCGCGGTGTTCGACGGCATTCCGCACATGTTGCTGCCGGTCGTCACCGACATGAAGAAGGCGTCGCTCGCGCTGCGTTGGGCCGTCGACGAGATGGAGCGGCGCTATCAGCTGTTTGCAGACGCCGGCGCGCGCAACCTCACGACCTACAATCTAAAGGTCGACAAGGTCACGAGCGGCGAGATGACGGTCGCTGCGTTTGCACCGAAGCGTGCGGGCAAAGTGCGCGCGCTCGATGCGGATGGTCAGGAGCTCTTGCTCGACCCGGTCGATTCCGAGCGCGCGGATGCGGAAGATTGGAAGCCCGAGCGCCTGCCGAGCATCGTGCTCGTCGTCGACGAGTTCGCCGACTTGATGATGGTCGCAGCGAAAGACGTCGAATCTGCCGTCGCGCGGCTCGCGCAAAAAGCGCGTGCAGCCGGCATTCACGTCCTGCTCGCGACGCAACGTCCGAGCGTCGACGTGATCACCGGCATGATCAAAGCGAACTTCCCTTCGCGCATTGGCTACAAGGTGTCGCAGCGAGAGGACAGTAAGACGATCCTCGGTCGCACCGGTGCAGAACACCTGCTCGGCATGGGTGACATGTTGTGTCTACTGCCGGGCACGAACGACTTGAAGCGTGTGCACAGCGCCTTTATCGGCGAAGACGAAGTGAAAGCTGTGTGCGACTTCCTGCGAGCGCAGGGTGATCCCGTGTACGACGACGACATACTGAGGCCGCGTGACGAGGACGAAGAGAACGTCTTCGGTAGTGCCGAAGTGTCGGACGATCCCCTCTACGATCGCGCTGTCGCAATCGTCGCGCAGGCAGGCTATTGCTCAATTTCACATATCCAGCGCAACCTCAGCGTCGGCTACAACAAAGCCGCGAAGCTGGTCGAGCGCATGGAGAAAGAGGGCGTTGTCGGCCCTGCGAGTGGAAAAGCCGGCGGCCGACGTGAAGTGTTCATCGAAGCGCGCTAAAGCCAGCGGCTACGACGCTCGATGATCGCCAGCTGCTCGTTGCATGCGCGGTTCTGATACCATGATAGACGGAGAGGCCATCGTGTCTGACACTCAAGATTTTCTCGATCTCCTTGCTTGTCCGAAGTGTCACTCGGAGTTGCAAGTAGTCCCCCAGCCCGAAGGCTTCGTGTGTGAGGCCTGCCAGTTGCTATACGCGCTCGAGGACGGTCTTCCGAATATGTTGATCAGCGAAGCGCGGCCGTGGCCAGCGGGCGGGTCGGCTGCTTCAGTTTCTGCCTAGGAGGCTCATGGCGATCGATCCTGTCACCGGACGTGTGCTGCCGAAAATCCTCGTCGTCGAAGACGATGCGGACCTCCTGGTGATGATCAAGACCATGTTGCAGGCGGTCGGTGAAGTGACGTTGGCGCGTGACGGACAAGACGCGCTCGATCTGCTGAAGTCCGGGTTCAAGCCCGATGTGATCGTGACGGACTTGATGATGCCGCGGATGGACGGGCTGACGCTCGCAAAGACGCTGAAGGGCGATCCGAACATCGGCAACATCCCGCTCGTGATGTTGACTGCGAAGAGCGGGCCGATGGACATGATCACCGGCATCAACGCAGGTGCGCGGCACTACGTGACGAAGCCGTTCAAAGCAGCCGACTTGATCGACAAGGTCAAGAAGGCGCTGACGAGCCGGCGTAGCTGACGCTAGTTCTCACGTTTGACGTCGACGTCGACGTTCACCAGGGCGGCTGCGGCTCGGGCGAGACGAACAGCACGACGTTTCCGTTTTCGTCCGCCTGGGTATGCCCGATCTCGACGCCACGCGCGTTCGGCGTCTTCTCGTCTTCGACCGTGTAGGCGTGCACTTCCGCACCAGCGAGCGTGCCTTTGCCGCTTCCATCCATGTAGCGCAGGTTGCCTTCGATCAGCGCGGGCGCACTCAGCTCCACTCGCGTCGTGAAGTCTTCAATCCGCGAACCACCGACGTTCAATCCAGGTTGGATCTGCCAGGCAAACCCGCTCTGCGCCGGCGGCTTCACGATCAAGTCGTACACGCCCACGTCGACGTAGAACTCGAACGCACCGTTCGACCGGCTCGAGGTCTGCCGCGAGCGATTGTAGATCGGCACGGTCAGGTCGTTTTCGGCGAGCATCATGGTCGTGTCGATGCCGAGCGCGACCGCGTCGATCGTCGCGTTCGCCATCGGCAGCATCTCGCTGTCGAGAATCTTGCCGTTCAACTTCGCCGGTACGCGCAGCTCGAGCAGATCGGGCTCTTCACTTGCGGTGACGATCTGGCGCTTCTGCGCGAAGATCTCGCAGTTGACCGCAGCTGGCGGCGTCACGAGCACCACGTATTCACCCGGCATTACACGCGCGCAGAAGCTCTGGGTGGTGTTGCTCTCGCGCGTCGCACTCGTCGACACGCTGAATGACGCCGAAATGCCCTGCGGCAAGCTGTTCAGCGCCAGCGCGCTCGAACGCATCGAGACGAGAAGGTTTTCGGTGCCCTTCTTCGCCTCACACAACTGAATCGAGCCCTCGTACGCAATCGGCTGTGGCATCGACGGCAGGTCCACCGCCAAGTCGAACCCGTTCGTCGCCTTCACGCTCGTGCTCACTTCGCGCTTGAACGCCGAGTCGTCGATCGTGAACGTCGGCACGAGCGGCCGCGTCGCATCGCAATCGTCCTCGTCGCCGACGTTCAC
>DASRXR010001164.1:0-3000 GCA_035687405.1 Polyangiales bacterium
TGCGGGTCGACGCCGAGTCCGGCCCCAGTCGTGGCACCGCTAGAGATTGCCCTGGCCCATCCCGAACGCCCGGCCCCCTCCCAGCTGGCTGCGGAGCGCCGCCGGCGGCTGCGGAACCGGTGTCGCGCCCCACGCATCTCCAGGAACTCAACACTCGGCACCGGTCGAAAGGAATCGTGGTCTTGTTCTCGCGACTCCGCGCTACTGAATGCCAGAATCGAGCCTCACCCGAGCAGTCCAGGGTCGCTCCATGACCATGTCGAACCCTAGCGACAGCGCGACGCAGGATGGTGACCAGCTCGGCCGCTACAAGCTGGTCGCCACGCTCGGTCAGGGTGGGATGGGGCGCATCCACCTCGCCGTCACGAGCGGGCTCGGTGAGTTTCGCAAGCTGCTGGTCGTGAAGGAGCTGCAGCAGGAACTGGCCAGCAACGACAAGTTCATCGAGATGTTTTTGGCCGAGGCCAAGCTCGCCGCCCGGTTGAACCACCCGAACATCGTGCAGACGATCGAGGCTGGCGAAGAGAACGGTCGCTACTTCCTGTCGATGGAGTTCTTGGACGGGCAGCCGCTGACTGAGCTGCTCAAGCGCGCGTCGGTCGAGCCTGCGGTGACGCTCGGGACGCGCCTCCAGGTGTTGTGCGAGGTGCTCTCGGGCCTGCAGTACGCGCACGAGCTGTGCGACTTCGACGGAATGCCGTTCGAGATCGTGCATCGCGACATCACGCCCCACAACGTGTTCGTGACCTACCACGGGCAAGTGAAGCTCGTGGACTTCGGGATCGCAAAGGCGGTCGACGTGGAGTCGCTCACGAACGCGGGTGTCTTCAAAGGCAAGTTCGCCTACGCGGCGCCGGAGCAGGTGCGCGGTGAGATCGTCGATCAGCGTAGCGACCTGTTCGCGGTCGGCGTCATGTTGTGGGAGGCGATCGCGATGCGCCGCTTTGCGCCGGGGCCGCCCACGCGGCTATCGGTGGACAAGCGGCTGCGCGGGATCGAACCGCGCATCGCCGAGGCGGTGCCGACCGTCGAGCCTGCGCTCGCCGAGATTTGCGATCGCGCGCTTCACATCGACCCGGACCAGCGGTACGCGAACGCGGTGGAGTTCCGGACGGCGCTCGAGCGCTACATGCTGATCTCGGGTGAGGACCCACAGCCGCTCGCGGCGCTGATGTGCGCGAAGTTTGCGGCGGAGCGGGTGGCGATGCATCGCATGATCGACGCGCAGGCGAAGCGCGGTGATCACAACCAGTCGGTCGTGCGCACGCTGAGTGCGATGACGGACCGGGTGTTGCAGCCGACGGCGTCGCACGACGACAGCGGTCCGACCCGCGTCGGCAATTTGACGAAGTTGATCGAGTCGAGCCGCATCGACAATCCGATCGGGGTCGAGTCGCCTGCACCCGAGTGGGCGAGCTCGTTGCGAGGCCGGACGAATCCGTATTACTGGGTCGCTGCGGGTATCGCAGTGGTGGGCGCGCTGTTTTTCTTGATGCGATCGGGTGGCGAAGCGCCACCCAAGCCTCCGCATCTCACGATGCCGGCGCCACCGACCGCTCAGCAAGCTCCGCCCGCGCCGGTGGCTGCCGCACCCGCGACACCGAACACCTCCAACCCGTTTGCATCCGAACCGCCCTCGCAGCCGACCGCTGCAGAGGTCGCTGCGCGCGAAGTGGGTGAAAAGCCGGCGCGTGTGTGGCGATCACGGAGTGCCCTCAAGTCGAGCGATCATACGCAGGAGCCGGTGCTCGAGGCAGGGTCGGCGGCGGACCAGGGCTCCACCACGACGACTAACACCAGCACGACTGCGGTCTCGCGCAATCCGTATCGATCGCAAGGTCCCGCTCCAGTGCAGCCACCTGCTGCTGTGCCGGCAGACCGCTCGGGCTCCCAGCTTTCCGATGCCGGTCCAACGATGGGTCAAGACTTGCGGAACTTGCGGCGAAGGCCGCAGCGGCCGATCGACTTGGAAGATCCGTTTCACTGAGCGGGAAGCCTGGTCGTTGACGTGGTCGTTAACGGCGACTTGAACGATCCGCCGTCAACGTTCAACGTCAACCGCGCTCACGACTCCAGTGCTTCGACCGAGCGCGCGTGCCCATCCGTGATCGCCAACAGTCGGCGCACTCTTCCCGGCCACGTAATCAAGTCGACCCAAAACTGCATGCTGTCTTTCGGCCCGCCCAACAGGGGCGCCGGTTCCAATCGCAGCCACGCGACCGGCGCCTCGGGCGTTGCAGTCGCCCCTGCCGTTTCGATCGCCGCAGTGATCGCCTGTCGGACGGGCCGAGGCGGATACTGAAAAAACACCGAGTGATAGATGATCGTCGCCGCATCGGTCGCACGCGCGCTGAGGCGCTTCTCGAGCCACTCCGCAGCACTTGCGCGCTCGACTTTTTGCCCGGTCGCGACCGCGAGATCCGCCGCTGCATCGAACCGCGCGAGGCGATCGTGCTGGTCTGCCCAAACGTACGAACGAAGCTGTAGACGTTGCGTGGGATCCGAGACATCGAGCGGGTTGAGATCGCACGCAGCCCGACTTCGAATGCGCGGTGCAGCTAGTAGCGGCGGTGCTGGACCGCGCCAATCGGTGTCGACCGGCACGCCGCCTCGAGGGCCCCAACTCCAGCCTGCAGTGCGGTAGCTGAACTTGTCCCAGTTCAAGTTCAGCCCAGCGCTCGCGCCGATCTCGAGCGTTTCGATCTCGCCCTTGTAGTCATTTGCAAAGCTGAGAAAGCCCGCGAGCAGCGCGATCGAGCGACGCACTTCGTTGGTTTGCGGGGCCGACTGAATGAAGGCCGCGACCCAGTCCTTTTCGCGGGCGAGAAACGCGCGCGCGATCGGCCATACGGCGTCCATGCTCCAACTCCCACGCTGTTCGGGATACTCGGCAGCGAGTGCGGAATCGCGCCCCATCAGAACCGCTGCGTGGAGGGCGCCCGTGAGGCGCACCGAGAGAGCGTCCGTCCGCGGATGCGTGCTCCAGTCGCCGATCAAGTC
>DASRXR010001165.1:0-10381 GCA_035687405.1 Polyangiales bacterium
CTCGGAGCTTCGTGATGTCCGGACAACGCCGCTTCGTGCTACCCGCTTGCAGGGGACCGGGCGTGATCACGACTTCGCGGCCAAAGCACCCAGCGACGAGCTTCACGAGCTCGCGAATCGAAGTCTCGACGTCCGTTCCGATGTTGTAGATGCCCGAAGGCCCGCGCAGCATTCCGAGAAAGCCGGCCGCAAAGTCGTCGATATAGCAGAACGCGCGCGTCTCTTCGCCCGTGCCCTGAATCGAAAACTGAAGCGGCCCGTGGGGCTGCGCCGCCACCAGCTGCGCCATCCGCAGTGCGAACTGGGGAATGACGTGCTCCCAGCCCATGAACGGCCCGTACACGTTGTGCGGACGAAAGATGAATAGCTCGTCGAACAAGCTGCGGCCGTAGTTCACGGCCATCAACTCGCTGATGATCTTTCCGCCGCCGTACGAGTAGCGCGCATTGAGCGGGTCCGGCACGACGAGCGGAACCTCTTCGGGCGTCGGAATGATCGCCGGCGACTGGTAGACCTCGGAGCTCGAGGCCAAAATGAAGCGCCGGATCCGGTGCGTTCGACAAGCATCGAGCACGTTCGTGATGCCCTTGACGCCGACGTCGAGCACGAGCTCCGGCTGCGAGTAGAAGAACTCCGTCCCGTTCACGAAAGCGAGGTGACACACCGCATCGACGCCCTCGGCAGCGGCTTCGACCGAGTCCGGATCGCGAATGTCGCCGTGTCGCAGGTCGACTTGTCCCAACATCGGCGCGAGTCGCTCCCGCGAGCCGCGCGAATCATTGTCGAACGAGCGCACCACTGCGCCCGCGCCGAGGAGTGTTTTCACCAAGCTCGCGCCGATGAACCCGGTTCCGCCCGTCACGAGGATCTTGAGCCCTTGCAGGTCCATTCGAATGCTTTCACTCCGGATCGAGATCGATGACGCGGCGCTGTTCGCTCGAGCGCTGCACCGCATCCATCAAGCGCTGAACGCGCAGACCATCCATCACGTCTGGAGCGCTGGCACGGCCTTTCTGAATCCCATCGACGAAGCGACGCACGACCGCCGCGGTCGCGAGCACTCGCCCGTCGCTCTCCGCTGAGCTCGGCTCGACGCGACTTCCCACGCTGGCCCGGTCGTTCGCACGCAGAAACGTCTGCAGCTCGAACCCAGAGATATAGTCCGCGCTGCGGTTCTCGATCACGAGCGTGCCGCCTTCGCCGTAGATGTCGACGCGATGGCCGGACCCCTGATAGGCGTCGGTCGCAATACTCACGACGATCGGCAAACCTGCTCGCGTGACGAGCGACAGCGTAACCAGCGTATCGAGCGCGCGAGTGTCAGCGGCGGGCCGCTCGAGCGCCGCCGAGACCGACTTCACGGGGCCGAACAGCCACTCGAGGTAATACAAGACGTGCGAGCCGAACAGGTTGAGCGCGCCGCCGCCGGCTGCAGTCTCCGACTTCCACGTGTCAGATGGCTCGAGCTTCATGCGATTGTTGTATGTCTCGATGCGCCAGGTCACCGCGACATGACGTAACGTCCCGATCGCGCCCGCCGTGAGACTCTGCTTCGCGTCGCGAAACGCGGGGATCTCTGGAAACTCGAAGTCGATCGCAGTGACGACATTCGCTTGCCCTCGCGCCGCCGCCGCGAGCTGCTCTGCACCGGCGAGGGTATCCGCGAGCGGCTTCTCGAACAGCACGTGTTTGCCAGCCTGCAGAGCCGCGCTGCCGATCTCGGGTTGTGCCCTCGCGGGAACTGCGAGCGACACCACATCGATGTCATGGCTCGCGATCAGCGCTCGCCAGTCCGTCAATGCGCGCGAAATGCCGAGCACGCGCGCCGCACTCTCCGCGCGTTCCAACTGCCGGCTACACAACGCGACCACTTCACACCGCGGATCCTGACGAAACGCAGCGACGTGAACCGACCCAAAGCCTAGGCCAACTACGGCGACTCGCAGCGGCGCTGGGCCACGCTCCATGGCGGGGACTCTCACCCACCTCGACTAAGCGGTCAAGCCGTGGCGCTCTGCGCTAGGTACCGAGCTTGTGCGCGACCGAAACCACGAAAGTTCCCAGTCGCGATTCGAGCGGCGACCACCGCACGACCTGTTCGTACAAGTTGTAGAGCGGCAGTAAGCGCCGGGCATTCGCGCTCTCGATGTAGCGATACGCGATCCCACTCACACCCCGCACCCGCACCTTGCGAAACCCGGCCGAGCTCAGCTCACCGGTGAGCTCGGCGCGCGACAGCAACACCTCGTTGTCGGTCTTCCCGGCTTCTGAGTACAACGGCGAGCGCGGGTCTCGATAGAGCCACATCGACGGACTGTGCTGGTTCGGATCGTACGCAAACAACCGTCCACCCGGCGCGAGCAAGCGATAGCCTTCGCGGAGTACCGCCGCGCGATCGACTTGGGTCGGAAAGTGATGCAACACGCCCGAGTAGAGTACCACGTCATACGATGCATCAGGCAGGCCGGAAGCCGTGATGTCGCCCACGTGGTAGTGCTCCGCCGCACTCGCCTTCGATGCGAACGCGACCGCGGCCGGCGAGATGTCCATGCCTTCTGCCTTCACACCGAAGCGGTTGAGGCGGCGAGTGAACGCTCCCGTACCGCATCCCAAGTCGATACAGCGTTCGCCCGCGCGGGGCTTGATCCAGCGCGCGAAGACGCCTTCGAGCCGCCGGTACGCGACCTCACTCAGCACGTCGTAGTCGCCGTTCTTTTCGACGAACTCGTCGAAGAAGGCGACTTCATCTTGCGTGCGCTGGCGGCGCGCAGACTCGGCGTCATCCGAACCCTTACGCGTGTTTTTCGACATATTTGCGGGACTTTGGCACGGCGCTCCCGAGGGAGCAACGAGCAGCTCCGGCCGTCGCCGCTCATGGCGTCGAGACCTTGAGCTTGTCGATTATCCTCGGCGGTCCGGTTAGATTGCCGCGATGAACAACACAGTCGCCGGAACCGTGGCGATCGTCGGCGGCTGCGGTCACGTCGGTCTACCGCTGGGCTTGAGCTTCGCCGAAGCAGGTCGGGACGTCGTGCTGTACGACATCAACGTCGAAGCCGTGCGAGGCCTCGAGTCGGGCCGGCTTGGATTCGTGGAAGAAGGTGGAGAAGCGCTCTTGAAGCGCCACTACGGCAAGCGCCTCACCGCCTCGACCGATCCGCAGTGTCTGTCCACGGCCGAGAACGTGATCTGCATCATCGGCACGCCGATCGACGAGCACCTGAATCCGAAGATGGACACGCTGCTGAGCGTGATCGACAGCTTGGTCTCGCACCTGAACGAGTCACAGCTGTTCGTGCTTCGCAGCACCGTGTTCCCGGGCGCGACGCAAAAAGTCCACGCGCACCTGCAGCGCCGCCTGCCGGGCATCGACGTCGCATTCTGTCCCGAGCGAGTTGCCCAGGGCGCCGCGATCAAAGAGATCCGTACGATGCCGCAGATGATCTCGGGCATCGGCGACCGCGCCCTCACTCGCGCGCGGAACTTGTTCGAGAGCATTTCGCACTCCACGGTCGACTTGCAGCCGATGGAGGCGGAGCTCGCGAAGTTGTTCTGCAACGCTTGGCGCTACATTACATTCGCGATCGCCAACCAGTTCTACACCGTGTGTGCCGACAACGGGCTCGATTACTATCGGATCTGGGAAGCGGTCACGCGCGACTATCCGCGCATGCAAGGTTTGCCCAAAGCCGGCTTTGCTGCCGGACCGTGTCTGTTCAAAGACACGATGCAGCTGGCAGCGTTCTTCGCGAACGACTTTCCGCTCGGGCACTCCGCAATGCTCGTCAACGAGCAGCTGCCGCGCGCGATCGTCCGCCAACTCGCCGAGCGCTACGACTTGTCCAAGCTGACGGTCGGCATTCTCGGGATGGCGTTCAAAGCCGACAACGACGACATTCGTGAATCGCTCGCGTTCAAGCTTCGCAAGCTGCTCGCTTTCGAGTGTGAAGCAGTATTGTGCACCGACGAGTACGCCGATCTACCTTGGTTTCATCCGCTCGATCATGTGCTGGAGCATTCCGACGTGTTAGTCATCGGCGCGCCTCACTCGCGGTATCGTTCGCTCACTCTTGCGACGCCATTCATCGACATCTGGAACCTCCTAGGTCGAGGCGGGCTCGTCCAACCTTCAGTCTAGCGCGCGGCTCATGAACCACTCGGGTCACTCGCGACTGCGTACCGTGCTCAGCTGTAGCGCGCCGGCGCTCGGATTCTTCCTCGTGTCGCTGATCGGGCTCGATCGCATCCCGTACTTCGGCGGCGACGAAGCCTATCCCGCCAGTACCGCCTGGACGTTTGTGAGCCAAGGTCGTTTCGCCCGCGAGATCACCGCTGGCAGCCTCGGCACCAACGTCTTCGATGCCTACCCGCCGCTCTGGATCCTGCTGCTATCGGGCGTGTACAAGGTCTTTGACGCCGGCATTTGGACGACGCGCGTGCCGAGCATTGCCGCCGCGGCACTCACGATCGCACTGCTCTCCTGTGCGGTCCGAACGCTCACGGGCTCGAACCTGAAAGCAACTTTCGCTGGCGTCGTGTACGCGTTCGATCCGCTTCTGCTGCAGCGGGCCCGCATCGGACGCATGGAGCCACTCGCAGTATTGTTCGTGTGCGCGGGCATCTGCGCCACGTGTGCGCGCGGTCGACGCTGGTGGTGGTTCGCCGGATTGTGCTTCGCGTGCGCAGTCGCGAGCTACCAGTTTGCAGCACTGGCTGCAGCGGCGTGGCTACTGGGACTACTTGCGGCCCGCGAGCTGCGACGCGCGTGCTTCGTCGCGCTCGGCGGCGCGACCGGCGTCGCGCTGTGGACCGTGTGGGCGTGGGGCCACTGGGACCAGTTTCGAGCGCAGGTGCTCGATACCGGTCAGGCCTACACCGAACCCGTGCTGCTTGCGGTGGTCCACGAGTGGCAGCGCTACTTCAATCTGCATGCCGCTCTTCATGCGCCGACGGCGATCCCGTTCTACGCGCTCGCGCCGCTGCTGGCTGCATTCGCCTTTGTGCGCTCGAAGCTGCCGCTCGAGCGCGCGGTCTGCGTCGCGTGCATCGCCGAAATCGTACTGTTCGCATTCGTCGGCATGAAGTCGTCGGCTTTCTACTTCATGTTCGCGACGCCGTTCGTCGTTTTGGTCCTGTCGATGTCGATCGATGCGACCGCTCGCTGGACGCGCAGGCTCAGCTTCGCGCTGGCGGCGGGCTCCGTGCTCGGCGGCGCGCTCGTGCTCGGCGGACTAGGCTATCGGCTCGCGAAGGAATGGTCGTGTCGCGATCCCTATCGCTTCGACACTGCGGTCGGCCCGGTCCTCGAGCGTGCGATCAGTGCGGGCAAGACGGTCGTCGGCCCGAACGCGCTTTGGCTACCCACGATCCGCCGTGGCGGCGTTCACCGCGTGATCTTCGACGACCAAGGTGCTCAGACCGAGTCGCTGCTGCGCGGCTTCGCGGATGACGGCGCAGCGCTCGCAGCGGCAGGTGTGATCGCGTTCGACGACGGTGCCGAGACGCTGATCCGCCGCTACCCGGCACTGCAGCGCGAGCTGACCTCGCGGACGAAGACGTTGGATCTGACCGCTGGCTGCAACCCGAGCACGTTTGGAGTCACGTTCTACGAGCGTACAGCGGGTGACGCTCTGCACACTTCGGAGTAGGCTGTCCGCCCCGCTCCAAACCCTCGAAATTGCGCGAGCGAGCGCGGGCCGTGTCGATGATCGAGAGCGAAATAAACGACGTGGCGGCGAGCTCAGCGACGCGACGGCGCGCGCGCAGGCGCAGGAACTCCAGTGAAGGCCGGCAACGGACACGCGCGGAGCTAGCTGCGCTGACTGCGCTCAGCTTGCACCTCACGCTCGCCCCGATGTTGCTCGGAGGCGTTTTGCCTTGGGGCGTTCTATGCATCGCGATCAGTTCGCTCGTGTGTTCGGCCTTGGCTGCGTTCGCATACCGGCGCGAGCTCCGTGCTCCAGCGCCGCTCGTGTTCTGGGCTGCATTGGGGTTGGTCGCATACACAGCGCTTCAGGCATTGCCGCTGCCGTGCGGCATCGTCGACGTCCTCGCGCCCGGATCCGCGCGCAACACGCGCGCCGCGTACGCAGCCCTCGGCGTCGCCACCGGGTCCTCGTGCACGCTCTCGGCGGATCCGGGGGCAACCCAGGAAGAGATCGTCAAGGGCATCGCGATCATCGCGACGTTCGCAGCGGTTTGGCTTCTCGGTGCACACGGTGCGCGCCGTGCCGTGTTCTGGATGATCGCAGTGTCCACGCTCGCGATGAGTGTCGTCGCGCTTGGACACGGGCTCGCAGGTCTCGATCGAGTGTTCGGTCTTTACAAACCGGCGGAGGTCGGGCGCCAGCTTCTCCTCGCACCGCTGATGAATCAGAACAACCTCGGCGGGTTCGCAGCGCTCGGCGTGCCGCTCTGGATCGGTTTGTCCTATCGCGCGCAAGTGCGCGAGGTGCGCTGGTTCGGCCGGCTGGCGGTCGTGCTGACCGCGCTCACCGCGATCCTGTCGCTGTCTCGTGGTGCAGTCGGCCAGCTCGCCCTCGGTGCGCTTCTCGCAGTCGCATGCGTGCAGCTCGTGAGTCGCCGCCGTGAGCGGCAAACGGCTGCGCGTAGTTGGTGGTCCCGCACGCTCGGCCTCGCGCTCGCGATCGTGGCTGCGGCTGCAATCGCGATGTACGTGGACAGCAAGCTGATAACGCGCGAGCTCGAAAATCGTGACCTCAGCAAATTCGCACTCCTGCAACGCGGCGCCGCCTTCGCCTGGAATCACGCTTGGCTCGGCATCGGTCGCGGCGCGTTCTCGAGTGCGTTCGTCGGCGTCGAAGGCCAAACCGTCCGCTTCGCTTACGCAGAAAACTTTCTGATCCAGTGGGCGAGCGAGTGGGGCCTCCCCATCACGTTGGCGTGGACATCCCTGCTCGCGCTCGCGCTCGCGCGCACGGCACGGCGTACCCGCTCGCTCGCGCACTTGTGTGCGGGTAGCGCCCTACTCGCCTACTGCCTGCAAAATCTGGTGGATCTCGGCTTCGAGCTCGTGGGTATCGCGGTCGTCGCAGCTGCGCTTCTCGCAGCGATCATCGCGCCCAAGAAGCTGGAACACACCCAGGCCTTGCGCGGCAGAAGCTTGCTGATCCCGATCACGGCGTTGTGCACCGCGGGTGTCGTCGTCCTCGCAACGCTCGGGCCGCGCTTACCGAGCCAATCGATCAGCGCGCTCGATGCTCGCTTGCGCGAACAGCTGCGTGTCCAAGACCGCTCGGGATTCCAGCGCACGCTCGCACGGGCACTGTCGCTCCACCCTGCCGAGCCTGTGTTCGGCGTGGTGGCCGCGAGCGAAGCCCTGAAGCATTCGGATCGCCGCGCTGGGGTCTGGATCAATCACGCGATGCAGCGCGCTCCAAACTGGGCCGCGCCGCACGTGCTCGCGTTCCAGTGGTTGTGGCGCGTCGGTCAGCGCGATCAAGCACTGGTGGAGCTGCGGCAAGCCGCTGAGATCGATCCGCGCCCGTGGCAAGCGCAAATCTGCTCGCTCGCCGGCCGCAAAGGTGATCCCGCGCTGCTCGCTGCACCGCAGGGTGAGTGGCGCGCGGGGTACCTCGAACTCGCAGCCCTTTGCCTCCACCCTACCCATCCGTCGGCGGCGGCGATCGACGACGTGCTGATCGACGAGTTCCCCGAACGGCCTCTCGCCTTCGAGCGCAAAGCCTATCGACTTGCGCTCGAAGGTGAGATCGATGAAGGGCTCGCGAGCTTGAACGCGCTGCTCGAACGGCAACCGGACAACCCGCGGGCGCGTGCGACTCGCGTGGAGATGCTGCTCACCGCAGGGCGGTACCAAGAGGCGATCGATCAGGCGGAGCGCGACTTGCCGCTGACGGCTGCGAACTACAAGCTGCAGATCCTACGTGCCGAAGGCGTGGCGTTCGCTCGGCTCGGCGACGTCGCCGGTGCCCAACGAGTGATCCTGTCCTATCGCCACCACAGCGCGGGCAGCGTCGAAGGCCTCGCCGACAGCTACGCGTTCGAAGCGGGAATTCAGCTCGCCTTGCAGAACAACAACTCGGCGCTCGCGGCGTATCGAGAAGCTTATAGTATCAACCAGGAAACGAGTTATCTCGTGCAAATCGCGGAACTTGCAGGCGCTCTCGGCGATCGCGCCCAAATGGTGTGGGCGTACGTCCAGCTCTGCGCACGCGAGCCGCTGACGGCGTCGTACTGCGCGACACGCGATCGGATCCTCGCTCCACGGCCGCGAGACGTCCGATGATGCATACTCGAATCTGCACATGACAAAACCGCTGATAGTCGTGACGGGTGCCGGAGGTTTCATCGGAGGCCACCTCGTCGCAGCCTTACGTCGGAGCGGCGACGTTCGCATCCGTGCCGTCGACATTCGGTCCGAGCACGACTGGTACCAGCGCTTTCCGGACGTCGAGAGCTTACAGCTCGACCTCCGCTTGCGCGAAGCCTGCTTCGAAACCTGTCAGGGTGCGACCGACGTCTATCAGCTCGCGGCGGACATGGGCGGAATGGGCTTCATCGAATCGCACAAAGCCGAGTGCATGTTGAGCGTCATGATCAACACGCACATGTTGCTCGCAGCGCGCGAGCACGGCGTGAAACGGTTCTTCTATTCGTCTTCCGCCTGCGCGTACAACGTGGAGCTCCAGCGCGCTGCGCAGGTCGTGCCGCTCAAAGAAGCAGACGCGTACCCAGCGCTGCCGGAAGACGGTTACGGCTGGGAGAAGTTGTTCTCCGAGCGCATGTGTCGTCACTTCACGGAAGACTTCGGTCTGTACACGCGGGTCGCGCGGTTTCACAACGTCTACGGTCCATTCGGCACGTGGGACGGCGGTC
This sequence comes from Polyangiales bacterium, assembly GCA_035687405.1. Taxonomy (GTDB): domain Bacteria; phylum Myxococcota_A; class Polyangia; order Polyangiales; family JAFGIB01; genus JADGRF01. The sequence continues at coordinate 8,857 of DASRXR010001165.1, forward strand.
GCGAGAAAGCGCCGGCTGCGATCTGCCGTAAGGTCATCGAAGCCGCTGAGAGCGGCGAGCACGTGATCGACATCTGGGGTACGGGCGAGCAGACGCGCAGCTTCATGTACGTCGACGACTGCATTCACGGCATTCGAACGATCATGGACAGCCCCGCCGTAACCGAGCCGATCAACTTGGGGTCGAGCGAGCTCGTGACGATCAACCAACTCGTCACGATCGCGGAGCGCTTCGCCGGTTTCCAGCTCGAGCGGCGCTATGATCTCGGCGCACCGAAGGGCGTGAACGGTCGCAATAGCGACAACACGCTCATCCGCGAGAAGCTCGGTTGGGAGCCCTCATTGCCCCTCGAGCAGGGCCTGCGGCACACCTACGACTGGATCTATGCCCAGTTCCGGGCCCGCCGCTCTGGGCAGCGGGTCGCGGTTTGAAGCCGCTGGCGGCCTTTCCGAGGCGCGCACGTTGCAGACTTAATCATCTGTGATACAGCTCGTTCGGCCTGCATTTTAAGCGCTGAGACTCGCTTCGCGTGGGCCATAACGTGCTCCCTGAATTGCCGGGGCCGGCGGCGCATCCAACTCGGACGCAAGCTATCTTCCCCAGCGTGAACGGAGCCCGCGCGACCGACGTGGTCTGACCCGCTGCAGCGTGAATCCTTGAGTACCCAACCCACGAGTTTGTCCACCGGCCGCGCTGCCACTACGCAAGTGGTCGAGTACTTCGGCGTCCTCTGGAAGCGGAAGTGGATCGTCCTGCTCGTGGCCGTGCTCGGAACCGCAGCCGCGTACGCCTGGACGATGCGCCAGCCCCGCGTCTACCAAGCGGACTGTCTAATCGAGTACGACCCCAACCCACCGAAGCCGCTCGGTCGCGAAGTCGAAGACGTCGCATCGCCGATGATGTGGTGGGAGACGCGCGAGTACTTCGCGACTCAGAACAAGATCATCGCGAGTCGTGCGGTCGCAGAGCGCGTCGTGCGCAAGCTGTCGCTTCACGAGAATCCGGACTTCATGGGGATCTCGGAAGAGGAGCGGTCGACGTGGAAGCGCGCGTCGACCCTCGACGCAGCGCGGTCCCTGCAGCGCATGCTGACAGTGTCGCAAGAGCGTGAGACGCGGCTGGTCCACATCCTCGTCAACGATCGCAGTCCCGAACGTGCAGTCCTGCTCGCGAACACTATCGCGTCGTCTTACATCGAAAAGATCATGGAAGACCGGCTTGGCGCGACGACAAACGCGCTCGACTGGCTCGGCAAACAACTGGACGGTTTGAAGCGGCAACTCGAGCACTCCGAGCTCGCACTCCACGAGTTCAGTGAGCAGCACACGAATCTCGCCGTGTCGCTGGAAGACCAGCAGAACATCGTCGCCAGCAACATCGGGCAGCTTTCGAGGCAGCTGACGGATTCGAAAACTCGGCGCATCGAGCTGGAAGCGCGGCTCAACGAGCTTCGCGCCGCGAATACGGACGACCCGCTGACCGTGTACGCGAGCGTCTTCTTCTCGAGCATGACTCTGTCGCAGCT
>DASRXR010001166.1:0-6819 GCA_035687405.1 Polyangiales bacterium
CCGTCACAGAAGAAGCAGGGCTCGAACAGCGTGCGCCCCAGGCTCTCGCGCGTGCGCTTGCGGGTCATCTCGACCAGGCCGAGCTCGCTGATGCGCGTGATCGTCGTGGTCGCGCGGTCCCGCTTGAGCGCTTCCACGAGCGCCTTGTAGACCTTGTCGCGGTTCTTCGGCCGCTCCATGTCGATGAAGTCGAGCACGATCAGCCCGCCGATGTTCCGGAACCGGAGCTGGTAGGCGATCTCCTGCACGGCCTCGAGGTTCGTTTGGTAGATCGTCTCTTCGACGTCTTTACCCTTGCCGGTGAAGCGGCCCGTGTTGACGTCGATCGCCGTCAGCGCTTCGGCTTGGTCGATGATCAGATAGCCACCCGACGCGAGCGGCACCTTGCGCGACAGCGCGCGCGCGATCTCGTCTTCGATGCCGTACTCGTCGAAGATCGGATCTTTGCCCTCGTAGTACTCCACGTCGTTGATGCGCTCCGGCAAGAACGTGCCGATGAAGCCGCGCAGGCGCTCGTACTCGGACTGCGAGTCGATGATGATCTTGTCGACGTCCTCGGTGAAGTAGTCGCGTGCGACGCGCAGCGTGATGTCGAGGTCTTCGTAGAGTAGGGCGGGGCAAGCTTTGGTCTCCGACTTGCGCTTGCTGACCGTTTCCCACTGCTTCACGAGGTACCCGACGTCGGCCTTGAGCTGCTTCTTCGTGAGGCCCGTCGCGACGGTGCGGACGATGAAGCCGCCCTGGGGAGGCTTCACGGCTTCGATCGACTCGCGCAACCGTTTGCGCTCCATCTCGTTGCCGATGCGCTTGCTGATACCGATGTGTTCGACCGTCGGCAGATACACGACGTAGCGGCCCGGCAGCGCGACGTGACTCGTGACGCGCGCACCTTTGGTGCCGATCGGCCCTTTGCTGACTTGCACCATCAGCGGTTGGCCCTCTTTCAGCACGTCGCGGATCGGCGTCGCCCGCGTGACTTTGCGAGCGGTGGCGCGCGGCTTCACTTCCGGCACCTCCTCCGGTTCGCCCTCCACGTGAGGAGGGTGCGGATGCGAGTGGTCCTCCTCGTCTTCGCCGTTCAAGAGGTTGTCCATGTCCTCTGAGACGACCACGTCTTCGACGTGGAGGAACGCGGCGCGGTCGAGGGAGATGTCGATGAACGCCGCCTGCATGCCCGGAAGCACGCGCGTGACTTTGCCCAGGTACACGTTGCCGACCGGGCTTTTGTCTTGCTCGCGCTCGACGAAAAGCTCGGTGATGCTACCGGCCTCGATCAGTGCGACGCGGGTTTCTGCGATATCGACGTTGATGACGAGAGAATTGTTGCCAGCCATGAGTTGAGAAAAAATTCGGGGGAGAGTGTGTCGCTGTGGGCGCGCGGACACAGGGGCGCGCGCTCCATCTGAAAACGACGGGGTGAGGTCGAGACCAGCGTGGTCAGAGTATCGACGTGAGCTCGCGTGGCTCCCTCCGTTCCAGGGAGCGCACATCGATCGGTCGACCTGAATGAATCTGAATGCAAATAGGAATACGAAGGCGCCGCGCCTGTCGCGGGCCGTGTGCCGGAAGCGATGAGCTGCCCGGCAAAAAATCTGATCGCCGCCCCGCGCCTGATGTCCATTACAACGGCAGCTACCGGCTGCGGACAGGGCGGTTCGATTCTGCGCAGCTTCCCGGCGGCTGCAGCTACGAGCTGCAAGCGGCGCGGTTCGGGCGAGGTGGGTGACGCAGGCGGCGCTGCTGCCAAAAGCGGCGAGCAGCGCGCGCAAGACCCCATCCCGGCGCGTCGGGCGACGCGCGGCGAAGTTGCGGGAACTGGCGACGGAAGAAACACGATCCGAGGCTCCATGAGTTGGAGAACGCCTCGGAGCTTTTGCGCCGAGGACGTTCCGGTGCTCTCGAGGAGAGAGCCGACCACGCCGCGTTACGCTCGAAGGGGGTACCCAGCAAGCAAACGCGCGGTGGCCGATCCGGGACTCAGTTGGTGTCGAAGATCAGTTCGATCTCCGCTTGGACGTTCTCTTCGCTCTTCTCGCGGGTGACCGCGATCTCCTTGACGATCAAGGCACGCGCGGTCTCGAGCATCCGGCGTTCGCCGAACGACAACGATTTCTCGGCTTTCAGCCGATACAGATCGCGCATGACCTCGGCTACGTCGAAGACGGAGCCAGTCTTGATCTTGTCCATGAACCCGCGGTAGCGGCGGTTCCACGTTTGGTTGTCGAAGGCGATCGTGCGCTCGCGCAGAATCGCGAAAATCTCTTCGATCTCCTCTTCGCTGATTGGGCGGCGGAGGCCAACGCTCTTGGCGTTGTTGACCGGCACCATGATCTTGCGATTCGTGTCGAGGATGCGAAGCACGTAAAACTTCAGGCGATTGCCTGCAATATCCTTCTCTTCGATGGAAATGACTTCGGCGACGCCTTGGGCCGGATATACGGCCTTGTCGCCTACTTTAAACGTCTGCTTATCGGTTCGGGGCTGCATTTCGCACTCCCTGTGGTTGTGTCAGAAATCGAAAAACCCTGTTTTGCGCCGGCTCGTTAGGCATTGAACATTCGTGAGCCGGGCGCTTGCCGCTTCCCTGGCGATGACACTCGCAATGCCGTTCACCGGGTGGCGCGCAGAGCACGGGTCGCATGGAATCCTACTTAGATTGAGCTCTAGGGTCAATGCGATTGAAACGCAGCGCCGGGACTGAAACTTCGGCCAGTCTCAGGGGCCCAGTAATGATTCCGGCGGCTTGGGGGACAGATCGTGAGTTGGTGGGCACAAAACGAAGGCCCGCAGCCATTGGCAGCGGGCCTCGTTGCACTACTCGGCGTGCGCGCAGTTCTGGTGAGTAACTGCGTAGTCGCTAGCGATTACGCTTGTAGTCGCTAGCGCAGGCTGCCGTCACTTCATGTCTTTGAGCTGCGAAAGATCCGGGAGCTCGTCGAGGTTCGGCATGAGCACGATCTCGATCCGGCGATTCTGTTGCCGGCCTTCCGGCGTGTCGTTCGGCGCTGCCGGTTGGGTGTCGGCATAGCCTGCAGCTGACAGCCGCACCGGCGGCACGCCGTGATCGGCGAGGTAGGTTCCGACGGTCAGAGCACGCGCGGTCGAGAGGTGCCAGTTGGATGGGAACTTCGCGCTCTTGATTGGGATGTTGTCGGTGTGGCCTGCGATCTGGAAATCGCGGTCTTGAATTGCAGCCAATACCGTTGCGACCTCGGTCAAAGCGTCTTGACCTTCCTTCTTCAAATCCGCGCGTCCCGAGTCGAACAAGATGTTTTCGGAAAGCTCGACGACCATGCGGCCGCGAACGATCTTAACTTTGAGCTTGCCGCTCTCGATCATCTTCTGAAAGCGATCGAGCATTCCTTTGAACGTCGCGAGGCGCTGCTGCGCTTGGCGTTCCTTGGCTTTCAGCTCTTCGAGCGCTTTGTTCGATTCTTCGAGGCTGCGCTTCTGATCTTCGACGTTGATGCCGAGCTTCCGGAGTTGCTCGGTCAGCGCAGCATTCTGAAGCGCTAGTTCCTGGATCTTCTTGTCTGCTGCTGCCTTATCGGCAGCGCGCTCGCCTTGGAGCTTGTTGGTGATCCGGTCGCGTTCAGCCTGCATCTCCTCATCGGAGTAGCCACAGGCACCGGCAAGAACGCCGAGGATTACTGCAAGGACCAGGGTCTTTGAACGATTCATCGCACTTTCCTGCTTTGTAAGAGATCTGGCCCGAACCGCAGCCTTGGAAAATCGTTGGCGAAGTTAGGGGACGGGGGGTTTGGAAGTCAAAGATCTGGCTGGAACAGCTCCCGAGGGGTCTCGGGACCCGCTGTCAGCCGAATCTGGTGCTGTGGCTGCAACGAAAATTATTGAACCATTTCATACGTTTATGAATGAGAGGGACCAGTGATCTAACAAAGACCAATAAGTTATGTATAATTTATGTGTTTGCAGGGTTGACACGTGCCATCACCCTACAATACGTTGCATTCATCCTACCGACCAATAGGAGGGTCCGTATGGCCGCGAAGAAGAGAAAGAAGGCCGCCAAAAAGGCGGGTAAGTCGACTGCAGGTAAGGCGAAGCGCAAGGGTGGACGCCGCAAGGCCGCCAAGAAGGCTGGCAAGCGAAAAGCCGCCAACAAGGCGAGCAAAAAAAAAAGTAGCTAAGCGCGCGACGTCTAGGGGCACCAAGAAGGCCGCAAAGGCTGCCCCAACGAGGAAGAAGACCGCGAGGGTTGAAGCCGTTTCAGATCAGCCTGAGCACGATGGCGATGCGTCACTGAACGAGCCCGAAGAGGAGTCTGACGACTCCTATTCGGACGACAGCTTGGCGCCGCCGAACTGAGAGGCTTCGACTCGATTGATATTCAAGAGCGGCCGCGCAGAGGCCGCCGGCACTTAAGTGCCGGCGGTTTTCTGCATTTTAACGGCGGGGCGCGTTGCGCGGCCCGCAATAAAATAGCGAGCCGCGTTGCGCGGCCCGCAATCTCGGGCCGAGGCGAGTGCCGTAAGTAAGGCGCCGCCAATTCGCCTTACTCGTGTGCAAGCGCAGCGAGCCGCGGCGCGCCCACTCTGCGGACGCGGCGTGCCACGTCCGTGAGGCGCTCACCAGTCTCGCCTTACTCGTGTGCGAGCCGAAAGCAGCAACCCGCAGCCAAGAGCGGCAGTAGTCGAGCGAGAGCACACGATCGCCTAAGTCGCTCGTGCAGTCGCAATTCGATCTATTCGACCGATTAAAGTCGAGTTTCGGTCGGTATCGCGCGGGATCACGCTGCACTCGAACGCTGCGCGGCAAATCGCGACGAGCGCCGCGATCGCTATCGCGCGCCGGTTGGCGTTGCGTTCGAACGCGGCGTGGCAACCGAAGGGAGCCACCGATAGACCTCGCGTCCGAGACCGCCGCATTCCAACCGCTGGAAAATCGAGCACAAGTCTGCCGACCGGTATCGCACGGGATCACGCTGCAATCGAACTCCGCCCGGCAATCGCGACGAGAGTCCACGAGATAGGAGTCGGCCCGTGCGGGCGACGATTGCGAAGCCGTCTCGATTCGCGCGGGCGCGAGCTCGCGTCGCGGCTGCTCGAGCAGAACGCGACTAGCGATGGCAACCCGGTACGCACCCAACAATCGACCGGATCACCCGTGCAACCCCACGGATCACCCCCGACCCCTACCGGTCCGTCGCCAACAACCTCGCCAACCGCCCCGCCTCCACCTGCAACCGCAGCACCTTCTCCCGCTCGAGCACCACTAACCCGACGGCCGAACCCTTCGGCTTCCGCACGTACCGCCGCGGCGTGTAGCTCACGTCCACCGTCGCCTCCCCCCTCGCATCGCTGTAATGCGCTGCCGCGTGGGCCGCATCGATCAACAGCTCCTGCGGGCAAACCTCGTTTTTCTCGAGCGGCACCACCACATGCGCACCCGCGACGTCCCTCGCATGCAGCCACAAGTCGTGCGGCCGCGCGTGATCACGCGTGAGAACGTCGTTGTCGCTCGCTCCCTTGCCCACGAGGATCGGGCGGTCTCCAGTCCCCAGCAGCGTTCGATACGCCACATGTTTGGCCGGCTCTTTCGCCTTCGCCGGCCCTGCCACCTGGTTGGGCAACTCGCTCCGCACGCCCAGCCGCTCGGCCCGCACCGCGAGCTCATCGAGGGTTTCAGTGTCGGCACTCGCGTCGATCTCTTGTTCGAGTACGTCCAACACCGCCAACTCGGCTTCACCCGCAGCCGCACGCTGCGCTGCCACGGTTGCACCGCGCTCGAAGCGCCGCGCGCGCTTGAACCAGCCTTCGGCGAGCTCGCGCGGGTGGTGCGCTGGATCGAGCTTGATCTCGACGTTTGCCGGCGGATCGACCGCGTAGTCGATCAACTGCGCAGACGTCGCGCCGCGCGTGATCGCATGAAGGTTCGACATGAGCAGTTGGGCGCGTTGCCGAAGCGCCGGCGCTTCGGCCGCTCGAGCCGCGTCGCCTGCGATCGCGGCTTGTTTGCGCGCCAACTTCTTGCGAGTCGCCCGAAGTCCGCGGAGCAGCGCGGTCTTTCGAAGTGCGAGTAGGGCCTCGCCCCGATCCTGAAGCAACGTACGAGCACGCTCTTCGAGCTCCGCCAAATCCAGCTCGAGCGCGATGCGCGAGTCGCCGGCGTGCGGCGCCGCGTCAGCGCGCGTCTTTTCGAGCTCGGCGTGCAAGTCGGCGGCGTTTGTCGCTCCGTGCGCGCGCGCCCTCGGGAGTGCGCCGCGCGCGTCGCCGGCGTGCGGCGCCGCGTCAGTCCGCGCCTTTGGGAGTGCTGTACGCGCGTCGGTGGCTTGTGTCGCCGCCTCCGCTCGCACCTTTTGCGCGCTCGCCAAGAGCGCGCCGCTCGCATACAGCAACACGTTTTGCGTGCCGAACTCGAACTGCAGACTCAACGTTTGCTGCGCTCGCGCGATCGACAACTCGAGCCGAGAGCCGACTTCCTCCAACGCTTGAAGCCGACCGCCTTCGAGCTCTTTTCGCAGCTTCTGCACGAAGCTCGTCGCCGGCAATCCGTGCGGACGCTTCTCGGACCAACCGATCCCGGTCGCTCCCGGTTGCAGCGACACGACCAACGTTCCTCGAACTTCGGCGGTCGCGAGTGTAATCGCCCACAAATCCGGGCTCGGCGCGTCGATACGTCTAATCCGCGCGCCGAGCAGCGACGCGGTCGTGGTCACGACTTGCCTGGACTGCCTTTGTCGCTGTCGTCGCTGTCGCTGTCGTCGTCGTCGGACTCGTCGTCACCGTCACCGTCGTCATCCTCGTCGCCGTCGGACTCGGACTCGCCCTCATCACTCGAGTCTTCGAAGTCGCCGCC
>DASRXR010001167.1:0-3544 GCA_035687405.1 Polyangiales bacterium
ATCGTTCGCAAATCGAACGGAGGTCCGATTCCGCGCACGCCCAACCGGTCGTACCGGAACATGTACTCGCGTAATTCGCGCGCGAGTTCGAAGTGCTGTTCGTATGAAAAGGCTCGCGAACGAATATTTCGAACGCGTCTACAGCCAAGACGCTGACCCGTGGGGCTTCGAGACGCGGCGCTACGAGGAGCGCAAATACGCGCTGACGTTGGCTGTGTTACCTCGAGCGCGGTACACGCGCGCGTTCGAGCCCGGCTGCTCCTTCGGCGTACTGACGGAGCTGCTCGCGCCGCGTTGCGACGCATTGATCGCAAGCGAGGTCGTGCCGTCGGTTACCGCGCGAGCGCGGAAGCGCTTGGAGCGATATGCACACGTGGATGTCGATGTTGGCGCCATACCGGATGTATGGCCGGGTGGAACCTTCGACCTCGTGGTTCTGCGGCAAGAGCATGACATCGTCGACGTGAACTACGAAAACGTAGGTCGCGCGCGGGCCCACGGGATCCGCGATGTGCTTCGGCGTTTTTTGCACGCGACCCGACGCGCGTGTGGCTCGTGACGACCGACGCAGACTTTCGAGTTTTACCCCGTTGGCTTGCGGATCATGTAGAGCAAGCGGACGCGGGCGCTGATGCGATTGCCGGAACGATCGATGTCGACGATTGGAGCGGTTTTACGCAAGCTCAGGCGAGCGCATTCAACGCTTTTTATCGAGCGCACGGCAATCGGCAGGCGCATGGCCACGTGCATGGTTCGAATCTTGGATTTCGCGCTGATGCTTACGTGCGTGCGGGAGGATTTTCTCCCGTACCGAGCGGTGAAGACCATGCGTTGTGGAACGCGCTCGCTCGCGCAGGTTCGCGCATGGTATCGAGACGCGACCTCGTCGTGACGACGAGCAGCCGATTGCAAGGGCGTGCGCCAGATGGCTTTGCTCGGTTTCTGACATCACTGCGTGAAGGATAGGATGTCGGGTGCGAGCTTTCGCGCCTGTGGAGCGGCGACCTATGCTGACCGTCCAGTTGCCATCGGTTTACCTGGCGCGAGGTTTGCCGCGTGACGTGGTTTTCGGAAACACGATCGCACTCGACCGTACGGTCTTGCCTCCTAACGCTGTCGACACATGTGCGAGTGCCGCGCGCGTGAGTGCAGCTGTGTTCGAGGCGGTGCAATCCATGGGCACGACGACGTCGTACCCACGCATGTAAGCGTCGTTGGCTGTGAATAACACGCAAAGATTCGTAGCGAATCCGGCGATCAGTAGCGTGCGCGCGCCGAGGTGCATCAACAGCGGCTCGAGCGTGGTGCAGTAGAAGCCGGAATGCTGAGGCTTGAGCACAGAGAAGTCGCCATCGTGTGGTCGTAGGCGGGCTGTTACGCGCCTGCCAGGCTGATGGGGCTCGAGACACGCCTCCACTGTGGCTCCGAAGTCGGACCGCCATTGCCCGAAGTTATCGTTGACGTAAACGATGGGCACGCGCGCGATGCGTGCCCGCGCAGTCAATCGCTCAATTCTGAGCGCCGCGCGCTCAGCAGCCCGAACCAGACCCTGCGAGCCGGGAAAGTCGAAGGCGTTGATGACGTCCACGAGGACTACACACTGTGAGGCGGTCTTGCTGCGGCCCCCGGGCCTCGCACGCGCAATTTTTCCGACCTCGTCACTCACGTTGCCACCACGAGGATTTCATCCAGCCAGACCATCGATGCCGAGGATAGGATGTCGAGACGCACGATGAAAATCTTTCGCGAGAACTCGCTATCAATAGTTGCCACGCTGCTATTTGCAGCCTGCCTCGTCGGCCAAGCGTTGGTCGGCCGCGTCGTCTACAACGACGATGCCGCCCAGCACGGCGCAGCCTCACTCGGGCTTTGGGCCTACCTCGGAAGCGGAGATTTTATCGAGGCAGTGTTCGAGAACTGGGAGAGCGAGTTTCTGCAGATGGCGCTGTTTGTAGTTCTCACTCGGTTTCTTCGCCAAAAGGGTTCGTCTGAGTCCAAGAGCCTGGATGAGCCCGAGGAGGTGGATGTCGATCCTCGCGGCACGAAGCCCAACCCCAAAGCACCGTGGCCCGTTCGCAGAGGTGGCGTCGTGCTCACGCTCTACGAGCATTCTCTATCCGTTTCGCTGTTTTTCTTGTTCGCGCTATCGTTTGTTTTTCACGTCTACGGCGGCATGCTCGTCCACAACCAAAACGAGCGCTGGCATGGCGGCCACCGTCTCGACTTCATGGGTTTCCTGCGGTCGGCTGAGCTCTGGCAGCAGTCATTTCAAAACTGGCAGAGCGAGTTTCTTTCCGTCGCTGTCCTCGTCGTACTGACGATCTTTCTGCGTGAGCGAGGATCAGCGCAGTCGAAGCCCGTGGCTGCACCCTTCGACAGCACGGACTAGTCCGCCCCGGCGCTCTCATGCCGCATTCTTTGCTCACACTCGTATCGTGGAACGTCGATGGCCTCGAGCGCACGCTCGCGCCGCCGTTGGTTGCGAAGCCTACTCGCCGCAAATCCAGTGTCGTACGCATCGCACTCGCGGAGCTTCACGAGCTCCTCGGGCGCCCGGATATTCTCGCGCTGCAAGAGGCCCGCATCCGCCCAACTGACACGGCGCTGGTAGTAAGTATGGAACGCGCGCTACCAGGCTACGTCTGCGGCCACAGCTTGTGTCGCGATCCGGTCAACGTGCGGTTTCGAGGTGGACGCGCTTACGGCGTCGCGACGTACGTGCGCGAGGACCTCGCGCCGCGCTGGGTCGAGCCACCGGCGTGGGAGCGCGAAGGCAGGCTGGTGATGTTCGAGCTGCCGCAATTCGGGTTGTTCTTCGCCAACGTGTACGCGGTGAACGGTACCGACAAGCCGTACTTCGATCCCGAGCACGGCCACGAGGACGGCGATCGACACGCACACAAACGTCGCTTTCAAGCAAATATGCTCGACCAGTTCGAGTCAGCGCGTGCACGCGGGCTGCAGCTCGTGCTGTTCGGCGACTGGAACGTCTCGCGCTCCGCGGCCGACACGCATCCACGCCTGCGAACCGAAGAGCCACACCGAGCTGCGCGCGCGATGCTGAACGATGCGTTCATGCCGGCGTTGGAGGTCGAAGACGCGTTTCGTGTTTTGAATCCTGACGCTCGATCGTACACGTGGTTCAACCGCGTGGCAGCGCGCTATGGCAGGCTCGATGCGGCCCGCGTCGACTACGCCCTCGTCTCGAAGTCGCTGCTACCCGCGGTGGCAAGCGCAACCATTTTGCAAGAGCAGGCGTTGCGGCTCGGAAGCGACCACGCGCCGATCACCCTGACGCTCGACATGACGTCGTCCACGTGAGCATGTTGAGCGGCAGTCAGCGGGATCGGCGTTCGCTTGCAACCAGAATCCCATGCTGCACTTGCGCGACGACGTGTTGGACGTTGAACGGCTTCGTGATGAACTGATCGGCGCCGGCTTCAATTGCGGCGGCGCGGTCGACCTCGCGGGAACGCCCAGTCAGCAGTATGAGGTAGGTGAAGGGAGCATCCTGGCGCGCGCGCGTCTTGCGGCATAGCTCGAG
>DASRXR010001168.1:0-2133 GCA_035687405.1 Polyangiales bacterium
TCTCCAAGGTGCGCGAGAAGCCGAGCGCTCAGCACGCGATCTTCTCGAACACATCGAGAGAGTTTGGAGATCAGCGCCTCATCACTCAGCTGCTTCGCAAGTTCCAGCTCCTTCATGACACCCCCCAACGTTCAAAAGCAATCTATAGCACCGTGTTTTCCGTCCTCCGAGGATGCGACGTGTTCAACGAACTGCTTCGAGTACACGTTGCAAATCGAAATTCGACTCGCGCGACCGCAGGGAGCAGCGTCGGTGCAGCAATCGATGTTGTGAACTCGAGCTGCAAATGTCGTCGAGAGGCGTCGCGAAACACGTCAAGCCTTTGCCGAGAAAAAAGCAGAAAAATTTTCCACGCAACCGACACCGAGTCTGTCCGAAGACTCTAGTGAGAATGCAGATGACCGGGTCCCATCAAGTCTCGGGCACGTCAGCTCCTTGCAGCTATCGGCGGCGGAGTACGAGCTGCGACGAGTCACGTGAATCGTACTCTGCCGAACAATCGAGCCCGGTCTGGATCGGACCCACGATGATCCGCACCCGTCGGGACGACGTAAGCTGGTGGCAGCGCAGTCGCAAGCCGCTCTGCTCTCAATCGCAGGAGCGCGACGCGCGTCTTCTACAAGTCTGTAACGCATCTCGGATCGCAGCGACTGTCGGTACGGCGCGTGGCTCGAACGCGAGAACGCTTGCGAGACACGCGGAGCTCGGCCGCCTTCCGCGCCGCGAAACTCTCTGCTTCGCAGACTCCGTCGCGCGCTCAACAGTCTCGCACCCGATTTCGCCAAACCCACATCCGGCGACACCCAGCGCCTTTATCTCCGCTTGGCGAGCTGAGTGTCAGATCCGAGGACAAATGAACTGTCTGAAAGGCGATCTGTCACTAGTTGTTCATGCAACACGTATGCAGGCCGAACCTCGCCCATCGTCATGCTCGTGCACTTGGCTGGCGCTCGCACGTCAGGGCTGCTGCGTGGGCCACAATCACAGCGCTACTGTCGGTGCCGCTGTCCGCTGCAGCGGATTCCCCCGCGCCGGCCGCCACGGTCCCCCCGAAGGTCGACCGTAGGGCTGCCTCACGGCAAGCCATCGTCGCGAAGAGCAAAAACATGCCGGCGGACCGCGCCGGTCGTGAGCTGAAGCTCGCAGGCGCAACTGCGGCCGATACGATCGCGGCACTTCACGAGGCCGGATACAAGGCCTCGGAGCTGTCGGACGCGGTCGATGTCTTCCTGATCAACAGCTTCGATGCACTGGTCACGATCGTCAACGAAGCCGAGCTGTCGCTGCCCGATATGGTCGTCGTGCTCAACGGTCAGCACGCCCAGACCGGCCAGATGGTGCAAGCGCTCACGAAGCTCAACCACACTGCCGTGGACATCGCCGGGGCGCTTCACAAGATCAGCGTGGATGCGACGGAAGTGAAACGCGCGTTCGACAAAGCCGGCATCGACGACAACACGGGCAACGCGGCGCTGATCAGCGCCGACTACCCGCCCGCAGAACTCGCGGCTGCACTCAAAGCGACGCAGCACACACCCACCGGCATCGCGGTCTCGCTCAGGAAAGCAGGGCTCGGTGCGCCTGCGGTCATTCAAGCGATGACTGACGCAAAGCTGTTCGCGGGCGATCTCGCGAAAGAGCTGCGCGGCCAGCGCGCGTCGTATGACGACATCGCATCTGCGTTGAAGGCAACCGGCTATCCGACGCCGAAGGTCGCGCGCGCGCTGAAGTTCGCCGGTGCCAATGCGAAGGAACGCGCGGTCGCACTGACGCACATCGGCGCGAGTACGACCGAAGTGATCGCCTTCCTGCAGTATCAAAAGGTCAGCAACGGCGAGCTCGGCTCCGCCTTGTTCGCCATGAAGCTGAGCGGGCCTGCAGCGGTCGGCGGCATGCTCGATGCGGGGCTCGATTGGACGACGATCGTCGCCGCCCTGCGCGGCTCGGGTCTGGGGATCGACCAAGTCGCGAAACATGCGAAAGCGAAAAACGCCGATGCGAGCAAGCTCGTCGCTGCGTTCATCGCCAACAAGCTGACGACGAAGGACGCGATGTTCGGCGTTTTTCGCTTTCGCATGTTTCGCGACTTGGTCGATCCCCAGACCCGAGCCGCGCAGGGCGGCGACGATCGTC
>DASRXR010001169.1:0-9030 GCA_035687405.1 Polyangiales bacterium
ACGCGCACATGCAGATCGCGACGTCACGAGGCCGCAGCGCATTGGTTTCGTGCTCGCCGCTCTCGCCGCCGCCGCTCTCGAGCGAGCCTGCGTGTTCGCTCGCTTGTGGGTTGCGCGTGCGCGTGCGCGTGCGCGTTCCGATTGACAGCAAGCGGAGGAAGACGAGCGACACTGGATAGGTCGTGAATGGATGCAGTGCGGCCCAGACGAGAAGCGCACCACTCAACATCAAGCACAGCGCCATATGAGTTCCGGTTAGACCGAAGCAATCTAGCGATCGTTAGTTATCACATAGCAGAGCAGCGGGGCACTGACATCGTCGTCATGCAAGTCGACAAAACGCCTGTGACAGCAAAGTGTCCAAGACATCTCAGCTCATCGACTAACCGATTGCGACGCAGTGCCACGCGACCATCAGGTCTCGCATGCCGAGGTGCGACTGTCAGAAAAACCGCAACCCGTGAACAGGCCGTGAACGCACAAGGGCTTCCGCCTCGAGAGCAGCGTTAGCTCGGCTTCAACGTGCCGAAGGCCTTGAGTGCGCGGCTCAACAATTGCGGCCGCGAGCTCGGATGAAAGCGCAGCTTCGCAAGCTCGGCCGCGAGTTTGCGTGGTGCGACGCCCATCAGCAAAAGCCACGGAATAATCGTGGCTTTCTGTGCCGCCGAAAGAGTCGCGGATTCGACAACGGCCGCGAGCCCGAGCTTCATTACGTGTGCCGCGCTCTCGGGCAACGGATGCCGTTCCGGGCCGAGTTTGATCGACGCCATCCGATACTGCATCGCCCAAGGCGCACGGTCCGACAGCTCCGGCCGAAACGCGACGCCGAGCGCACGCGCATGCTCAGCGATGTACGCGTCGAGAGCCAGATTGTGCGTGACCGCTCGCGTGTACACGGTCGGATCGAACTCGCGCCGACCCCACTGATTCGCGCCGTGCATCCGGTACTGGCCGAGTGCCTCGGGGATCGCTTCGACCTCGCCGTAGAGCGGAGCGACGGCGTTCATGGGCCCATCGCTGTACCGGAAGCGCTCCGGCTCGAGTGGAAACAACCGCGCGAGGTACGACTGCGCGTAGACGTTGCCCGAGGTCGGCGGCGACTGATACTCGCCGGTCTCGAGCACGGCGCGGCGCAGCATCGCGGGCGTGGTACCCGCCGGAAAGTTCGGGAAGATGCTGCCGATGCGCTCGCCGTTTTCGTCGATCGACTCCAGGCAGAACTGCACCTTGCTCATCCCCGGACGCCACACCTGCATCACGCGCTTCATCATATGCGGCGCGACGATGTCGTCCGAGTCGAGCACGTAGAGGAGCTCGCCTCGCGCATGCTTGAAGCCCGCATTCAGTGCGGCCGGCTGCCCGCCGTTCGCCTGGAAGACAGTCTTGATCGCGCCCCTCTGCTCGTAGTCGCAGAGAATGGCTCGTGAACCGTCAGTCGAGCCGTCGTCGACGACGATGATCTCTTTCGGCGCGTAGTCGAGCGCCAACGCGGAATCCACCGCGGCGACCAAATATCGCGCGTAGTTGTAGTTCGGAATCAAGACTGTTAAGAGCGGCCCCATCGAACCTCATGACTGAGTGTCAGCGTAAGTACACACGGCTGTAGTCGATCTCGTAAGTCAGCGGGAAACTCGAGGCCGGAAGCGAGATGTTCACATCCGAAATTTCGGTATGACCCCACGAGAAGTCGAACAAGAACCGCATATCGATCGGTGGGCCGTTCGGTTTCGCGCCGAAGGTCCAATACAGCTTGCCGTGCTGAACCAAGTGCCCGTCGTAGTAGACGCGATAAGTGTCATCGCGCAGATAGACCCACGTCCACGTGTGCCACTGACTCAAGTCCCACTTTCGTTCGGGCACGCCTGCCTTCGTGAGACCTCGTGGCCAGTTGTCGAACTCTTCGTTGTCGTCGCCGCCAACCGAGTTGACGTGAAAACACTTGGCTCCCGGTGCGAGGTGCGGGACGCCGAACGACTCGACGACGTCCATCTCCGCGCCCTTGTCCCAGCGATTTCCGGCGGTCCAGATCGCAAACCAGTAACCGAGCAGCGGCTTTGGAATGCGCGCGCGTGTCTCCCAGAGCAGATCCTTGCCGAGACCGCTCCCCCCGCTCGGCAGCTTCCACTTCGCCATGAAGCTGCCGTTGCCGGTATCGTGCGCTTTGACACTGACTTTAGTCGCCGTCGCTGACAGCGGCCTGACATGTGCCACGAGCACATCGGACTTGAACTCGCGGTTCGGCCGCAGCGGATCTTCCACCGGCTGTTTGTTGTCCGGCAGGCCGAGCTCGCGCGCGACGAAGATCGCCGTCTCGGGCGTGGGCGCGACAGTGACCGAGCCGTACTTGGTGCCGTTCGCGATCGTATCGAACTGGTCGTGAAACTCGAACTCGGACATCAGTTCCTGCGTGCTGCGTATCGTCCCAGCGCTTCCGAAGTTCCAGTTCTTCACGAGCACGAACGGAGCGCCGGTCACCCGGGCCGCTTCAGTTGGGCCCGGACCGAGCGCGGGCTCGCGAATGTCGCCGACGCCTACGGACTCGGGCCCCGTTGGTTTAGGTGCCACCGATCCCGGACGTAAAGGATCGCCTTCGGACAACGCGGGAGGGCGTTCGCCGCTCGCGGCTGCAGGCACCGAGTCGGGAGCCGCAACTTGGTCGCGCGGATGGCCCTGTTCGCGCGTGTTTTCCTTCGCGCCGGCACACGAAGACGAGCCCGTACAACCCACGAACAAGCACAGCGAGCCGAACAACCAAGCTCGTAGCGACTCAGACACGGGGCGCTTCGGGCTTCGGATTGAAAACGATACCCGCCGCCACGCCACGCAGCGCAATCTGCGCCTTCCAGAACTTGCCCGCGGCGACGAGCTGCGCCGTCTCCAGCAACCCGCGCGCGATGCCATTCACGTAGGCGTGAGGGCCGACGTAGCGACGACGCACGTACAGCATGTTGCGATACAGGTAGTAAAAGTTCGGCACGCGCCGCTTGTCGTCTTCGAGGAATATGCTGATGTCGCCCGGCTGGCCGCGCAAATGCAGGATCTTACTCATACCGACTAGAAAGCCGGGCCGCTGTTCGGTGATGCGAAACGTCAGGTCTGTGTCCTCTCCCCAAACTATGAACTCCGGGTTGAGGTTTCCGAACGTGTCGTAAGTGCTGAGCGGCATCAGAAAAGCGCTGAGCGGCGCAGTCCGAATCGAGACCATTCCCTGATCGAGGTAATAGCCCCAGTTCGCGCACTCACCGAGTTGGCGGGGGCGCGTGTCGATCGTCGGCACGTTGTTCGCGCGGCCCTGGGCATCGACCGACTGCGAGACGAGGAAGCCGATGTCTTCCGGTGCCTTGAAATTCTTGTGATATGCCGCGACGAGCTCGGCGAGCGCAGTCGGCGACGGAATCACGTCGTCGTCCATGATCCACACCCAGGGCATGCGGCGCTTCGCATAGACGTAGTCGATGCCGTAGTGGAAG
This sequence comes from Polyangiales bacterium, assembly GCA_035687405.1. Taxonomy (GTDB): domain Bacteria; phylum Myxococcota_A; class Polyangia; order Polyangiales; family JAFGIB01; genus JADGRF01. The sequence goes on from DASRXR010001169.1 coordinate 3,471, forward strand.
CCGCGCGCGGGGCCGCAGTTCGGGTCCAGGCGCACGTGGTCGATCATCGGATCGTTCAGCGCGGCGATCGCAGTTCGCGTGTCGTCAGTAGAACCGTTGTCGATGATCACGATCGACTTGAGTGCGTGCGTCTGCGCCTTCAGCGCAGCGATGTTCCGCATCAGCAGCTCGCGACGGTTATACGTGATGACGAGCGCGTGGATTTCGTCCGTCATAGCCGCGCACACTCATGGTTTGAAGAAAGAGACAGCACCCGGAACATCCAAGTTAGTGTCAAGCATGGGTAAACTTGCATGAGCCCTGGGTCAAGGCAAACGTTACGGCTAAAAACACAGCGCGCCTGGGGCGTGTTCGGATCAGCTTCGCGACGGCAGTGACTGCCCTACGAAATCCACGAACTGCTTGATCAACTCGCGATTGATGACTGCGATCGTGGCCACGTAGGTCGCCGCGCCCAACAGGGCGAGAGGGGCTAAACGAACGAGCGCGGGCAGCGACACCGGGAGCAGGTACGTCTTCACAGCGAGCACCGCGGCTGCCATGACGACTGCGGCCACGAAGGGGGTTCCGGCGCCACGCAGCTGTCGCAGGTAACCCATGCCCCCGACACGGCGCTGAATGTACATGTCGATCGGAACACTCACGACGAGCCGGCTCGCCCACGCCAGCATTGCGAGCGGGACCGACTTCCAGCCGAACCAGACCATGCAGAGCGCGGAAACCGACGTCTGTGCGATGAGCTCTAGCATCGGCGCTGCCGGCTTACCGACCGCGCGTAGCAGCGTGACTGAGTACATTCGCAGGAAAAACGGGAGCACGAGCAGACATACAATCGCGAAGTACGGCGCGGCAGCGAGCCAGTTCTTGCCGAACGCGATCGAGACTACGTCATCCGCGCAGACGGCCAACCCCACGAACACCGGGAAGGTCACGAGCGTCGTCAGCTGGACGGAGCGGTTGTAGGCGACGAACAGAGACTCGCGTTCATCACTGAGCCGCGAAAAGAGCGGCATCGCGATTTGATAGACCGCGGTGCACATCAAGTCGCGCAGCATGTCGGCGCCCCGAAACGCGACGCTGAGTAAGCCCGTGCTCGCGCTTCCCAGATATGCGCCGACCAGCACCATGAAAACGCGCTGAATCGCGATCGCGAGCAGTTGGTAGATGGTCGTGAACACGCCGAAGCCGAGCAGACTTTTGGTCGGCGCCCAGCTGAAATGAAAGCGCGGCCGCTCGTCGGCGAGGACCCACAACATCAGGGTGCCCAAGCACACCAAGAGCACTTGCTGTGCAACTAACGCCCAGACGCCTCCGCCGGAGAACGCGATCGCGATCGCGACTGCCGCCGAACCACCGCGGCCGAGCAACGAGCGAAGCGCGAGTGAGCGGAACTCGAGCTTGCGCCGCTGCATCGCGACGAGCACACAGCCGAAGCCCATGCCGATCAAGCTGAGGCTCATCCACTTGAGCACGTGGCCGACGCCCGGGGTGCCGATCAGCTGCTCGATCCATCCAGAGCCGAACCAACAGACGGCCCACAGCACCACGCCGAGCACGACAGAAAACGTGAATGCTGAATCGACGTGAATCGAGTCGATGTCTTTGCGTTGGACGAGCGCGTCGTGAAACAGGAGCTCGACCGGCACCGTCAGTAACTGCACGATGGCGAGTGCGATCGCCGCGACGCCGAAGTCTTCGGCCGACAGCAGGCGCGCGAAGATGAACAGGCTGATCAGCGACAGACCCGAAAGCGTAAAGCTTTCGAGGGTGGTCCAGACGAGTGCCTTCGCGACGACCTTCCGGAGGCTCACGGCGTACTTCCAGCGCGAGCGTGGCGATCGTGAATCGAAGCGTGCATCGAAGGCTGTGCGAGCCTACCACCCTTGCTCGGGTGCGCCAGCCTCGACGTCGGCTGCGGTCGGCACGCTGACACCGGTACTTAGCCCAAAGATCTCATCGTATTGCGCGCGAACGACGTGCGGGCTGTAGGTGTGATCCCAAGCGCGGCGCGCTGCCTTCGACAGGCGGAGGTTGACCTCGGGATCGAACGCCATGCGCATCGACGCGGCCAAATCCTCAGGCGTTGCGCCGACTAAACATCCCGTGGACTCGTCGGCCTCGATGCCTTGCACACCGGACGGCGTCGCGACGACGGGCAGACCCCGCGCGAGCGCCTCGAGCACTTTGATCTTCACGCCGCTGCCCGTACGCAACGGTGATAACAGCGCGACGCTGTTGCCGAGCACTGCGTCGAGGTCATCGACCCAGCCCAAGAAACTAACGCGATCACCCCAGGCAGCGGCCTGCGGTAAGCCACGCTCGGTTCCCGCACCCACGACTTGTATCCGCACATCGGGTAGCGCAGCGAGCACTGCGTCTTTACAGACCTCGAGAAACCAACTGATGCCATCGAGGTTTGGCGCGTAGTCGAAGCCTCCGAGAAACGTGAACACCGGCGCGCTCGGCGTGCGGCGATGCAACTGGTGAGGCTCGCGAAGCAACGGCGGCAAAATTTCGACCTTCGAGCCCGGACAACGCTCGCGAAGTCGCGCCGCTTCACCCGCACCGACGAGGTAGGTCGCATCGAACCAAGGCGGTTGGCGTTCCTCCGAAGACGCGACGAGCTTGCGCTCGAGCCGCAGCAGCGGGCGATACACGCTCGGATTGCCGAGCAGCGCGCCGAGCGGGCGTGGCAGGAGCTTCTTGAACTCGCCGCCCGGATTGCCGCTCAGCTCGCGCGTTTGGCTGTCGCGCAGCATCGCGGTGTAGCGCTCCGAGAATAGATCATCGGCGTAGAGGAGCTTGCGAAACGGACGGGTTGGAAGCTTCTGCGTGGGATCTTGCGGATCGGCGATGCCGTTGCGGCGCGGCACCGATTGCGCGTACTGGCCGACGCGCACGGTGTCCCAGATCTCCAAGTCCGGATCGATCTCGTCGAGCAGCGCGCGAATCCCCTTTTCGACGCTGTTCGAGCGGAGTGCTGCCTCTTGCAGCGACAGCCGTACTCTCGCGAGCCCGAGCGGTGGCAACACGACGTGTTGCAGGACTGCGCGCACTTGATCGAGCGGTGCGGGCTTGGTCACGAGATGACGCTGGTATGCCACGGGCGGGCGTTCGAGCTCAGGGCGACCGACGAGCACGAGATGCACGCGTTCGGCGCCGAGCCGCTCACACAAGTGATCCATGATGCCGCCGATCACCACGGACTTCCCGTAGATCCGCGGCTCGAGCTCGGTGGCGGTAATGAACGCCGCAGTTCTGACAGCGACTCTTCTCATGCGATCTACTCGGGGCAACGCTGAAAGATCATCGTACGGCTGAGAAATGGAATCGTCCTACTCGACCGCATGTTTTGACCGTCCACCAACATCGTGAATAACAGGCCATCGCGGGTGCGTAGCTTCAGGTTGCCTAACTCGTCGATACGCCACGAGCCACGGATCTTATTGTTGAACGTAAAGTAACCTGTAGGACTAAACGCGAATGCAAGGAAGCCTACAACACATCCGCCGTCATAGTCTTTGTCAGGTACGATCATCGACCAGCGTGTCGACGTGAATAGCCGCATGACATCGGCGTTGGGATTCAGCTCTTGTGGCTCTTCTGCACGGATCTGAGACGACGCGCTCAACCAGACCGTGAGCGCGGCAAAAATCGCGGCGCTACGCTGGAGCGCACGCTTCATGCGCTGGCCTCCCCTTCGAGCGACTCATTGCCCCGCTCACGTTTGGAACGGCCGGGGCCGGAAGCGTTCCCGGGCGTGCCTGTAAGCTCGCGGTAAAGATTCACGGTCATCGTGGCAATGCTGGCCCAGCTCGGCATATCGCCGCGTAGCTGCTTCACTTCCGCACCCATTCGCGCTCGGAGATCAGGATTAACCACGAGTTCTTCGAGTGCTCGCGCAAGTGTCACGTGGTCATCCACAGCGATCAGCCTGCCGTGCTTTCCGTCCTCTAACATCTCCGCGAACAAACCGATGCGGCTGGCCACTACGGGCACTCCAGCTGACAAACATGACATCAAGACGCCGGACGCATCGATCTCGCGGTATGGCAATGCGATCACGTCTGTGGCAGCAAGTAGCTGGCCCACTTCGTTCTCAGCGACGAAACGCGGTTCGAGACTCACGTAGTCGCTCAAGCCTTTCTCGCGGATCTCGCGCTCGAGGGGCTCGAGATCCATGAAGGGCTTGCCGATGATCCGGATCTTGCACTGGCGCAGGATCTCAAGACGCATCTCCGCCGCAGCGCGAATGAGAACGTCGGCGCCCTTGTAGGGCTTGATTCGGCCGAACAACAGGATCTCAACCGGCCCGCCGGGTTGTTTTGGCGGCGCACTCGAAAAACTTTCGCTCGCTAGAACGGGTGCAACTCCCATCGGCCCATGCGGAATGAGGCGGATCTTGTTTGCGTCGAGCTGATACTCGGCCAAACGCTGTTGTGCGACGCGCGTGTGCACGATCAAGCGATCGAAACCGCCCATGATCGCGACGGCGCTCAAGCGCTGCAGATACGAGCGTGGACTTCCGTTGTAAGGAACTGAGTCGTGCACGGTCATGACGAGTGGCGCGATCGCGCGCAGCTGCGGCATGAACCAGCGATCGACGATCGCGAGCGGCGCCCACTGCACGTGAATCACGTCTGGCCGAAAGGCGCGCAGCTCCGACAGCAGCGAAACCATGTCGCGAACGTGAATGATGCCCTTGCTCAACAGAAACGCCGCGCGCGGAAGCTTCTTCGCAAATGCGGAGTCGAGCTCGCGATAGAAATGCGTGCGCAGCAGCGCGTGTGCGGGGCCTGCCTCACTCGATTCGATCGGCTTCCCGAAAATCGCGACCTCGTGACCGGCTTCCTGCATCGCAAGCGCGAGTGCGGCGTCGTACGGCCACGTAAACAACGAGGGATCGATCATCGCGATGCGCATGGTCAACTCGACAACCTCTTCCCGGGCCCTGGTCCGGGCCCTGGTCCGGGCCCGTGTCCAACCTGCGTCCGCGTGCGCGAGGGTTGCGGCTGGCGCCGCGGCGAAGGCGACTGCATCGGCCCCGCAGCCGCATCGACGTGCACCGGCTCGCCCTTCGCGGCGTCGAGCGGATGCGGATTGCGCGCAGGATCTCCCTGATTCTGCTGCTGCAAGAAGTCGGCTTTCGGAGGCATCCACACGAGGAGACCCAACATCAAAGCGTGCGACCAAGGGTCGAGAATGCCGCTCAAGAGCGGAGTCACAGCGACGCAGGCGCGGACTGTCAGCGACTGACGGGAACTAAAGATGCAGTAAAACAAAAAGCCGAAGTAGGTGACGAAACCTACCAGACCAAATTCGATGAGGATCTTCACCCAGCCCGTCTCCGCGACGAAGAACAGAGGCCAAGGCGTCGATCTGAACATCATCCCGGAGCCCATGCCGAACAGCGCACGTTCGGGGTAAGGCCACAGGTACTGCTCGAACAAGTGCCAGCCACCGATGTAACGCATGTAGCCGCTCGAGCGCGTCGAGCCGAACTCGTTCGCGCGATCGAGAAACACTTCGAGACCGAGCGGCTTTGCGAGCGCGAGCAGCA
>DASRXR010001170.1:0-3453 GCA_035687405.1 Polyangiales bacterium
TCGCGCACGAGTTCACGATTCAAAAGGTCGCGCACTTTGCCGCGCGTGCTGACGTAGTCGGGGATCCGCTCTCGGCGGTGCCGCTGTGGTTCGTCGAAGGGTTGGCCGAGTACTACGCGAAGCGCGGCATCGATCAGGAGACCGAGATGCTCGTGCGCGACATCTTGGTCAATCCCAAAGCCGAAAACGAATACGTGCTCGGGTCGTTTTGGGAGGATCGCTACACGAGCGGCTTGTGGACGTACAAGGTCGGGCAAGCGCGCTGCGCGTTTTTGGAAGAGACGTACGGGAAGGGGACCATTCAGAAGATCCTCGAAGAGACTCCGCGTCTTTACCTGTACGAAGAGGACGGCGGCGTTCGCGACTTTGCGAAGCTCGTCTCGAAAGTCACGGGTGCGAGCAGCTCCGCGATCGCAGCGCGCTTCGAGCGTTGGGTGAAGCGTCGGACGTATTCGACGTTTCTCGAGGCGAAACACGACCGCGGCCACTTCACGACGTTGCGTAAGACCGAAGGTCTGATTCAAGCGTTGCGTGCCGCTCCGAGCGGCGAGCTCGTGATGTACCGCAGCATCGAAGCAGACACCGGGCAGAGTCACTTGTACTTGTTCGATCGGCGCTCGCCGGGCGACGACGTCCTGGTTGCCGAGGACGACGTGCCGGGGATCGAATCGTTACATCCCGTCGCGGGTCAGAACTTCTCGCTCACCGATCACGAGCTCAGCTTTGTCGGGCAAGACAAAGGACAAGATACGATCTTTTTTCAGTCCCTCGTCGAAGCCGCGAAACCTCAGATGTGCGACTCGAAGAAGCCCAAGATCTGTGGCTACGACGTCGACATCACACTCGGGGAGCGGCACTCGTACGAAGTTGGTGCGTCCGGCATCGACGCGGTGGAATCGGTTGCGATCTCGCCGGATGGAACGCGCATCGCCTTCATCGGCTTGAGCGCGAAGGGCCAGCGCGATCTGTACATGCTGACGCGTAAGCCGGGGCAACCGGACGGCGAGGATTTCGAGCTGCTGCAGCTCACGAACGACGTGTTTGCCGAGCGCGAAGTGACCTGGGGCAACGACGGGATCGTGTACACGTCGGATGCGACCGGCCACGGCAAGTACAATTTGTTCCGCATGCAGCCCGAAAATCCGCAGCGGGTGACTCGCCTCACGAGCGAGCCGCGCGATCAGATGAATCCGACGGTGCTCGCGGACGGAACTACGATGTTCGTTGCGTACGACACCAAAGGCGCCAACGTGTACTCGGTGCAGCCGGACGGCGTGCGCAAAGAGACGGACGTCGCGACTGGCTTGTTCGATGTGAGCCCAGGTCCCGACAACTCGATTTGGGCGCTTCACCACTACAGTGCCGAGCGCAGTCCCGTCCGGATCGCGCGCAAGCGTTTGTTGTCCGAGCCGCAGACGACGCTCGAAGACGTGCAGACGCCGGAGCCTCCACGGCAGCGTGCGCTCATCGGCGCCCAGCCGTACGACGTGTTGGGCTTTTCGAACTGGGAGCTCGGCAGCATCTTCTTGCTCGCGGGCGTGAGCGGCAGCGGAAGCGTGATCGGGCAAGTCATGGCCGGCGCGAATGATCGTTTGCGCGATCACGGGCTCGTGTTGTCGGTCGCGACCTACGGCGAGCTCGCTCTCACCGATGCGCAGCTTACTTACGTGAACGAAGCCGAACGCCTGATTTGGGGCTTCGGGTTATTCAACGACATTCGTTCTCGCATCGATCGCACGTTTCAACAGACCGAAAACGTGTTGTTTTCGTCGTGGGAGCGCTTCTTCGGCGCACAAGCGTTGTTGCGGTATCCGTTCTCGCGCTTCACGTACGTGCAAGGCTCGCTCGCGTTCGGCGGCGCCGACTACTTCTTGCTCGACGACACGCGCGATGATTTGCGGATGCCGGACCCGGACCTTTCGTCTCGGCCGCTATTGCAGCCCTGGCTGCGCGACAACGCGGGTTTGCGATTTCAGACCGAGGCTTCGATCTCGCTCGGGTACACGAGCGTCGGGTTGCAGCGTTCGACCGGTCCGATTCGCGGCACCTCGCTCTTGTTCAGCACGAACGTCGGCGTGCAACCCTTCGACAACATGGTCTACGACCAAGTGCGGCTCGACGCGGAGCACTACATCCGCATCATCGGCCCGGTGAACATCGGCATTCGCGGTGGCGCGGGCACGACGTTTGGGAGCGAGCGAGCGCCGCAGTACTACTTGTCGAGCTTTCACACGTTGCGCGGCGTGCCGTTCGGCGACATCGACTTTCTGCTCGGTCGCAACTTCGTGTACGCGACGACGGAGCTGCAGTTTCCGATTCTCGAGCTGTCGAGTTTTCCGCTGATCGATCTCGAAGGCGTGCTCGGCGCCGACATCGGTGCAGTTGCGGACGAGTACACGTTGGGGGGCCGGCATCGCCCGCTCGACGCGCTCTGGCAAAAGCGCGTGTTCGACTTGGTGTTCGGGGTGAACGTCGGCTTCGGGCCGATCGTCGTCGCGATTCACTTCGGTCAGCCGATCAAGATCGGAGCGCCAGTGCCAAACGACGGCGACCTGACGTTCAACCTATCGTTAAACTGGCGCTATCAGTAAAACAGCGGCGCCTGGAACGCGAGACACATCGCGATCCGCCACCGCGCCCTGCGGTGCGTGCTCACGTACCAAAGCGTACGCTCCGCGCGCTCCTCGGTCCCGGCGGCGCCTCGCAATGCGTCTCGCGTCCCATGCGACGCTGTTTGTCGTCAGTCCGGCCGCAGGGCTTCGCAGGGGAACTCGACATGTAACGTCGAGACTTCCTCTTTTTGAAACTCGCTGCACGCGGTTCCGAGGAGCCGCACGTGCGATGGGTCCGAGAGCTGCCAACCATTCGGGTCTTTGCAGGTCAGGTCGCGACCACTCAGCATCACTTTGCCCGAGCACGGATCGCCTTCGACGTGGCCCTTGAGCTCGACGTCACAACTCACTTGCGCGCTGATGATGTCCGTCAACGCCAGCTTCAAGCTCGCGTCGTCCATCGCGGTCCAATACGGCGCGTTCGCCTGACCGGCTTGATGACCCACGCCTGCATTCGCGACATCTTGTGCGTGCGTCATCGATAGCTCGTTCCCGACGCCGATCACGAACGTGCTGATCCCCATTCCGTACGCGCGAGCGACCGAGTCGATCGCTTCAGCCTGGCCGTTTTGCGGGTCGAGCTCTTCGCAGCGATCCGGTTCGCCATCGGTTGCGAGCACGAAGATCACGGGATCTCGCGGCGCGTCCGGGGCAGGCTTCGGCAGCGCTGCGATCACGTTGTCGATCGAATCGCCAGTCGGCGTGTCCTCGATCGGCTCGGCCGCGCGATACGCAGTAGAGATCGCCGCGAAGTTGTTCAGTGCGGGCTGAACCTGCGTGACCATCGGGCAGTTGTTCGGCATGTCGCTGCGCGCCGAGTACATCGCGATGCCGAAGCGCA
>DASRXR010001171.1:0-17363 GCA_035687405.1 Polyangiales bacterium
CGCATGTGTGTGGGCATGCGGCGGCGAGGAGTTTCCCTGCACCGGTGACACCGCGTGCGACGAAGGGTTGTGCGTCGAGCCGGCCTGCGTCGGCGTGCGCTGCGAAGTCGGTCAGACGTGCCGCGGAGGCCAGTGCGTCGCGCCGTGCGAAGGGATCGTGTGCCCGCTCGGTCAGGAGTGCCGCGGCTCGATTTGCGTCGAGCCGTGCGCGGGCGTGACCTGCAAAGACGGTGGCGTGTGCGAGCGCGGCGTCTGCGTCGGCGCCTGCACGTGTGCAGGTTGCCCGATGGGCAAGGCCTGCGACTCGAAGTCAGGCCGCTGTCTCGAACCCGGCTGCGAAGCGCGGACGTGTGGAGCCGGTGAAGTCTGTCGCGCCGGTACGTGTGTCGATGCGTGTCGCGACGCGAAGTGTCCGGGCGCGGCTAGGTGCGTGAGTGGCAAGTGCGAAGGCTCCGGCACGACGTCATCCGGGAGCACGACGATCGAGCAACCGGTCCAGGAAGCGCCGCCGACGTTGCCGCTTCCCGCTGCAGCTGGAAGCGGCGGGCCCAGCGGCGGCGCGGCAGCGTCAGGCAGAATGAGCAGCGCGGACGGCTGCGGCTGTCGGATGGTGGTCGGGACTCACGAGCCCGAATCTGGCGATTGGGCGCTGCCGCTCATGGCTGCGCTGTATTCGCGGACGCGCGTGCGGAGGCGCCGGCGAATGCACTCGCCGGTTACAACTACGCCGGTCTGAGGTCACGTGCGCTGCGCTCGCAGATGCTGCGACGCAACTTCGCCACGGCTGCCGATTACACGCGGGAATCCACCCTCGGCGCAACGATCGCTTGCGATAGACTTGTCGTGCGCATGTTAGCCGACCAGTTGTTCAAGTTTCTCACGCGCGCCGACGTGAAAGAGATCGCGCTTCACACAGGGAGGCCTCCTTGTGCGCTGGTCGATGGTACGTATCGTCGCTTGAGCGCGCAGCTGCTCAAGGAGGACGACATCATTCAGGTCCTCTCCGCGACGCAAGGCCACGAACATCTTACGCATCTCGCGGAAGGCCGAACTTGGGAGTTCGAAGCTCCCGGCGTCGGCGAAGTCAGCGTGACCGCGGTCTACGACGCGCACGGTTTGAAAGTCGCGCTTCGCTTGCAAGACGCGAACGCGCCCGTCGCGAAACATCCGTCGCGCCCACCACGTGCGAAGCGTCCGTCGTCGCCACCGCGCCGCAGCGCGCGTCCGCCGCGGCCCGCTTCGCCGCAGCGCCAGCCCGCGATGGATCCCGTGGCAGCGCCGACTCAGCAGTTCGCCGGGAATCTGCCCAATCCCCGTCGCCAGGCTGCGCGTCCGCAGAGCGATGGCGTGAGTCTTCCTCCGCCTGCGCCGATTCCAGAGGAAGGACTGCTCTCCGGGTCAGCGTTCAGTTTGCCCGCGGCGCCTCAGCGGCCAGCGAGCCGGCCGATGATGCCTGCGGTCCCCGGTGCGCGCCCGCCGAGTCGACAAGATTTCGCAGCTTCCGGGCGGCCGGTGAGCACAGCCTCGTTCGAGCCGCCGCTGGCTGCGCGCGCCCACCCAGGTCGACCCGCGCTCGACGTGATCAGCTCGCCGCCGATAGCTGCTCCGGCTGCGCCAGGTGGACAAGCTGCGCGCCCCGCCGGCTTCGTCCTGCCGCCGTACAAGGGCGACCGCCTCGACGACCTGCTGCGCAGCGCCCTCGAGTGGCGCGCGAGCGACTTGCACGTGATCGCGGAGCGGCCGCCGCTGTTTCGTTTGGCTGGCGAGCTCGTGCCCGATGGCCTGCCGCTGTCCGCGGCAGAGGTCCAAGCGTTGCTGATGCCGCGCGTGCCGCAAGATCGCCGTGCCGAGCTTGAAACAAACGGTTCGTGCGACTTCGCGTTACAGCATCCCGTTTACGGCCGCTTTCGCGTCAACGTCAGCCAGCAGCGCACGGGCCTGAAGCTCACTGCGCGCTTGATCGGCGCCGATGTTCCGACGCTCGAAGACTTGGGCATGCCGCAAGGCATTCGCAAAGCGCTGCATCACCATCAGGGCTTGATCGTCGTCACCGGCCCGACCGGACACGGCAAGACCACGACGATGGCCGCGATCGTCGGCATCATCAATCGCGAGACGACGCACCACGTGATCACGGTCGAAGACCCGATCGAGTACACCCACGTCTCGACGAAGGCCGTCATCTCGCAGCGCGAAGTCGGTCGCCACACCAAGACGTTTGCGGCTGCGCTCAAAGCATCGCTGCGCGAGGATCCGGACGTGATCGTCGTCGGCGAGCTGCGCGACACCGAAACCGTGCGGATGGCGCTCTCCGCGAGTGAGACTGGTCACTTGGTGATCAGCACGATGAACACACCGAGCGCAGCAAAGGCGATCGAACGGTTGATCGACTTGTTTCCGCCGGGCGACCAGCCACAAGTTCGCATGACGCTCGCGGGCGGTCTGCGTTTGATCATCTCGCAACGTCTCCTTCCGACCGCCGATCGAAAGCAGCTCTGCGCGGCGGCCGAGCTCTTGCCGGGAAGCACGGCGCTCTGGAGCTTGATCCGCGACAACCGCACCTATCAGATCACGAGTCTGCAGCAGCGCGGCAAGAGCCTCGGCATCATTCGGCTCGACGACTCGCTCGCGGAGCTCGTTCGAAGCGGCCGCACGACGGTCGACATCGCGCGGGACTACGCCGAGGCACCACACCAGTTCGACGCGCTCGTCGCAGGCCGTCAGGTCGCGCCGCAAGCCGAGCCGCAAGCACCGAACCCCGCGGAGGAAGCGGCAGAGCGTGCCGGTGCTGCCGCGAAGCGTGGCCTCGAGATGGGGAAAAACGTGCTGTCGCGCGCGGGCAAGTTGTTCGGGAACGAAACCAAGTAGCGCGAGGCGGACGTGGCGCAGATCGATATGTTGTTCGACCAGTTGATTCAACGCAAGGGAAGCGACTTGCATCTCGGCGTGGGCATTCCGCCGATGGGTCGCATTCGCGGCGAGCTCGTGCCGTTGCTCGAAGAGCCGCTCACGAACGAAGGCATCGAGTCGCTGCTGTTCGAGATCATGACCGACACCCAGCGCGCGCACATCACGAACGAGTGGGATCTCGACTTCGCCTATCAGTTCGGTACGAAGGCGCGTTTTCGCGCGAACTACTTCTACAAGCAGACCGGTCTGGCTGCGGTCTTCCGAACGATCCCGAGCAAAGTTCTGACGCTCGCCGATCTCAAGACGCCGGAGATCGTCCGGAAGCTCGCGGAGAAACGCGCGGGGCTGATCTTGGTCACGGGCCCGACCGGTTCCGGCAAGAGCACGACGCTCGCGGCGATGCTCGATCACATCAACCGCACGCGCGCCTGTCACATCCTCACGATCGAAGATCCGGTGGAGTTCGTCCACGAGCCGAACAAAGCCCAGGTCACACACCGCGAAGTCGGCGCACACGCCTCGAGCTTTGCGGTCGCGATTCGCTCGGCTGGCCGGGAAAACCCCGACGTGATCTTGATCGGTGAGTTGCGCACGAACGAGACGATGAAGATGGCGCTGCAGCTCGCGAGCTACGGCGTGCTCGTGTTCGGAACGGTCCACACGAACAGCGCGCCGGCCACGATCGAGCGCATCGTGAATGCTTTTCCATCGGACGAACAGCCGCAAGTCCGCGGGATGATGGCGGAGTCGCTCCTGGGTATCGTCGCCCAGCAACTCCTGAAGACGGCGGACGGCAAAGGCCGAGTCGCGGCGCTCGAGATCCTGATCGGCTCGCACGCCGTGGCGTCGATCATTCGCGAGGCGAAGACGTTCCAGCTGACGAGCCTCATGCAGGGCGGTCGCGCCCAGGGCATGCAGACCATGGACATGGCTCTGGAAAAGCACGTGCGTGAAGGCACGGTCGAGGCCGCGACCGCGATCGAAAAAGCCGAGGACAAAGAGGGGTTTCGAAAGTTGTTCGGCGCGGACGTGCCGCCTGCGGATCACTGAACAGCACCGGGGTTTAGTTTTCGTTTAGCTCCGTACGCCGAAGCCTCATCCAGGCATGCGCAGGGCGTGACCTGGCGGTCATTCCCGATTTGGCGGCGTTTCTTGCGCACACAGTGAAGCGTACAGTGTGGTTTGCCGCTGACTGTCGGCACCCCGGTGGTCCGCGCGCACCCCGAAGGAGTTGCGCCATGCTGTACCGCTCGGTCGTCTCGGTCGTCTCGTTGAGCGGCCTTCTGCTGAGCTCGATGGCGAGCGCGCAAACGTTCGCAGGCACACGGCCGAACCCGTGGGCCGCGCCGGCTCAGCCGATGGCTCCGGTTCGAAAAGAAGCGCCGCCAATCGATCAGCAGAGCGCGGACACCATCGCGACTGAGCTGAGGACGCGCAAAAACTCTGCCACGAAGGTTGCAGCAGACCTCAAACAAGAAGATGCGCAAGCAAAGCTGGTCGCGCATGCGTTGCGCGTCGCGGGCTACGCGAACAAAGAGATCGGCGACGCGCTCCACGAGACCTACGACTTGAGCAAGCCCGCCGAGCTCGCCGCCACGTTGCGCGACTCCGGTTACGACGCCGTGCGCGTGATCGGCGTGCTGCAAGACACCCAGCAGCCGTCCGCGGCAGAGCTCGTCGACGGGTTGATCAAGGCAGGTTTCAAACCGGTCGAAGTCGCGCGCGGGTTATCCGCGAGCAAGCTCGACCTGGGTGAAGTCGCGGGTGCGTTTCTGAAGCAAGGTCAGGACGCCGAGGCTGTCGCAAAGGCGTTCAAAGGCGCGGGCTACTCCGCGAGCCAGACCGTGTCGTCGCTGAAGGCAGCGCGTATTTCGTCGAGCGAGGTCGCAGCAGCGCTCAAGGCGGCTGGTCTCGAGCCCGTCGCAGTCGTGAGCGCATTGAAAGATGCGAAAGTGTTCCCCGGCGACGTCGCCAACGAGCTCAAGAGCAAAGACAAGAGCTATGAGCAGATCGCGATCGCGCTCAAAGACATCGGCTACGATGTCGGCTCGATCTTGAAGGGTTTGAAGGTCGCGGGTGCGGATGCGGGCGCGCGCGCGTCGGCGCTGAAGGGGCTCGGGCTGAAGCCGGCCGACATCGTGCAGCAGCTGCAGGAGCAGAAGGCGACGAACGCGGAAATCGCGGGGGCGTTACTCGCGAGCAAGCAGTCGGAGCAGGCGTCGATCGACGCGATGCGTTCGGTAGGGTTGAGCTGGAAGACGGTCGCGATCGCCATGCACGATGCAGGTGCGCCGGTGAAGTTCGTCGCGACGGCGGCGCAATCGAAGGGTGTCGCGCCGGTCGAGATCTCACAGGGGTTGTTCGAGTCCGGCGTGACTTCGAAAGAAGTGACCGAGGGGTTGCTCGCAGCGAAGTACAAGCCGAGTGACGTCACGTCTGCGTTGATCTCGTCCGGTCAAAAGCCGCCCGAGGTCACGAACGCGTTGAAGAACGCGGGTGTGAAGCGTCCGGAGATCGTCGAGGCGCTCCGTAAGATGCGCATGTCCGACGAGACCGTGATCAGTGTGCTCAAGCAGGCCGGCTACACCGCGCAGATGATCGTGGACGACCTGAAGTCGGACAAGCTGCCGCTGCCGAAGCTAGTCTTCGCGTTGAAGAAGGCGGGCTTCGAGTGCAACGAGATCGCGAAGCCGCTCAAGGCCGATCGCGCGGAGCTCGCGAGTGCGTTGAAACAAGCGAAGTGTGAGCCGGTGGATCTCGCCGTGGCGATGGTTTCGGCCGGGACGAAGCGCAAGGAGATGGCGCCTTTGCTGAAAGATCTCGGCTACGACCGAGCGTTCGTCGTGAAGGCGCTGAAGAAGCTCGGCGCGCCGCCCTCGGAGATCGCGGGCAGCATGAAGAAGTCGAACTACACGAGTCAGGACGTGGCGGTCGCGATGCGGCTGAACGAGTTGCCGGCGACCGAGGTCAGCAAGGCGATGACCTCGGCGAAGTATCCGAAGAACGAGATCCCGGCTGCGCTCGCGTACGCGGGTTACAAGTGACCGAAGCTGCCTTCTTGCTTCGCGCGGTGTAACGTCACCGTTCGAGGGAGAAGGAACAGCATGCTGAGTGGGTTCGATCACGTCACGGTCGTCGTTCACGATGTCGAAGTTGCCGTCTCGCGCTACACGGCACTCCTCGGACGCGGGCCGACTTGGCGCGGTGAACACGATGAGCTCGGCACTCGCGCCGCGTTGTTTGGGCTCTCGAACTCGCTGATCGAGCTGGTTGGGCCGATCCCGGATGCACCCGAAGCAGAAGGCATGCGCGCGATGCTGGCGAGTCGCGGCGAAGGACTTCACGCGATCGCGTTTGCAACCGAGGACGCTGGAATGTGCAGCAAGGCGCTTCGGGAGCGCGGCGTTCGCGCAGCGCCTCCGGAATCGGGCGAAGCGCGCGCTCTCGACGGCTCGGTCCGAAGTTATCGTACCGTGGAACTGTCTGCTCGTGCGACGCGCGGCATCAACGTGCTCGCTGTCGAACGCTCGGACTCGAGCGTGTTGCGGGGTGGCGTTCCGGAGTCGAACGGCGCCCCGCACGCGCTCGATCACGTCGTGGTTCGTACCGCTCAGCCGGATGCCGCAATCGCGCTTTATGGCGAAAGCCTCGGCATTCGGCTCGCGCTCGACCGCGAGGTCAAAGGAACGCGGATGGTGTTCTTTCGGATCGGGCACCTGTCGCTCGAAATCGTGCAGGACCCGACGTGTGCGGATGCCGATACGCTTTGGGGGCTCGCCTATCGCGTGCGCGACATCGAGCTGGCGCACCTGCAGCTGACGGCTGCGGGATTTGAGCCGAGCCCCGTGCGCGAGGGCAACAAACCCGGCACGCGTGTGTGCTCGCTGCGCCAAGGTACATGTGGTGTGCCGACGCTGATTCTCCGCGATCCAGCGCGCGAGTAAGCCGGCTGCGCTGGGGGATGCGGGCGGATCGACTGCGCGCGTTCGCCGACAGACCCACGCACTCGCACGGTTCCTCACGGGCTGACCGAGGCCGCATGCCTGCCTTAGCATGCTGTTTGGTCATCTCGGAGGTGCTATGCGAGCTAAGCCGTGGAGTGTCCCACCTGTATTGCTAGCCACTATGATTCTGTCAGTTGTTGGGCACTCGCGAGCGTTGGACAACGCAACCTCGCCGGCAGTCTCGGGCAAAGTTCGTGAAGAGCAGCTGCGTACGGCGACCGCGAAGCTGCAGGGCGATGAAGCCTCGATTCGCCAGGGCTTCTCGACCCTGACCGAACTCGGGGGGGATGCTGCCGCGGAAGCCGTAGTCGCGCGCCTGCGCCGCGGGTTGCCCCCGCAGCTGATCGAAGCGGCGATCGATGACCTCGTTCTTCTGAACCGACCTGCGGTCGGTGCGGCGCTGCTCGAGCTCACCCAACACCGGCGCATTCAGATTCGGATCAAGGCGATGCAAGCGCTCGGTGCGCTGCGGCAGCGGAGCGCTCAAGCCGCGCTGCTCTACGCGCTCGACGACCCGAGCTCGGAGGTGCGAAGCGCGGCTGTCGACGCGCTCGCAGCCGTCGGCAACGCACGAGCCTTGCCAGCGCTGCTGACGGCGGCGGAGCGCGACGTGCCCGGGGCCTGGCAAGCGATCGGGAGCCTCGCGAGCGCCAACGACGTGAAGACGGTGCTCCAGCACGCACCCGCGGGTGAGGTGATGCCGATTCGGCCCGCGCTCGACGCGATGCTGGGCCGCAAAGATCTGCCGCTCGAAGCGCGCGTCCGGGTAGTTCAGCAGGTCGCGGCGCTCGGTTCGGCGAGCGCGCGCGCATGGATCTCCGATCGGATGGCGAACGGCGGCAGCGACGAGCCTGCTCGACTCAAACAAGCGCTGACGGACGGCTTGATGCGGATCGATCGCGAGAACCCGATGGAAAAGATCATCGCGACCAACATCAGCATTGCGCCTGCCAAGTCGGATCCGAAAGCGGCGAAGGGTGCTGCGGGACTTCCGGCGACGCGCCCGAACGCCGAGTCGCGCGCCGCTTCGCTCACGACGCCGGCGCCGGCCGTGTCGACCGCACCCCAGGGGAACAAGTGATGGCGCTCTGCAATCGGTTGCTCGCAGCTATTAGCTGCATTGCGCTCGCGGCTTGCGCGAGCACATCGTTTCAACCGCGGTTCAAGGCGCCGGAGACACCACGGCCTTCGGTCGTGGCGAGCGAGCTCGCAAAACCGACTGCTCGCACGGAGCGGCCGGTCGCGGTGGGGCTGACAACCGATCCGATGCGCATGTTCGCGTGGGATCTGCAGCAACAAAAGCTGCTCTGGGAGCAGCCGGTCGACGCGAAGAGTGCGCCGCTCGTAGCTGCCGATGCGATCATCACGCGCGAAGCCAACGGCGTCGTCGTGCGCGATCTCGCGACGGGCCAAGTGCGCGTCGTGGTCGACGAAAAGGGCGCTTTGGTCGGTGCGGACGGGCAGGGCGGCCAGCTGGTCGTCTCGGTCGCGTACGACAACAAAGCGGCGCCCGGTGCGGTCGCGCTCGTCGAGGGCGACCGCGTGCGCTGGAAGCAGACCCTGAACCTTCCGGTCGGCGTCCCAGCGATCTCGGGGCCCTACGTCCTCGTGCCGTGGGCGACGCAGCGGTTGTCCGTGCTCGCGGCGAGCGGCGGGGGAGAACTCGCTCGCGCCCACTACAAGAGTAGCGTGATGGGGCAAGCGGTCGTCGACCGCGGACAGCTCTACGTCGGCCAGCTCGGTTTGTTGCCGGTCACACCGCAGTTGATCGAACAGCCGAACGGCGCGAAGCACATTCCGTACACGCCGCTCAAGCGATCGCTGCCGGGGCAGCCGCCGCTCTTGCGCGACGGTTACGCACCGGTGCCCGAACCCGACAGCGCGTATCACCGGCTCCAGATGAGCTGGCGCGTGCACCGCGAGGGAGAGGCGCTCAGCACGGAGAACGACACGTTCCTCTTGCGCTTCTATCGCTTGCTTTTCGCGCTGAACGCGAGCGCCGACGAGATTCGCTGGGTACGGACCTTCGATCACGATCTCGTCGCGGTTGCGACGCAACCCGGCGGCACTTGGATCGCGGACACGTCGGGTACGCTGCGGTTTCTAGATCCGAGCGGAGTCACGCAGGCGCAGCGCACGTTCGGTCGCGAGGTTCGCGTCGTGACGTTGCGTTCGGGTGACTTCACACCTCCGCCAGAGCCAGCGCCTGCGATTCAGGCTGACCCCGCTGCACTCGCGGAACGGCCGCAAGGCACGCTGCGTGAGCAGCTCGTGGCTGCGGCCGCGCTCGAGGACGATCGACTCGGGCAAGGGCGCGCGTACGCGGCCTCGAACCTCAGCCATTTCACGGATGCGGAGACGACGGCGCAGTTGATCGCGCTGTGCTCGGCTCGCAAGAGTCCGGAACCGGTGCGCACGGCCGCGTGCATTCAGCTGCGCGATCGCACGAGCGGGCAAGACGCGGTGCTCGCCGCACTGCGCGTGCGCGCCTCGTTTCTAGAAGGCACGGACGTGCCGCCGGTCGGTCCGCTCGCTCAGGCTGCGGCAAAGCTGCAGCTGAAGGCGGCAGGTCCACTTCTGGTGTCGCACGTCGAGGACCCGAACACGCCGGCGCGCGATCTCGTCGCGGTCTTCGAGTCGCTCGAGTCGCTCAACGAGCGCTCGGCAGCTGCGAGCGTCGAACGGTTCGTGCGGCTGCATCACGCCGAACCCGAAGGCTCCGAGCTCTTGCCGGCGCTTGCGTCTGCGTTGCGTACGCTTGCGGCGCTGCGGGCGAAAGCGCAACGCGCGACGCTGGCGGACATTGCGGCCGACGCGCTCACGCCGAAGCCGACGCGAGACGAGGCCCAAGCCGCGCTCGCCCAGCTCGATGCGCCGCCGAAGCCAGCAGCTGCACCCGAGCCGCCGGCGAATGTGCCGAGCGTACAAGAAGAGGTGCAGACCGACCCGCGACCGTATGCGCTCACGGCGCAGGTCGTTCAAAAGACACTCGCTCCGGTGCGCGATCGCTTGAGGAAGTGTCTGGGCGCGGATGCAACGAGGCCCCATGCAGGTCGCACGTCGATGGTGATCGACGCGAGCGGCCGCGTGGAAGGCGTCTTCGTGATGCCGGCGACGCTACAAGCGTGCGTCGAACCGCTCCTGCGCGGCACACAGTTTCCAAGCACGCGGCTCGGGCGCCAGCGCATCACACACGTGTTCACCGACTCGAAGAAGTGAACTGACGCGGAGCCGGCCGGGGGTGGGGAACGGCGACGTTCCCCCCGGTAGCCAACAATTAACCCTCGCTCGAGTCGCTCGACGCGCCCTCGGCTTCAGTTTCCGTCCGCTCCGACTGCTCCGCCAGCTGCTTTCGGACGTCGTCCATGTCGAGTGCGCGGACCTGCGAGACGAGGTCGTCGAGCGCTGCTGCGGGCAGCATGCCGGCTTGCGAGAACAGCCGAATGCCGTCGCGGAAGACCATCAAGGTCGGAATCGAGCGCACCTGAAAAGCGCTCGCGAGCTCGGTCTGGGCCTCCGTGTCCACTTTGCCCCATGTCACGTCGGCGTGACGGCCCGCGGCGGCCTCGAAGATTGGACCAAACGCGCGGCAGGGGCCGCACCAGGCTGCCCAAAAATCGAGGAGCACGATGCCTTCTTTGGCGACCACGCTCTCGAAGTTTTCCGCGGTGATTTCTCGGGTGTTCACGTCTGTTTCTCCCGGTTGTCAGAGGATCCTAATCACTAGGAGCCAGTTTGCTAGTACGGCTTTACCGGCGCCGGCCCCGGCGCCAGGGCATCCGACGGTCGCTCCGTTCGGCAGTTCTCGTTGCACTGCGGTTATCTGCGGTGGAGACTCGCTTCGCGCCGGTCGGTCGGCGCAGTCGGTGCTGCACCGAACTGCGTCCGTGCGACCTCGCTCAACTGCGAAGCCAGAGGAGGCATCCGTGACGATTCGACTTGGTGACATCGCTCCCAACTTCAATGCGCCGACGACCGAAGGCCCGATCGATTTCCACGAGTGGAAGAAGGGCAAATGGGCGGTGTTGTTTTCGCACCCCAAAGACTTCACGCCTGTATGCACGACCGAGCTCGGCTACACCGCGAAGCTGAAGAGCGAGTTCGAGAAGCGCAACGTCAAGGTCGTCGCCTTGAGCGTCGACTCGGTCGAAGATCACAAGCGCTGGGGCAAAGACATCGAGGAGACCCAGGGCACTGCGGTCAACTTCCCGATGATCGGGGATTCGGACAAGAAGGTCGCGAACCTGTTCGACATGATCCACCCGAACGCGAACGACACGCTGACGGTTCGGTCGTTGTTCGTGATCGATCCGAACAACAAGGTGCGTTTGATGATCACGTACCCGGCGAGCACCGGCCGCAACTTCGACGAGATCTTGCGCGTGATCGATTCGCTTCAGCTGACGGATTCGAACAAGGTCGCGACGCCGGTGAACTGGAAACAGGGCGACGACGTGATCATCGTTCCATCGCTGTCGAACGACGACGCGAAGAAGCTGTTCCCGAACGGCTGGGACGAAAAGAAGCCGTATCTGCGCGTGGTCAAGCAGCCAGGTCGCTGACTTGCAGCTGGGAGCGGCGTGGGAGCTTGGCTCTCACGTCGCGCTCGGCAATCGCCCGAGCAGGCTCTTGAACTCGAGCTCCACGAACAGCTCGCGTACGCGTTCGATTGCAGCTGCGGACGGCAGCCCGACGCGTGGTCCGAGCGGCAGCGGGACTGCCGACTCGAGCCGCGCGAGCCGTTCGTTTTGGATGATGCGCTCGCGGGCTTCGCCGAGCGAACTGCGGAGCGACTCGGGCGTCACCTCGTCGAGGTGCTGCAGCAAATCGGCGACGTCGTGGTACTTCGCGAGCAACTTCTTTGCCGTGCCGGGTCCGATGCCGCGCACGCCGATCAAGTTGTCCGACGTGTCACCGACGAGCGCCATCCACGATGGCAAACGTTCGGGCCGAACTCCGAAGCGAGCTTCGACTGCGGCCAAGTCGTAGATGATCGGCTTTTGTTGCCGCCTGCCGACGAACAACACGTCGACGCCTTCAGCAGTGGTTTGAAACAAGTCGCGATCCCCCGTGACGACGCGCACGGTCGAGCCGACTTCGCGCAGCTCGCGCGCGAGTGTCGCGAGCACGTCGTCTGCTTCGAATCCCGGAACTGTGAACGTCGGTAGATCGAGCGCCACGAGGAGTCGGTCGAGCCAGCTGAACTGCGCTGCGAGCGGGCTCGGGATCGGCGCTCGCTGCGCTTTATAGTCGCCATATTCGACGTGACGAAACGTCGCGGCCTTCGCGTCGCGCGCGAACGCGATGCCGTCGGGCTGCTCTTCGCGGAGGAGTTTCAACACAAGCGTGCTGAACCCATACACTGCGGACGTCGGCACACCACGGCTCGTGTTCATCGGCGGCAAGCCGTGAAACGCGCGGAAGAACAGCGAGTTCGTGTCGATCAAGAGCGCGCGCGGCACGCCTATCCGTAGAACATCCCAACGGTTTTGACAAAACCAGCTGGCTCGAGTGGGATGGCCACGGGATAGCGATGGCTCTGAGATGGAACCTCGTGATAATTTATCTGAGATTCATGCCTGACATCGTTGCACTGCCTCATCCACGCAAGCTCTACACGCAGCTTCGCGAGTGCACATCCGCAGAGAAGCGAGCACAAGCGGCACTCGAGTTCGTGCGTGGTTGTACGAACTCCGATGGAGGGCACCTGTTTCTGTCGCGTGCGGGAGATCTGCAACTCGCTGCGAGTACGCAAGACGGGCAACCACCTGCCGAGTTGGTGGAGGAAGCGCGTCGCACGTGGGATCGCGAGCTCGATCGTCAACCGGACGACTTCAAGACGCTCGAGTTGACCACGATCGAAGCGTTGCGCGCTGCGCAAGAAAGCCCGTTGTGGCTCAGCTCGAGCAAAGAAGTGTTCGAGCGTCGGTTGTTGAGCGTGTATCGCAGTCAGGCCTGGGTGCCGGTGGGTCTCGTAATGTTGCTGACGCGTGAAAACAAAGCGTTGGTTCCGATCCGTCAAGTGCACATCGAAGCGTTGTGCAGCGCGCTGCTGGATTCAGGCGACGTGCAAGAGCGCAGTGTGTCGCCGCAGCAACATCGCGCCTGAAACACTCGTGATTCTGCTGATGATCGGTAGGCGGGCTCGCCAATAGTGCAGAGTGCCCTTGGCATTGGGTACACTGGTCCGGTGCCTCGGAACTACGTGACCGATCTCATCGACCTGCTCGACCCGAAGGGCCAACCGGCCGCCGGTCATTCAGGCAAGCTCGCGCGCTACTTCGGGCTCGTCGTCGAGGCGGGTTCAATCATGAAGCGTGGCGAAGGCCGCTACATTCCGATGCGCTGCAGCAATCCGGTCCGGCGTAAGCCGTGCGCGTCGCAGCTGATAGCGGCGAGGCCGGACGATGGAACGGTCGAGTGGGAGTGTCCGGCCTGTGGCGAGCGCGGGAGCGTGAGCAACTGGTCCGGTACGACGTTCGATCTCGGGTCCGTGCGGCCGGTGCGAATGGTCGAAGAGAGTCGCGACGTCGTCGTGCCACTCGACGAGCTCGATGCGATGCGGCGGCTCAGCTTCACGCCGCCGCTGTTGCGAAGGCTGCTCGTGGAGGCGATCGGGATCGGGGACAACTATCTGTTCTTCCCGGCGAGCCAGGACGAGTTGATTCAGTTGCGCGAGTACGCGCAGGTAAGTGCGGACGAATCGAAGGGGGAGGATCGGCGCCTCTTGGATCGATTCGCGGCGCGAATGGACGCGTTCATAACGATGCTCCCGGAGTTCACCGAAGGCGCGGAAGAGCAGAACCGCCTGCTCAATTAGAAAACGCCGGCCCTCAACACAGGGCCGGCGTTATCAGTGAGTGGAGGCGGCGGGAATCGAACCCGCGTCCGAGAGAGATCCACACTGGCGTCTACGTGCGTATTCCGTGATTTTTTTTAATGACGATTTGCGCCCACGGACAGGCTCTCCTCGTCACGATTGGTTCTAAGTTTTGCATCTGACCCGAACCACGTTGTCAGACACTATCCAGTCTTTATAACGCGCTCATTGCGAAGCACTGGCGGGGTTCTGCACGAGCACGGCTCAGCGGTTTTTCAGGCCGCGAGAGCGACAGCGTTGTTGTTGGCTGTTGTGGTTTCCAAAGGTATTTGCGTCGTCTTTGGCCGACGGACACGCGACCAGCACTTCTTCACCCTCGTCGAAACCGGGGCGCCCCCATGGCGCACGCGGAGGACTGTAAGGCCAAAATTCGTCAAAACAAGCTCGGAAAACGTGGAAACCGTCTTGGCGCCATCTGCGATGATCCGCTACAAGCAGGGATATGTCAGACGGGCCGCTGCCGTTGAAGCGCGATGTCGCAAAGATGCTTCTGCGTAAGGGATCGTTGTTCGTGCACCTCGATCCGCGCGCGAGCGATGTGTTTGTCCCACCTTGGTTGAGACACCAAGCGCAATTAGTACTTCAGGTTGGCTTCGATATGCCAATCCCGATCCCCGACCTAAGGGTCGATGATGACGGGGTATTCGGCACGTTGTCGTTCAGCCGTAACCCTTTCACGTGCGCCGTGCCCTGGCACGCCGTCTTCGCTCTCGTCGGTGACGAGGGCCGTGGGATGGTCTGGCCGGAGAGCATGCCGCCCGAAATCGCTGCCGAGGTCGAGCGCGAAGCCACGCGTTCGAAAATCGGTGGAGATTCCAGCCGCGAGCGCGAGAATGAAGCCCCTCGCCGCAGTGACTTCGTCCGTGGTGAGTTCGAGTCGCGTCCCAATCGTGACACCGACTCCCGCGGCACTCGTATCCTTCGTGACGGCCCCTTCTCGGAGATCCCCGGGCCGAAGGAACGTGAGGCAGCAGTGCTACGGGCGGCAGAGCCGAACGGTCGCCCGCGTCGTGGCGACTCGAACCGCCCCCCGGCAGGTCGTGCAGGCGGTCGTCGCCGAGCCCTGCCGCCGTACCTCCGCGTCGTGAAGTAGAGGCGTCCAAGCGCGCGTTTCCGGTCGCGTGCGTCGACGTGTGGGCGTGCCCATGCACAGTCGCCGGGGAGTGCTCGGCGACTGCAAGTCCGAGCGCTCCAGTAGCCTGGTTTGGGGCCATACTCGCTAATACGCGCACTCTTCCTGCGCGCAGCGCGCAATGGTTTTCGAACCCAGGCAGCCGGTGCGGATCGGCGGACGCTACGAGGTGATCACGGAGCTCGGGCGCGGCGGGATGGCCGCCGTATACCGCGCTCGCGATCCCGGAACGGGCAGAGAGCTCGCACTCAAGCAGTTGCTCCCGCCGAGCGACGCAGGCAAAGCGCGCGAAGTCGTCGCGCTGTTCGAGCGCGAGTTCTACACGCTTGCCCAGCTCTCGCACCCAGGCGTGATCGAGGTTTACGACTTCGGGAACGACGCTGGCCGTCCGTACTACACGATGCAGCTCCTCGACGGCGGCGATCTGAGTGAGCGCGGGCCGTGGCCGTATGCGAAAGCGTGCGAGCTGATCGCTGGAGTGTGCTCGGCGCTGTCGCTGTTGCATTCGCGCCGGCTCGTCCACCGCGACATCAGCCCGCGAAACGTGCGCTGCACGCAGGATGGCGCGGCCAAGCTGATCGACTTCGGCGCGATGGCACCGATGGGACAGAACGCGCAAATCGTCGGCACGCCGTCGTTCATCGCGCCCGAGGTGTTGCACCAACTCTCGCTCGACGGTCGAACGGACCTGTTTTCACTCGGCGCTACGCTCTACTACGCGATCACGGGTCGCTCACCGTTCGCGGCGCGTAACTTTGCCGAGCTTCGCGAGCTCTGGCGGATGGAACCAGTTCCACCCTCGCAGCTCACGGCTGCAATCCCACCCGCCCTCGATGCGCTGTTACTCTCGATGCTGCGGATCGACCCAGCCCTGCGACCTCGCAGCGCTTTCGAAGTCATGCAGCGACTCTGCGCGATCGCGGGCATCGAGTACGCCGAGTCGGCCGAAGTCACGCAAGCCTATCTGTCGACGCCGACGCTCGTCGCACGCGACGCCGAGCTCGTCGAAGTTCGCGCAGTCGTCGCGAGAGCAGGGAAGGGTCACGGTGGTGGCCTCTCGATCGAGGGCGCGGCGGGTCTCGGCCGCTCACGGTTCCTCGATGCCTGCGTCTTGGAAGCGAAGCTGCTCGCGGCAAGCGTCGTGCGCGTGTCGGGGGGCGCCGCGTCGAGCGCTCCTTTCTCGAGTGCACTCAAGCTCGCCGAACACTTGCTCGAGGCGGACTCCGAGCTCGCGATCGCGATCGCGCGCGATGCGGGCGTCCTCGATGTGCTGTTCACTGTCGGCCCCGACGACGCACGACTCCCGCAGCTGCGAGCACAATCCGAGCTTCAAGCGGAACGGCACGTCCTCCAAGCCGCGTTCACGAGTTGGCTGCAGGCCGCAGCGCAGCGACATCCACTGGTGATCATCGCGGACGACGCTGAGCGTTTGGATCAAGCGACTCTCGGTCTGTTCGCCGGTTTGGTGAATGATGCGGCCGCACGACCGCTCGTGGTGCTGATCAGCGTGCTCACCCCGGTCACGTCTGGCGTGTCGCCCGCGCTCGATGTTCTGCGCAGTCATTGCAAGCCGGTTCCCCTGACGCTGCTGACACGCGCGCAAACCGAGAGCCTGTTCGGGTCGGTGTTTGCCGGCGCGCCGCACGTGAGGATGCTGAGTGATCGTGTACACGAGCTGGCAGGGGGTCGTCCTCGCGACAGCATGGCGCTCGCGAGCCACCTGCTCGACATCGGCCGGATCCGTTACGCCGACGGCAGTTGGACGTTGCCGGCCGAGCTCAGGGTAACCGACCTGCCGGCGGATGCCGCCGAGGCGCTGCGTCTGCGCGTCGCGAGCTTGCCCGAGCTCGCGCGGAGGTTGGCTGAGCTGCAAGCCTTGGCGTTGCCTGGTGCTTGGACGCGTGCCGACTATGCAGAGCTCGCGGGTCCGAACGAAGTCAGACACGTCGACGATGCGCTCCACACCCTGTTGCGGCTGGCCATTTTTGTCAGCGACGACGAGGCGTACACGCTCGCGCATCAAGGTGTCAGAGCCTGTCTCGTGAGTCGGCTCGACGACGCCGAGCTCGCGGTTCATCACCTTGCGCTCGCCGAACACTGTGCGCGGCGAGTGCGGTTCGGCCTACCGGAGGTCCACCATCTGCTGCTCGCCGGTGAGGAGCAACGAGCGCTCGATCGCTTCGCCGAGCTGAGGGCCAGAATCGACGACCGGGCCGACCTCACCGAAGTCTCGGGCATGACCGGTCGCGAGATCGCGGTCGTGTACGAGAGCGGGTACGCGCTCGCGGTGAAGCACAAGCGGCGTCCGCGCGAGATCTTCGAGTTGTTTCAGAGCCTCACCGCCCTGTCCGTTGTCGCGGATACGGCGCTATACGCGCGTTACGGTCAGGCTTTTGCCGAGCAGCTGGAGCGCGACAGTGGGCTGATGGATTATCGC
>DASRXR010001172.1:0-12796 GCA_035687405.1 Polyangiales bacterium
GTGCTCGACACCAAGCTGCGCACGCCGTTGTCGGCGAAGCTCGTCCGCGGTGCAAAACAAATCCCGACGCTGATCTTGCACGCTCCCGATGCGAGCCCCGCGCGCATAAAAAAGCTGACGCAAGCCGGTGTCGAGCTCGCGGCCATCACCCGTACTCGACGCGGAGGACTGGATCTCGAGCGCGTGCTGCGCGAGCTCGCGAAGCGCAAACTCGCGCGTGTCCTCGTCGAGGGCGGCGCCCGCGTGCACGGAGCTCTGCTCGCGCGAGGCCTCGTCGATGCCGCTGCCGTGTTCATCGCACCGTTGATCCTCGGAGATGCCCGCGCGCGGCCGCTCGCCGACGCCGACCGCAACGTCGCGCTGAGCGACGCCTGGGAGATCCCCGAGCCCGAGATCCGCGTGCTCGGCAGGGACGTGCTGGTGCGCGGACTCGTGCGAAGGCGGAGCGGGTGAGAGGGGTACGTTCAGGGTTTCGTTCAGGCTTTTGCTGCCGACGGCGGCCCTGCAGCCCCGGCCTGCAGCCGCACCGCTTTACCCTGAGGGCGCTCGACGCTATGTCTAGAAGGCAGGCTCGCACCTGCGAGCACGAGGGATTTCAGCATGCGCAGTGAAGCCATCGAACGCGTCCACCGGGCGCTCGAAGATATCGCCGCCGGCCGCATGGTCGTCGTCGTCGACGATGAGCAGCGTGAAAACGAGGGTGACCTCGTCATGGCCGCCGATCTCATCACCCCCGAGACCGTGAACTTCATGGCGCGGTTCGGTCGCGGGCTCATCTGCTTGACGCTCGAGCCGCACAAGGTCGACGCGCTCGGGTTGCCGATGATGGTCGAAGAGAATCAAACGAAGAGCGGCACTGCGTTCACGGTTTCGATCGAAGCGCGCGAAGGCGTCACGACCGGTATCAGCGCCGCCGACCGCTGCCAAACGATTCGCGTCGCAGTCGAGCCGAACGCGACTGGCGACGACCTGGTGAGCCCGGGCCACATCTTCCCGCTGCGCGCAGTCGCGGGCGGCGTGTTGCAGCGGGCCGGTCATACCGAAGGCTCGGTCGACCTCGCGCGCATGGCGGGCCGCACGCCCGCCGGCGTGATCTGCGAGATCATGAACGACGACGGCAGCATGGCGCGGATGAACGACCTCGAGAAGTTCGCGGAGACGCACGGTCTTCGGATCCTGTCGATCGCGGATCTGATCCAGTACCGGTTGCAGACCGAACGCTTGGTGCGCTGCATCGCAGAGACCGAGCTCGTGCTTCCGCCCGGTGGTCGCCGTTGGAAAGCGCGCGTCTACGAGTCGCCCGGCATGCAAGGTCATCGCGAAGTGCTCGCGCTCAGCTTGGGCGAGCTCGACGCATCGCCTACGCTCGTGCGCGTTCAGATCGGCAGCTTGCTCGGCGACGTGTTCGGCGCGGCGCATCCGATGCGCACGCTGCCGAGCGAAGCGGTGCGCCGGATCGAACAGGAAGGTCACGGCGTCCTCTTGTACTTGCCGCCGCGCGGCGACTTGGTGCAAGACCTCGAGCACTACTTGGGTGGTGGCGTCCGCGACAGCGTCGCATCGACGCCGCCGAGCGAAGTCGTGCTGCGCGAGATCGGTCTGGGCTCGCAAGTGCTGCGCGACCTCGGTCTACGCAAGCTGCGGATTCTCACCAGCCGGCCGAGCCGCATCGTCGCGGTCGACGGTTTCGAGCTCGAAGTCGTCGAGCAGGTGCTGCTGCGCACGCCGGACGACGGCGACACGCGCGGCGCGCGCACCACGCACTGAGACAGGAAGAACTAGAATCGAATGCCGATCCGAGTGATCGAAGGAAAATTTTCAGCTCCGGACAGCGCGCGCTTCGTGATCGTCGCGACGCGCTGGAACGAGTTCATCGTCGATCGCCTCGTCGAAGGCGCGATCGACAGCTTGCGGCGACACGGCGTCGACGACGAACGGATCACGCTGGTGAAGGTGCCCGGTGCGTTCGAGATTCCGGTCGCGTGCAAACAGATCATCGATGCCGGTGATGTCGACGCGATCCTCGCACTCGGCTGCGTGATCCGCGGCGCGACCGCACACTTCGAGTACGTCGCGGGCTCAGTCACGAGCGGTTGCAGTCAACTCGCAGTCAGTAGCGGCATCCCGGTGGTGTTCGGCGTGCTGACGACGGACACGATCGAGCAAGCAGTCGAACGCGCAGGTACCAAAGCCGGCAACAAAGGCAGCGAGTCTGCGACCGTCGCCATCGAGATGGTGAGTCTCAAAGCCGGTATTGCGGCGAGTGCCCCTTCGAGCAGCGGTCGGGCTCGCAAGTCGCGCTGAAATCGCGCCTGCTTTTCGCCACTTCACCGTACACCTGCTCGCGCTCGCCGAAAAACTCGCTATGATGGGGATCGCTGCGCTCCGCAACAGAGCGGTCACGCACGCGCCAGTTCCTTGCAGCCATGAGCTCGCGACGCAAAGCCAGAGAAGCGGCGGTGCAGATGTTGTACCAGATGGATGTCTGCGGCATCGACGCTCCCCATGCGATCGCGTTGTACTGGCAGAACCTCGGCAGCCCCGACGAAGACAAAGAGTTCGCGAACATGCTCGTGCGTGGCTGCGGTAGTACGCGCGACGCACTCGATGAACGCATTCGCGGCGTGAGCAAGCACTGGCGTTTGGAGCGCATGTCGCGGGTCGATCGGAATATCATCCGACTCGGTGCCTACGAGCTTTTGCACGTCGCGGAGATTCCGCGGCGCGTGACGTTGAACGAAGCAGTCGAGCTGGCCAAGCGTTTCGGTAACGAAGAGAGCCCGGCGTTCGTGAACGGCGTGCTCGATCGGATTGCGGACGACGCAGCCAAAGAGTGAACCAGTAGTCTGCACGTGTAACAAAGGCGAGGTCACATGGACGTGCGATTCGTAGCGCCCGACTGGGAGAACCTGGATGCGCTGCGGTCCGAAGCGATCCTGACGCCGTTCTTCAGCGATGAGAGACCGCTCGCGGGCGTGCTCGGGCTGATCGATTGGCGCATGTGCGGGTTCGTCTCGCGCATGGTCGTCCGAGGTCACGTCCGTGGGGCGCGCGGCGAGCAAGTGCTCGTACCGCTCAAGCCGCGGTTCACGGTCGACAAGCTGTTCCTATTCGGGCTCGGGCCCGAGTCGGATTTCGATGACGAGGTCATGCGCGACACGACCGAACGCATGTTCGATGTGCTCGCGCAGGCGCAGGTGCGCGCGACCGCCATCGTGCTGCCCGGTCGCAACACGCAGCGCGTCCCGGCGGCAGACGCGATGGAGACGTTCGTCCGCGCGGTCGCGACGCGGAGCAGCCAGGACGAAGTCGTCCTGCTCGAGCCGCTCGAAGCGCACAAGGATATGGCGCCGATCCTGCAGCGCGAGCGCCGTCGAGCGCGCGCCGCCAGCGTAGGATGAGGTGCTCCTTGCGCGATCGGCAGGCGTAGCGGACGCTTTGCGCAGCCGGCCTCGATCGACTACTCGTTCGCCCCCGAATCCATGCCATCCGAAGACCCCGCGAAACCGAAGGGCCCGCGCCGTTCCCCGAAGGCGATCGTCGCTTGTCTGGTCGCGCTCGCCATTCTGACGGCGGTCGATCTCTGGTCGAAGGACGTCGCGCAGGCAGCACTTTCGCGTGCGCCACTCGCACCGGCGAGTGAGGTTTGCGTGCCGGACGACTCCGGCCGGGTGTTCATGCAGCGTCTGCAGACGCCGCCGGTCGTGCTCTCGAAGGACTACCTCGAGCTGCGCTACGCAGAAAACTGCGGCGCGGCGTTCGGTGTCCTCGATCGCGGGCCGGCCTGGATGCGGCTCGCGTTGTTCGGTCCGGCCGCGCTCGCGGCGACGATCGGACTCTTGTGGTTGTTCGTGACCGGCTACGGCGGACGCCTGTTTGCGATCAGCGTGCCGCTGATCGCTTCGGGCGCACTCGGCAATCTCATCGATCGCTTTCGCTTTGGCTACGTGATCGACTTCATCCGGTTTCACATTCACGAGTCGTTCGTGTGGCCGACGTTCAACGTCGCTGACTCCACCATCACGATCGGTGTGGCGTTGCTTCTGATCGAAGGGCTGCTCTCGCCGCGTACGGCTGCACCGCCGCAACCGGTCCCGCAAGCAGCGACTAACCCCAGCGCGGACGTCGAAACGCCGCGCTGATCGCTGCGAGGCTAACCGGGCATGCACCCGACCTTTGGCAGTTTGTTTGGCGAGTCGATTCCCGCGTACTTCGCGATGCTGATGGTCGGCTTCGCGGTGGCGACGCTCGTCGCTTCGCGGATGGCGAAACGGCAAGGTCTCGACCACGAGGTGATCCTCGACCTCGCACTCTTGTCGCTGATCACCGGAGTGCTCGGCGGCCGCGTGCTGCACGTGATCGCGGACGGCTACTTCTGGGACTACGTGCACCTGTGCACAAATCCGGACGCCGTCGTTTGGCGCGCAGTCGACAGCCTTCGCGAGTGTCATCAACTCGGCGGCCGCTGGGATTCGAACGCGTCGAACTGCCACGCGATCACGCGCGACTGCTTCGCTTGGGCGGAGTTTTGGAACGGGGGACTCGCGTATTACGGCGGGCTCGTGGTCGCGACTGCGACCGGCATCGCGTTTCTGCGGCGCGAACACTTTCCCGTCGGCAAAGGCATCGACATCGTCGGTGCCGTGCTGCCGCTCGGCATCTTCTTCGGGCGGCTCGGCTGTTTCTTGGGCGGCTGCTGTTTTGGAGCGCCGACCGAACCGCCGCTCGGGCTCGTCTTCCCGTCAGGCTCGGCCGCGAGCTACGAGCAGTTCGAGGCGGGGGTACTCGCGGACAAGAACCTCCCATCACTTCCGGTCCACCCGACGCAGCTCTACGAGTCGTTCGGGTGCCTCGCGATCGCGGCGTTTCTCCTGCTGTGGCTGCATCCGCGGAAACGCTTCGACGGCCAAATCCTGCTGATGTTCTTGATTCTGTACGCCGTGTTGCGCTTCGCGATCGAGTTCGTGCGCGCGGACGATCGCGGCGCGTTGTTCGGTCTGAGCACCTCGCAGCTGATCGGCGTCGCGATCGTGGCAGGCTGCGCCGTGCTCTGGCCGGTGTTCCGCCGCGGAAAGCTGCGCCTCGATCCGCCGGCCCCGGTCGCGGGCTTTGCGGAACCGAAACCGGCTGCTAAATGAGCCGCCATGACGGCACAGCTCATCGACGGCAAAGCGATCGCCGCGAAGGTTCAGCGCGAGGTCAGTGAATCTGTGGCCGCGTTCCAGGCCGAACACGGACGGGTGCCGGCACTGCACGCGATCTTGGTCGGCGACGATCCGAGCTCG
This sequence comes from Polyangiales bacterium, assembly GCA_035687405.1. GTDB lineage: Bacteria > Myxococcota_A > Polyangia > Polyangiales > JAFGIB01 > JADGRF01. Next base: position 5,286 of record DASRXR010001172.1, read on the forward strand.
GCCATCTTCGTGCGCAACAAAGAGCGCGCGCTCGCAGCTTCCGGAATGACGAGCCAGGTGATGCGGCTGCCGGCGACCACTTCGGAAGCTGAGCTCGTGCAGCACGTGCGTGCGCTGAACGCCGACGAGAACGTCGACGGCATCTTGGTTCAGCTGCCCCTGCCAGCTGCAGTAGATGCCGATCACGTGATCGGCGCGATCGATCCGCGCAAAGACGTGGACGGCATCACACCTTTCAACGCGGGCTTGCTCGCATCGGGTCGGCCTGCGCTCATTCCCTGCACGCCGCTCGGCTGTCTTCGTTTGCTGCACGAGGTGCAGTTCAACGTGGCCGGCAAACGCGTCTTGGTGATCGGTCGCGGCGCCCTCGTGGGCCGCCCGATCGCGCACCTGCTCCTCACCTTCAATGCGACGGTCACGATCGCCCATTCGCAAACTACGGACCTCGCCGAGCTCGTGAAGCAAGCGGACCTCGTCGTCGCTGCGGCAGGGCAAGCCGGTTTGGTGCACGGCGAGTGGATCAAGCCGGGCGCCGTCGTGCTCGACGCCGGCCTGAATCGAAACGCCGAAGGCAAGCTGTGCGGCGACGTCGAACACGAGGCCGCGAAAGAGCGCGCTTCGTTCATCACGCCGGTGCCCGGTGGCATCGGCCCGATGACGACCGTAACGCTCGCGGTGAACACCCTAGCGGCAGCCCGGGCGCGACTCGCTTAGAGCAGCGGAGTCCTCAGACCGGCTTTTCCAACAGCGTGATCAATCGGTCGAGCTCGTCGTAGCTCGTGAACGTGATCTGCAAGTGGCCTTTGCCCTTGCGATCCGCCACCGTCACACGCGCTCCGACCCTGCGCGTCAAACGCTCCTCGAGGTCTCGCGTGTTGGCCGACTTCACGACCGGCTCTTCCGCTTCCTGCTTCGCCTGCGCCGCGACGCGCGCCTTGCGTTCGACCTCGCGCACGCTCCAGCCACCCGCGATCGCCTCGCGCGCGAGCTTCAGCATCGTCGGCGTGTCACCGGCACTGAGTAACGCGCGGCCGTGACCCTCGCTGAGCTCTTTACTCTCGATCAAGTCGATCACGACCTCGGGCAGCTTCAGGAGCCGCAACGCGTTCGCGACCGTCGAGCGATCTTTACCGATCAGCTGCGCGATCGTCTCGTGCGTGTGCGAGTGCTCGTCCATCAAGCGCTGAAATGCACGCGCCGTCTCGAGCGGATTCAAATCCTCGCGCTGCAAGTTCTCGACGAGCGCAGCTTCGAACACGCGCTGTTCGGTCAGCTCGCGGACGTACACCGGAACGTCGTGCAGGCCGGCGCGCTGCGCCGCACGCCAGCGCCGCTCACCGGCAATGATTTCGAACCCACCTGCCGCGCGCCGCCGCACGAGAATCGGTTCGAGAATACCGATCGATTTGATCGAGTTCGCGAGCTCGTCGAGCGCAGCGTCATCGAAACGCGTTCGCGGCTGCGAGCGATTCGGATGCAGCTCCTCGATTTTCGCTTTGAAGCCATCGGCGGCAGCAGCGGCGATCTGAGGTTGAGATTTCGGAGCCGCCGGCGGCGGAGCGCTCGGCAACAGTGCGTCCAGGCCGCGACCCAGTCGGCGCTTGTTGATGTCGTTCATGAGAGTTCCAGCACTATGCGAGCGCTTGCGTGGGCTGAGGCTGATCGAGGAGCTCGCGGGCGAGGCTCAAATACCCGTGCGAACCGCGCGACGCCGCATCGTACAAGATCGCCGGACGCCCGTACGAAGGAGCTTCGGCCAAGCGCACGTTGCGCGGAATCACCGTCTCGAACACGCGGAAGTGTTTGCGAACCTCATCCGCCACTTGAGTCGACAAGTTGTTGCGCGGATCGAACATCGTGAGCAGCACGCCGTGAATCTGCAGGTTGGGGTTCAACGTGCTCCGCACCCGCTCGATCGTGCTCACGAGATCCGATAAACCTTCGAGCGCGTAGTACTCCGCTTGCATCGGCACGAGCACGACGTCCGCCGCGACTAACGCGTTGATCGTCAGCATGCCGAGCGAAGGCGGGCAGTCTACCAAAATGAAGTCGTAGTCACCGCGGATTGGCTCGAGTGCTTCGCGCAGTCGCAACGCGCGGTCCTCAGCATCCACGAGTTCGATCTCGACACCGGCGAGATCGCGACACGCCGGTACGACGCGCAAGAACGGCAGCTCGGTTGGCCGCGACACGTCTGCAATCGACGCTTCACGAAACAACACCGGGTAGAGCGACTGCTCGAGGCTACGCTCGGAAATGCCGACTCCGCTCGACGCGTTGCCCTGAGGGTCCACGTCGACGAGCAACACGCGCTGCTCCGCGACAGCGAGGCTTGCGGCCAAGTTGACCGCGGTCGTGGTCTTGCCCACGCCGCCTTTCTGGTTGGAGATCGCAACGACCCGACTCATAGCCGCGGACTCTACCACCGGATCGAGGGACTCACTGCGCGCGTTGCGAATTGAGTGTCTCGCGCGAGACGCAGAGTGCGCGAAACGCGGCGTTCGCGAGATCACAGCGCGCGCGATCGCGGTCCGCCGGAGCGGCGGTCACGATCGCGCCCAGGCGCTGCGCGGAGCCCGGCGCACACGAGTTTGCCGCTTTTTTTACCAGGGTGAGAATCCCTGATACTACTACGACATTGTAGGACAATGTGGTCTTGCACCGAAGCGGTGGGGTAGGGCGCCGCGGTTTGGGAGTACCAAATAGGAGGGTGTTCCCGATGATGATGCAGTTACGCGGTCCGAAGAATTACGGGTCGTACGCGGATTTCGAGCGCGAAGAGCTCCGGCCGATGCACAAGGTCGGCTTCAGCATCGACGACCTCGAGGCCGAGGCCACATTCATCCCTGGGCGCGAAGACAGCAACACTACAGAGCCCGACGAGCTGGACTTCGGCTGAACGAAACTTGAGATCGGCCGAGCCCTGCCTGCTCGACCGTTCGTTGGCCCGGCGGGCGCCCCCGTCGGGCCATTCTTTTGCCCGGAATCTCGCGCTTGCGTGTCCTCCCGCCCCGACCCTACGACCCTGCGTTGACGGGTTTGCGCGGGCCGAGTAAAGACGGCCGCCGACTCAGCCCCACCTGGAGATCACCCGTGACCGAATCACAGGATGCGCGCATTGCGCGCGAAGAAGCCTACTGGAACGGACCGCGCCTATTTGGCTTTGGCCTCGTGTTTCTCGGGGCTTGCGTCATTTTCATCTACGTCCTCTCCAGCATTTGACCGCCTGGGCCACCCCACGTGGCGCCACGGTCCCACGGGTGCACAGCCCCGAGGACCCACGGGTACGGGTTGTCATTCCGCGACCGCGCCTCTACGTTTTCTGTCTGGAGGCACGACCTTGTCCGCGATCGAAATCATGACGCCGTCGATGCTCGCGCGAATGCGCGAGGCGTGTCAGCTGGCCGCCGATACGCTGGTGATGGTGGGCAAACACCTCGCCCCCGGCATGAGCACCGACGACATCAACGTGCTCGTCCACGACTACACGCTCAAACACGGCGCGTGGCCGTCGCCGCTCAACTACCACGGCTTTCCGAAGAGCGTGTGCACGAGCGTGAACGAGGTCGTGTGTCACGGCATTCCGGGCAAGCGGGTGCTGAAAGACGGCGACATCATCAACGTCGACGTCACCTCGTACTACCCGGCCAAAAACGGCTTCCACGGTGACACCAGCGCGACGTTTTACGTCGGCACGCCGAGCGACGCCGCAAAGCTCGTGACCGAGGTCTCGCGCATGAGTCTCGAGCTCGGCATCGCCGAGGTTCGCGAAGGCGCGCGCATCGGCGACATCGGCGCAGCGATTCAAGCCTACGCACACTCGCAAGGCTGCTCGGTCGTGCGCGACTACGTGGGTCACGGCATCGGGCGCGAGTTCCACACCGCACCGCAAGTGCCTCATTACGGCAAGCGCGGTGATGGCAAACGTTTGAAGGCCGGGATGGTCTTCACGATCGAGCCGATGATCAACTTCGGCAACTACGAGTGCGAACGGCTCGACGACGAGTGGACCGTGATCACGGCGGATGGCTCGCTGTCGGCCCAGTTCGAGCACACGATCGTCGTCACGAAGACCGGCTGTGAAGTGCTCACCGCTCGCAAGGAACCCCTGAAACACAGCGAAGACGTGTCGTGGGCGCGGCTCGGTGCGCTTTCATGCCCGGCTGCCCAAGCGAATCGCTCGGCCGTCGGCGCCGTCACGGTTTGAACACGCTGCCGCTCTCGGCTGCAGTCAGCGCGCACCGTTGTCGACTACGAACACGAGTGCGGTCGTGATCTCGATCGGCAACGCTGCGAGGGCCGCACCCCGACACGGGCCGGCCACGCACATACCGTCGCGCAGTCGATAGCGCGCGCCGTGCGTCGAGCATTGCAGCTCGCCCTTGAAGAAGAAGTCCCGCGAGCCCGCATCGAGCGGGATCGGCAAGTGCCGGCACTGGTTCAAGTACGCGCGCGGCTCGTCCGACTCGTCGAGCAGCACGATCGCTTCACGCGGGCGCCCGAACGCGTCGGGGGCGAGGTGTGCAAGCAGCCAGCGCTGCGACGTCAACTCGGCCATGGTTCCGACGTACACGCGCTGGCGCAGACCCGGCGGCGAGCTCAAACCACACCTCGACGTGGAGCTCCGTCGATCGGCACGTACGCCGCGCGCGAAGGAACGGTCAGGATGCGGTCCTCGGGCAGGATGCAGGCGGTCAGGCCGTGCCCGTACACGCAGCCGCTGTCGAGCCCGAGCGCATGCGGATGTAACTGCAAACCCGCGGTCGCGTGGTGGCCGAAGATCACGCGCTCGGGACCTTGCCATTTCGAAGCCCAAAGCACCCCGTCTTCGGGGCGGCGCGATCCGGTCCCATCCGGCCGCAAGGTCCGCATGTTCATCAGCAGCTCGGGATCGTGCTTCTCGAGCGGCAGTCCCGGCACGATGCCGCCGTGGACGATCAGCGAATTGAGCTCGGGTAACCGGAGCCACAGCGGCAAGCTCTCGAGCACCGCCCAATCCTCGTCCGAGAGCTCGCGCGCGAGGCGCAGGTGATGAGGCGCGCGCTCGGGGGCGGAGCTCCGCACGGTCGGATCGTGCCAGCGAAGCACGGCTTGGTCGTGGTTGCCGCGCACCGAGACGGCGCCGAGCTTCCGAACCATCGCAAGCACGCCGCGTGAGTCCGGCCCCTTCGCCACGAGGTCGCCCACGAACACGACTCGATCGCCTTCGGCGTAGGCGCACGCGTCGAGCAAATCCTGAAGCTCGGCGGAACAACCGTGCACGTCACCGATGACGAGTGTTCGAGTCATCTCACATCCCAGCCTACACGGACTCGCGGTTGCGAGCAGCTCGGGTGTTGACAGTCGGGGCAGGCGAGTCCAACAAGCGGTCGTATGGTCCAGGTCGGCAAAAAAGCGCCCGCGTTCAGCCTCCCGAACGCCGAAGGCAAGAAGGTTTCTCTCAAGGACTACGCAGGCAAGCACGTGGTCCTCTACTTCTACCCGCGCGACAACACGCCCGGCTGCACGGTCGAAGCACAGGACTTCCAGCGCGCCTTGCCGGAGTTCAAGAAGCGTAAAGCCGTCGTGCTCGGAGTCAGCCCCGACGACGGCAAATCCCACTGCAAGTTCCGCGACAAGTTCGAGCTGGCGTTCGAGCTGCTGAGCGATCCGGAGCACGCCATCATCGAGAAGTACGGCGCTTGGGGCGAAAAGTCGCTCTACGGCAAAAAGAGCATGGGCGTGATTCGCTCGACCGTGATCATCGACCCGAGCGGGAACGTCCAGAAGGTGTTCCCGAAGGTGAGGGTGGCCGGCCACATCGATGCCGTGATCGAAGCGCTCGACGAGTAGGGCGCCCACTCAAAAAACGATCAGCGCGAGGAAGAGCACGAACACGCCGATCGTGCTTCCGACGAGCAACTGCATGCCCCGCTGATACGCGTGCGCGTCGTAACAAGCGATCGCGGCGCGCATCAGCTCTTCGCTCTCGCGACTGGCGCTCGCGTGTTTGTGCGTCTCGACGGCTTCTTTCTGTTCGGCCGGCGCAAGCGCGGCGAGATCGAGCTTCGTCGCGGCGTTTGCGAGTGAGCGCAAGGCATCGCGGTACGCCGACTGCGAGCCTCCGACTGCGACGCGTTCGCGGCCGTGCTCGCGACCCATCTGGTTCTGATGCTTTCGCTGGCGCTCCTGCAAGCCCTCGATCTGCGCAGTGTGTTCGTCGAGCGTTGCACGCAATTCGAGCAGCTCTTGTTCGACCGGCGGAAGCTTCTGCTGCAGCACCTGAATCTCGTGCTGATGCTGCTCGCGCTCGGCCGCAAGCGCGCTCACTTTCACGAGCGAGGCCGGATCGTTCGTGGCCCGCAGCGCCTTTTGCTCGGCTTCCGCTTTGCGAATCAACATCTCGCGCCGTTTGATCTGCTGCTTGTGCTCGTCGACGGCTTGCGAGACTGCCGCCTCGCGCGCCTGCACGGGCTCGGCCGTTGCCTTTGAGTCTTGAAGCTCCCGCTCCAGGGTCGCGTGCTCGTGGTGCAGCTCCGTCTCCGTACGCTTTGCCGCTGCAGCGCGTGCGCCGACATCCTGGGCCGTCTCGCCGACGACGCGCACCTGCGCTGCGAGCTGCTTGAGTTGCGGGTCGCTGCGCTTCACGTACAGCGCTTGGCCGAGCAGGCAGAGTGCGTCGTCACTCGCGAGCTCGAGCCGTTTCCGCTGCTGCGTGAGCTGCACGACTTGCGACTCGAGCTCGCGCCGGCGCGCGTACACGCGCAGAAAATACGGAATTGCGCCCATGATCTTCGGAGGGGCGGCTGGGTAGCGCGCGAGATCTCGAACGCGTTTCGCGCGTTGTTCGGCGAGCGTTCCGGGGTCGCGGGGTGCTTCGGCTTGTCCTCGCTGCGGCCGCGGTGACTCGCGGCGTGCGGGGTCGCGACGCGCCTGGGCCTGTTGCTGCGGCGGCTCGCGGCGGGGTCCCGGGTTGAGCGACGCGACTTCGAGCGACGGGCCATCGTGCAGCGGGGTCGAGAACTGGTCGTCGAGCTCGAGCAAACCCGTATCGAGGTGGTTTGCGTTCGCCGGATCGCCTGCCGCTGATGGCGGCAGGTTCAGTACCATCGGGCCGCTCGGCGCACGCGGCTTCGCGCCCGGGAGCGCGACCGCGCCAGCGATTGGACCGCTCGGGGCTCGCATCGCAGGGTGTCGCGGTTGGGCGATCGGACCGCTCTGGGCTCGCGCCGCGGGGTGGCGCTGGGCGATTGGACCACTGGGGGCGCGGACCGCCGGTTGGCGCTGCTGTTGGAGGGGCCCGCTCGGAGCTCGTGCGCGCTGAGCTTGTGCGCTCGCTTCGGCCGCCAGGCTGCCTTGCATCGGCGAAGGGACGGCTGCAGTGACTGGGCCACTGGACGGTCGCACGAAGGGCAGACGCGGTTGCGGAAGCGCGTCCATTCCGCCTGCAGGCTGCGGTGCGGCAATTGGCCCGGTGACTGGGCGCGGTGCGCGAATCAGCGTTCCCCACTTCTCCACGGGCGCTGCAGGGC
>DASRXR010001173.1:0-5296 GCA_035687405.1 Polyangiales bacterium
GAAGATGGATCGCAATCGCGTTGCGGCCAGCTGCAGCCGCGTTGATCACGTTGACGGGCTCACTGTTGCCGGTGGGCGTCATCGCGCTGATTTCAAGCACGTCAGTCATCGTCCACTCGCGCTGGCGCGACACCAGCAAAGCGACGTGCTTGTCGCTCTTGTTGGTGTTCATCGAGCTTTCGGTCTCTGGGCCGCCCGTGAGTAGCCGAACGAAATCGGTGCTGCGAAGAAAGCGCTGACCGTAGAAGTGTTGGGTGGCGCCCCCCTCCGTATTGATCAGCTCCAACTCGTAGAACTTGTCCGGGTCGACCGTCGCCGGACCCCAATTGCCGTCTGCGGGTATCGTGAACGTCGCGAGCGCCGCACTACCGACACGCGCTGCCGTGTTCCCGTCAATCTCCCAAACGTTCACCGTCGCACCCGTGCGGCCGGTGTTTGCAGGAAAGTTCTGCGCACGCCCTGAGATCACAGACAAGCCCTTCTGACGCACGATGTCGACGACCTTCGGGTCTTCGCCAATGAAGTGTTTGTACTGCTGCTTGAATGACTCGGCCGACGTAGACACTTCGACGTGCTTCTGACTGAGCGCTGCTTGGGTGAGCGACAGACAGGACACACCCGCCGGGACACTGCACGCCCCGATCGCGTCCAGCGCGACGTACTTCGCAACCTTCGCAGCGTTCTGCGCGTCGCCGAGATATGCGCCGACGACGCCGCCACCGCGCGAATGCGCCGCTAAATAGACTTTGCTCGTGCCGAACTTCGTCATCACCTGGTCAACCACAGTGCCGAGGCCCGCCGCGAACCCTGCAGTGTCGAACCCATCGCCGTTGTGCTCGTAGGCGACGATGCGATCAGCGGGATACCCGTTCGCGACGAAGCGCAGCTTCTGCGAGAGGTATTGTTGCGCCGAACCGGCGAAGCCGTGGACAAACACGAGCGGCAACGCGACGGCGTCTGACAGCGGGGTCAACGGATCCGTCCCGACGTCTGATGCGCCGCCGCCAGCTGCACCACCGGAAGCACCCGCACTCGCACCGGAAGCTGGCTGGCCGCTGGCGCCCGCGCTCGTCCCTGCAGTTCCGGCGCCGCCGATACCCGCGGTGGCTGCCACGGTACCGGCGGTTCCAGCGGTCGTGCCGGTGCCTGCGGTTGCGACTCCGCCGGCGGCCGGACCTGCCGTGATTCCGGCGACAGCACCGGTTCCCGCAGCGACACCTGCGGCGCCGGCACCACCTGGAACCGTGGGATTTGTCGTGCTCGCGTTATCACTGCAGGCCCACGCCCCCAATACAGCCACGACACCAGCAACAACGTTCAACCTACGACGTTCCATATTCGGGCAGCCCTTCGTGACAGCAATGTTCAGTGTTGCTGAATGCCACGTAGCTTTGGTGAAGCATCGACGCAAGTGTCCGCGAGCGCCTTTCGTTCGCTCCTGGGCGGATGTCAAAGGTTGGGAACAGCGGCGCCAGCTATCGGCGCGTGAGTCGCTCGTCGAACTGCCCGATGCCGCGCAGCTGCTTAATGCGACTCGTGTTCGCTCGAAGCCCGAGTCCTGGCGTTCAAAGCGTGCCGGCAACGACGATCAGGCTGCGTGCACGATCTCCAAGTACTCCTCGTACACGGTCATGCTCTTGCCGAATGAGATCGCAGCGGCCTGCGCACTGCGATTGCATCCAACAGCTCGGCTTGCGAGCGCGCTGGCAAGGCCGCGGTCGCAGCTGTGGAAGTTCGTGGGGATGGCGAAGTTCGTCAGCAGGGTGAAACACCTTCGACGACGTTTCCTCCGCGCGTATTGCGCGAAAGTGATGTCGTTGCCTAAAACTGCTCTCTGCATAGTCTGACTCTATGTCGCGCTAGGCAAACACTATGAGCCCGGCGTCAACTTGCCGTCGATCACTCGATGGACTAGTGCTTGCCGTGAAGCGTTTCGATCTCACGCTCGCATAGAGTTCAATTCTAGTGACACAACGCGAGCACCACCCAATGCCGCGTTCGTCGAGTGCGTGCGCATAGCGCGATATCGAAGACCAGCGAGCGGACCGGTGCAACGCGCTCGCAGCTACTCCGAGTTAGTCCGTCAGCGCGCGAAAGGAGACGTATATGCAACAAGGTCCTTTGACCCGCCCTCTCAGGGTTCGCCCTGGCCGTATCGCAAATACGTGTCAGCTCACACTGCTTGGAATCGCATCACTGTTCGCAATCGGTGCATGCAGCCAAGACGCCGCTGGCATGAATGCCACCACTGGCGCAGGCGCGGGAACCGGTGGGCTCGCGGGCACTGCAGGCTTGGGCGCCCAGGCCGGAGCTTCCGGCACTTCCAGTACGGGGACCACATCCGCCGTAGCTGGAACGAGCGCTGGAAGTGGCGCTGCACCCTCATCTCGCATGAACGGTACCGCGGGTATGAACAGTGCCGGCTCCGGCGGCATGACGGCGAGTGCAGGTAACAGCAGCGCGGGCACGGCTGGCATGAACGGCGCCGGAGCTAGCAGTGCAGCTGGTGGCGGCGGCGTTGCAGACGGTGGAACCGCAGCGCCGGGGAACTGCACGCGCGAGATGCTGGCCAGCGTGACCGATAGCTATTACGTAGCCATGGCGGCGCACGACCAGACCAAACTCCCACTCGCGGGCGGCGCTAAGTTCACCGAAAACGGCGAAACGATGCAGCCGAACACCGGTCTCTGGCAGACAGCCGGGATGCTGAAGTACAAGCACACCGCGCTCGACGTCACGGTCTGTACTTCGGTCAGCGAATCTGTGGTTCCCGAAGGTACGACAGATCTCCCAGTGGGTCTGCGCATCAAGCTCGTCGATGGTAAGATCGCGGAGAGCGAGTTGATCGTCGTGCGCGCAGGTGACTACACGGTGTTCGGCTCACCGTTCCCGTCCAACACGAATGCGATTGCAGCCAGTAAGGACAGGGTGATGTGGGAGACGGTCGTGCCGATGGGCGAGCGCAACAGCCGCGAGGAGATCACCGGCTGGCTCGAACGCTACTTCAAGACGTTCCCGCGCGGCGGGTGCGCGCTCGCCGACGACTGCCAGCGCCTGGAAAATGGTGGCGGCTCATTCGAGTGCAGCGCCGCTCTCAGCTGCGAGATGAACGCATCGCTCTCCGGCACCGGTGCACTCGTCCCGCGGTTGCTCATCGGCGATGTCGAGACGGGCATCGGAGTCGGGTTCACGATGTTCATGGGTCACACCGACTTTCACATGATCAAGATGCGCGGCGGTAAGATCTACGCCGTGCACGCCATCCTGAGCGAAGCCACGAGCTCCGGCTGGAACTGAGTGGGTCGGCCGCGGTCGGGCAGGCAGACGCCGGTCGGCCGCTGCACGCTGAACCGAGCAGCGCCTGCCGCTCATGGCTGCAAGCGCGGCGGGGCCGTCATTTGGAATAACCTTCGCTGGGCCGGCCGCCCTGACGCCAGCCGCGAAAAGCCATTCGCGAGAGACGCGACACGCCCGTAGCCGAGGTTCTGCAAGCGGTCGGCCGCGAGCGCCGAGCGGCCGCCGCCTCCGCAGTCACGACGACGCGCGCATCCGGGTCGGGCACGGCATCTGCAATCTTGAGCTCGACGACGCAGGAGCAGTCGCAGGCGAGCCACTATCGCGACTGAGACGAAGTCAGCCAGCTCGATTCCGGTGCTAGGCGAGCGCCGCGTGCAAATGTGCGAGCTCAGCGCAGCTCTTGCCGCCGTGCTGGCACGCTTGCGGTTCGCGAGCTCGCGCGCACCACGCGACCGTGCGCGAGCTCGAGGATGAGGTCCGCGTCTGCAACGGTATCGAGCCGATGCGCGATCACGAGCACGGTCACGTCGCGGAACTCGGAACGCACAGTCTCTTGGATCCAGCGGTCGGTGCGCACGTCGACACTCGCGGTGGCCTCATCGAGCACGATGATGCGCGCACGTGTCAGGATCGCGCGCGCCATGCAGAGCAGCTGACGCTGGCCCTGCGAGAAGTTGTGGCCATGTTCCGTGACCTGCGCATCGAGCGCGCCTGGCAATGCGCGTACCATCGCCTCGAGGCGCACGCGCCGAAGCGCAGCCCAAATCTGGTCCTCGCTGCACGTGCCGAAGCGATCGAGGTTCGAGCGCACGCTACCCGCAAACAGCGTGGGGTCCTGCGGAATGATCGCGAGTGCGCTCCGAAGCCGCGGGAGCGGAATGGAAGCGATGTCCACCCGGTCGATGAAGATGGCGCCGCGTTCGAGCTCGAGAAAGCGGAACAGCGCCTGAAACAGCGTGCTTTTGCCGGCGCCCGTGCGACCGATCACGCCGACTTTGCTGCCGCCAGGGACGTGAAAGGTTACACCGTCCAACACGCGCGGTAGGTGCGCGGCATAACGCGCGACGACGTCGCGGAATTCGATCGCACCGCGCCTGGGCCACACTGCGCTCGCAGATAACTCGACCGCACTGGTCGCGAGCCGTTCCGGAGTCAACCGCGCGTAGTGCTGCAGGCGCTCGGCCTGCGTCATGAACGTTTCGACCTCGGCGAGTGCACGCACGGCCCAATTCAGCGCACCCCACAAGCCGAGCGCGTAGCTCAGGACGAGCCCGGCCATTCCGACGCTCACTTGACCCAAATACGCTAGCAATACGATCGACACGCACGTTCCGAGCGAGAGCACGCCCCCGATCAACCCCATGCGTGTTCCGAACCAGCGGTTGAGTCGGATGCTGCACCAGTGCATGCGCTGGTAGTGCTCGAGAATCGTGTAGAACTGACCGAGGAAGTAAGACTCGCGGCCGAACGCGTGGATCACGTCGAGGCCGGTGACGACTTCTTTGAACTGCGCGTAGCGCGGCGAGCGCGCGACCGACTCGAGCCGCCGCGCCTCTCGTGCGGCACGGCGATAAGCGCGCTGCACCTGGTGATAGACCACGCTCACCGGGAGCGCGATCAGCAACACGATCGGGACGACACTCACGATCAAGAGCAGCATCGCGAGCGTGCTCGCGGCGGTGCGGCAGGCTTGTTCGATACTCCAGGAGAGCTCGTCATCGACCACCTCGAGGTCGCGCGCGAAGCGGTTCAGGATCCGACCGGTCGGCGTCGCGTCGAAGAAGCGCAACGGTGCGCCGAGTAGCCCGCTGAGCGCTCGGTCATGGATCGTGCGACCCGCGGCGGCCGCGCGATTCAACCACAACAAACGTTGGGCGATCGAGCAGGCGAGCACGACGAGCCCGATCGCGCCGTACATCCACACAGCCGCGAGGGGACTTGAGGCAAGCGCATGATCGGTGAAGCGCGCGAACAGAATCCGTTGCGATAGCGGCAACAC
>DASRXR010001174.1:0-9112 GCA_035687405.1 Polyangiales bacterium
CGGGCGGAGGCTACGGCGGTATCTATTGTTTTGCGCTGCAGCCGTGAGCGGCATCGGACGGGCCGGTGTTGCGGGCTTCGATCACGCCGCTCGCAACATTAGTCGCGCATCGCGGCGCCCGAATCGGAAACCACTAACGCGCTGAAGTAGCTCCACAACAGTGCATACGCCGACGGCTCGTCCTCCACGCTGGAGTGGTCGAGCTGCGCGATGGAACCGACAGCCTCGCTGCGAGCCCACGCGAACAGGCCCCCGGTTCCATAGGTCAGGCAGACCGCGACGATGCATCCTCGAAGTAGGGCGTGAGACACACCCTTTATTGGCCGCGTGACCGGGGCTTTTTGAGGTTCTGGTGACGGCTGACGCTCGGAACGATGGCGAAGCGCCGAGTTGATCACTGCGCGGAGATCTGCCCGCACCGACGCTCGGATGCCATTCGCAATCTCAAAAAAGCCCGCTACGCCGGCCAATACTCCTCGTGCGACACTCTTTCGTCACGCGATCGCAGGGGTTGTGGTGGGCAGCGGCGCTCTCGTTAGTCACGAGCGTAGCTGTCGGCTGTGGCTCCGAAGTAGCTGAACGTGTCGCCTCGCGCGGAGCTAACGCCGCGGGCGCCAAAAGCGGCGCGGCAGGCACCAACGCCGGCCCCGGAGTACCCGACCCTGGATTTGGCTTCGCAGGAACGGGCTCGACCGGCTTCGGCGGTTTTCCTGCACTGGCGGGTGCGCCGTCGGCGAGTGCCGGGTCGGGATCCACGTTGCCCGAAGGTGAGTGCGCGATGGGGACTGCCGATACTCGGCCGGTCACGCCGACGATTTGGCTCGTCGTCGACGGCAGCAGCAGCATGACGCAAGCCTTTGGGACGAGCGATCGCTGGCAGACGCTGCGCTCCACGTTGATGGATCCAGGCGGTGTAGTGGAGAGCCTGCAGTCGGTCGCGAAGTTCGGCATGGTGATCTACTCGGGTGGAGCTCGAGGTGGAGCTGGAGCGGCCGACTGCGTGCAGCTAGTCACGGTCGCGCCGGCGCTTCAAAATCACGCGGCCCTCCTCGCGCAGTATCCGATGCAGCCGATCGGTAGCGGCACACCGACCGACAAAGCTCTCGATCACGTCGTGACCACGTTACCGGTCACCAATCAAGCGATGCTCGACACGGCTGCTGATCCCATCTACGTCGTGCTCGCAACGGACGGCCAGCCGAATGACATGTGCGGTGGTGGCTTCGGCGGACTCGGCGGTGGCTCGGTCGAGCAGCGCGTGGTCGACGTTACGACTAAAGGCACGATGAACGGCATGTTGATGTACGTGATCAGCCTCGCGGGAGACGACACCGCACTGCAAGCCCATCTCGAGCAGGTCGCGGCCGCGACGGAGAGTAAGACGCCGCCGTTCACGCCTTCGACTCAACAGGATCTCATCGCGACGTTCCGGGACATCGTGGGAACCGCGAGCTGTCAGATCGACCTCAAGGGAAAAGTCGAAGCAGGCAAGGAGTGCAGCGGCAAAGTCACGCTCAACGGCGAACAACTAACGTGCGGAAGTGACGACGGCTGGCGTTTAGTCGACGACAACACGTTCACACTCACGGGCACTGCCTGCGTGAGCTTCACGGGCAAACAGTCTAGCGTGCAGGCCAGTTTCCCCTGCGATGTGTTCATTCCGGAGTGATGGGCTGCGCGCAGGAGCGAACGGGCGTCGTGCCGAGAATGCGAGGCGCAAGCCAGGCGCCCACGAGTGCTCAGGTTGAAAGCCTACCTGAGCACTCGGGGCTACCTAGCACCGAGTTGCAGTCACACCGCGGTCAGCGCGTGCGTAAAAGTCGATCAATCGTCGTCGTCTTCGTCCTCGTCGTCCGCTTCGCCTTCATCTTCGTCTTCGTCGTCGTCAGGCCCTGCTTCGATGCGGCTCGCGAGCAAGCGCTTTGCTTCACTCGCTAGCTCGGTTTGGCCGCTCCGTGCCTCATCGAAAAATTCCGCGAGCTCCTCGTCGCCCTGCTTCAGCGCATCTTGCTGGTACTTCGCAGCGGTCTCCGCACCTTGCAGCGCGTGGTAGAGCACCGATATCAGGTTGTAATTCTCGTCGCGTTCGCCCGTCTCACTCGCCACGTCTTTCGACTTGGCTGGACGTCGGGTCTTGGTTTTCTCGTTCGTCGATTTGCTCGTCTGCGCGGTTGGCATGGAGTCTCCTTTGACTGCGCTGCGGAGCAAACTGCATGCCCGTGACTGCCGCGTGACGGAACGCCGGATACTGCTCGACAGACGAAATCAAGCTGGCAACTGCGCCGCTTGAGGCAGGCGCGCCGCGCTCACTCGCGTCGAGCAGCACGAGGTTGCTCAGGAGAAGAGAGCTGTTCTTTTTTGAACGTCGCTGCAGCTAGTAGCGGCAGCGTTGCTCATCCCGTGCACAGTACGCCGACACTACAGTGTCCGAAGCTTCGGCGAACGTCGTGCGCAGGCCCTCGTGCTGGCATGTTCGCCGAGTGACTTTTTGGTGGGCGCGGCGGTCCCGTGGGCGCCGCACGAATTCCCGCCTGAAACCGGTGCTGCGAACTTGTCCGTCAAGCCGGCTTGCGTGGCGTTCTGTCACGTAGTGCAAACAGGCATGCAAACGCGCGTGCTCTCCGTGAGTGGCGTGGCGGTTGCGCCCGGCGGCGATCGAGAGCCGCGTCGTCCGATCCGCCAGTAGAGAGAGACGCCATGAATCCCCTTCTCGTATCGAAGTCAGTCGAGATCCGGAACGTTTCCCTCGAGCGCGCAACGAGCCCGCGAAAACGGGCCAATGCCAAAGAGCAGCCAGAGCAACATTGGATGTCGCAGGGCGCTGGAGGAGCTCGACGTGACTCACGAGGAGCTGCGGGTCGTCGAGGAAGAGCTCCACACCCAATCTGAAGAGTTGTCTGCCGTGTACGGCGCGTTGGAACAGGACCGGAGTCGGTATCGCGACCTGTTCGAAGGCGCGCCGGAGCCGTACCTCGTGACCGATACTGCTGGGGTGGTACTCGAGGCCAATCAACTCGCGTGCCGGCTGCTCAACATCGAGTCGGTCTTCGTCATCGGCACACCGATGGGGCTGTACGTCTCCGGTGCGGACCGCGCGCTGATGCGGGAGGTCCTCGGCCTCTTGAACTCGACGTCCGACCGGTCGAGCTTCGAGATTCAGCTGCGGCCGCGCGGAGCCTCGGAGCCCGTGAACGTCTCGGCGATGGTGCACCGAGCCCGAGAAAACAATGGACGGTCTTCTACGCTTCGCTGGATTTTGCATGAACAGCGCGCTGCTCGCGACCACGAAGTCTTCGGCTCCAGATCCGGCGGAGTCCCGAAGTCAGAAGCACCACACCCAGAGCAAGTGGCGGCTCCGGAAAGTGATCTCAAGCAACTCGAAGTCGATCTTGCGCGCGAACAAGTTCGGCGCATCGAAGCGGAACGCGAGCTCGAGCGTCGAAACGATCAACTAGCGTTTATCGCGCATGAGCTACGCAACCCGCTCAGTACAACCGCGGGTTGGATGGCGGCATGGTGCAGCTCTCCGCAGCCGTTCGCGGCGACGTGGTCGAGTGCATGGTGCACGACACTGGGCTCAAAACCCTTGGTCTCGAATAGTAGACAACCCGTTCGATGTCGAATATATCGTCTTTCGATACATTCGCGAGGCCCCGAACGCCTCGCGCTCGAAAGGCGTCGTCATGAAGATCTCGTCACGCGCGAACTACAGCGTACTCGCCGCGGTACTGAGCGTACTTTTCGCCACGCACTCCGTTCACGCCGAGGACAAACCCGCAGTCATCCGCATCGCGAACCCTGGCGTTGGCATCGGTGGTCGACCCGTTGTCGCAAACGGCCCGTGGTCGCTACTGCACATCAAAGGCGTACTCGAAGCCGAGTTCAAACCCGATGGCATCCCGGTCGAATGGACGTTCTTGCGCGGCGCAGGTCCCGCCGTCAACGAGCTGTTTGCCAACGGTTTGACCGATATCGCCTCCCTCGGTGATCTCCCGTCGATCATCGCGAAGTCGAGCGGCGTCAAGACGCGGCTACTCGCAACGTCCGGCCTCTCCAACCGCTACATCGCAGTCCCATCCGAGTCCTCGGCGACTAGTGTCAAGGATCTCGCTGGCAAGCGGCTGGCGGTGAGCAAGGGCACGTGCAACCACCTTGCCGTAAATCGCATTCTCGACAGCTACGGGTTGCAAGAGCGCCAAGTACGCACGATCAACATGGACCTTCCGAGCATGCTGGCTGCGCTGACGACCAAAGACATCGACGCAGCCATCGGCGGCCCCGAGTTGCTACAGCTGCGCGATCGTGGTGTCGTAAAGATTCTTCACAGCACCAAAGGCGACCCGCGGTTCACCTGCAACAGCACGATCGTCGTCGCCGACGACTTCGCCCGCAAGTATCCGTCGATCGTGAAACGGATCGTCCGCGCGCACGTGCGGATGGCGAAATGGTTCACCGAACACGAAACCAACCCGACCGAGATCTACCAGCTCTTCAGCAAGTCAGGCGTTTCGTTTGCCAATCACAAAGAGGAGTGGACCGGCGACTCGTTCAAGCAGCGCGCCAGCCCGCTCGTCGACGGCTATTTGCGCGCTCGCTACACCGAAGGCGTCGCGGACGCACAGAAGTACAGCTTGATTCGCAAACAGGTCGACCTGAACACATGGGTGGATACGAGCTTCCTCGATCAAGTGTTGAGAGAGGAACACCTCGAGAACTATTGGCCACCGAGGCCTGTTCGTTAGGCCTCTTGATCGCGTCGCGTTCACGCAAGAAAACCAGCCTAGACGGGTTCCAGCAACTCGATGCGATTGCCGAACGGGTCGTCGACGTAGACCCGCGAGTATCCGGCCAGTGGCTCGTCGTCCACGACGCGCACACTGGCGGCCTTCAACCGGTCGACCAGCTCAGCGAGACCCTCCACTTGGAGTGCTGGGTGGGCTTTGGTCGCCGGGCGGAAGTCCCGCTCGACGCCGGCGTGCAGCTTGAGCTCGCCGCGCTCGAACCAGACGCCGCCACGAGCGGCAAGGTTCGCTGGCTTGGGCTGTTCCGGGATGCCGAGCAAGTCGGTGTAGAAGCCACGTGCTTTCGCTTCGCCGTTCGGCGGGATAGCGATCTGAACGTGATCGAGTCGAACGATGCGCATAACGGTCTTTCGGGCTCGCGGTTTTCAGGAAGCCTAGCGCCGTTTGTCGAGGCCAGCGGGCAAAAAAACGAGACGCGATGTCTTTTTTAGAAGACGGGCGGCGGACTACACCCGTGGACCAGCCGCGTTCAGCTCGGAGCGGCGGCTCTTCGCTTGTTGCGTCGGAACGCCGCCGGCACGAGCAGGTCGACCGCCCTCGCCCGTTCGCGTCGAGTCTCGTCTTCCAAATGCCGGCGCTTTGCTTTGAGCGTGTGTGCGAGGGTCAACATGCCTGCGAGCCGACCCGGAGATTCACGCGCGAGCACGGGCAGCCGCGTCTCCCCCGTGTTCGCCATGCGATTGAGCACGATGCCGAGGGGTTCGTCGTCGTACGCGGTCGTCGGCGATTCGCTCGCCAGATCACTCAGCGGGCCTGCCGCCTTCCGCTGCACCCAACCCTCGAGCTCACTCCGTTTGACGATTCCGACGAACTTCTGATCCGCGTCGACGAGCGGATACAGCGGCTCCAAACGACCGGCGTGCGAGGCGAGCAGCGCGGCCACGACTCCCGCTCCCGCGCTCGCAGGCAACACGACGACGCTGCTGTGCATCACGTCTCGAACAAACAGCACTTCGAACGGATCGATCGCGTACTCGCGGGTCACGTGAAAGCCGCGGCGCGCGATCTTCTCCGTGAGGATCGAACGCCGCACCGTGAGCACCGTGAACCCGTGCGCAACCACTGCAGCTACCAGCAGCGGCAACACCGAGCCGTGATCACCCGTCAACTCGGTCGCAAACACGACGCCCGTGAGCGGCGCACGCATCGTTCCGCCCAGAATCGCAGCCATCGCGATCAGCGGCCAAAAACCCGCCCCTTCATTGGGCAAGAAAGGCGCCGCGATGCCGCCGAGCGCACAACCGATCATCAAAAGCGGCGCGAGCACACCGCCCGAGGTGCCCGACCCGAGATACACCGCCCAAATCACCCACTTCACGACCGCGAGCAGCACGATCTCTCGCATCGGAATCGCATCGCGAAGTAGCGCTGCGATGTTTTCGTAGCCGACGCCGAGCGCACGCGGTTCGACCAAACCGCCCAAGCCCACCACGATCGCGCCGATCGCAGGCCACCACATCCAATGCAGCGGGAGCTTCTTGAACGCGTCTTCCGCGGCGTACACCGAGCGTGTGATCAAGAGCGAGAGCGCACCGGCGAGGACACCGATCAGCACGCAGCCGAGAAGCCCGCTCGGGCCCGGAAAGCTGGAGTGCACAGGCACGGGAAACAGCGGACCTGGGCCGAGCAAGTAATGCCGGACCAATGCCGCAGCGGCACTCGCGAGCGCGACCGGCACGAGCGAGCGCGGTTTCAACTCGAACAAGAGTAGCTCGACCGCGAGAACGACCGAAGCCATCGGCGCACAAAACGTCGCGGACATGCCCGCAGCTGCGCCTGCGACGAGCAGCGTCTTGCGCTCCGCGCTGCTGAAGTGAAACAGCTGCGCGACGATCGATCCGACCGCGCCTCCGGTCATGATGATCGGGCCTTCCGCACCGAACGGTCCACCCGATCCGATCGAGATCGCCGACGAAACGGGTTTGAGGAGCGCGACGCGAGGCTCGACGCGACTGCCACGCATGAGAATCGATTCCAGCGCTTCCGGAATGCCGTGACCGCGAATGCGTTCGCTGCCGTAGCGCGCCATCACTCCGATGATCAACGCACCGATCACCGGAACGATCACAGCCCAACCACCGAGCGTATTGTTCGCCGGCGAGCCCGGCTCGATCGACAGCCGCTGAAAGAAGAACAACTGTGTGAACAGATTGATCAGTGTCAGGAGTGCGCTCGCGAGTAGTCCGCCAATTCCACCGATCACGATCGCGAGCAGAGAGATCGGCACGACGCGCGCCGTCGTGGTGAAGTCACCGAGTTGCGCGTCGGCGTTCGCGAGTTCGCTGGGGTTCATGAGACTTCCTCGATGCAGCTGCAGTGCGGCGGCGCGGCGCTATCACCGCTTGCAGCGCGGTGAGCAACCTCGGCCCGGTGATTAAAAGCTCTTCCTGATGCGCGACGGACAACTTGCGAAGCAGGCGCTCGCCGCGCGCGGTGACGCTGACGAGAATCTCGCGCCGGTCTGTCGGGCTCTGGAGGCGCATTGCGAGATCGGCGCGCTCGAGCCGATCGACCAACTCGACGACGCTGTGATGACGCAGCTGCAGCCGCTCTGCGAGCACGCCGAGTGTAGGTCGCAGCGAAGGGGGCAGACCTTTGATCGCGAGCAGCAACTGATGCTGCTGCGGCTCGACGCTGAGCTCGCGCGAAGCACGTTCGCTGAAGCTCACGAACACGCGAAGCTGATACCGGAGCTCCGCGAGCGCGCCGTAATCGACCGCCGCATTCATATCGTGACACGATATATTCGCCTACAGCGATCCGTCAAGCAGACACGTGGTCTCGCCTCCCACGCGATACGTTTGCGGCTCGAATCCGCAGCGGACACTCGTCACCCGTGCCGGGCAACGGCCCGCTGCCGCGCGTTCAAGACGCTGCGCAGCGGCGAGTAACTCGCTCGTCGACGATTGGACGACTCGCGGTGGGAGACTCGGCACCGACCACCTCGACTGGCCGCTCAGACTCGAAGACATCGATTGAACGCGTCGGGGCGACTCAGACTCGAAAATCCGCAGCTCGCAGCTGCACGCTACGGCCGAATACGATCGTATCGGGACTGCGTGCGGACGCTTCGTTTTCACGGACTGCGCGCGCTGCGGCCACCACAGTCGCGCCGCGCTCGGCCCACCAATGTTTTCCGTGTCGTTCCGTCCATGCCTCGATCTCGTCTGCACCGTCCAAGCGCGCGATGAACTCCGCGCCGTACGCGGCCGCTCGGCGGCGTCTTTCGCCAAACAGCCGAGCACCCGTGATTCGAGCGCCTCCGGCACATCTCGCTTGGCACGTTTGGACGGCGGCAACGGCACTTCGAACATGTGCTTCGCACAGATCTCGAACATCGTGTTGCCCTCGAACACGGTCGTCCCGGTCAAGAGGTGATACGCAACGGCGCCGAGCGAATAGAGATCCGTGCGCGCGTCCACTGCTTCGGGCCGTGCGATGTTTTCCGGCGCCAAGTACTACGGGGTCCCGACCACCGCATCTGCTGCAGATAGGTTCGCGTCAGGTTTCGCGAGCTCTTTCACCAGCCCGAAGTCGAGCACTTTGACGTGATCGGGGGTGCCTCCGCGAATACATAACGCGATGTTCGAGGGCTTGATGTCGCGGTGAATCAAGCCGACGCCGTGCGCCTCTTCGAGCGCTCCGGCAACCTGTCGGAGCAGGTGCTTCACGCGCGCTGCCGGTTGCGGGCCATCGTGTGCGACCAGTTCCTCGAACGTGATCCCGTCCAGATACTCCATCGCGTAGTAGAAGATTCCCTCGGGCGTGGGCCCGTAGTCGTAGACCGCGACCGTGTTGGGATGGGTCAATGCGCTCGTCAGCTGCACCTCGCGCTCGAAGCGCGCGAGACTACGTTCGCCTGCGCGTTCACGCGGCAGCAGCTTGACTGCGGTCGGCCGGCGCAACAGCGCATGCCGCGCCCGAAACACGACACCCATTCCACCCTCGCCGATCTTCTCCTCCAGCGTGTACTGGCCGAGCTGCGTGACCTCTTTTACGCGCTGGGCGAGCCCGTAAATCACGCGCGAGGCGAGCGTGCACATCGAGATGGTCACGACCGCCCACATCCCGATGTAGATCGTGATCGAGATCGAACCCCACTTCGATCGCTCGAAGAGCGCCGGAATCGTCGCGTGGCTGAGCACGTAATACGACGCAGCCATCAGCGGCAGGTGTGCCAAGCTCGTGATCCAAAACGTGCGGCGCGCTGTCCCCGGCACGATGACGGCTCGCATGCCGAGAATCGCCATCGCGGTCAAGCTCAGCACCAGTGCTTGATCGAGGCCTTGAGGTTCCACCGCGACCATGAG
>DASRXR010001175.1:0-20382 GCA_035687405.1 Polyangiales bacterium
CCGACCGTGACCTTCTTCGCGACGGTCAAACCCGCCGCCTTTAGCGCGTCCACGAACATCCAACCCGAGAACGGAAGCGGCGCCGGCACGCGTCGCTCGTACGCAGCGGTCGGGGCACCGAGCGGCACCGTGCCCTTCAGCGAGAGCGCGACGCCGTCCGCGGTGGGACGTTCATCCGCGATCACGCTGGGGGCTCCGGCTGCACTCGTCAGCATCTGGTTGTCGATCTGGAAGTAGCCAGTCGCGTCGACGGTCACGACGGCTTGAGCACCATCGACTGGGCCGGGCCGAACCCGCAGCGTGTAAGCATTGTCCTTCACCGACACCGCACCGACCGCCGCGCGAAACGGCGCGATCTCGTTCGGCTGCTGATCGAACAGTGGCGGAAGCACTTCGCCGTCGAAGTACGAGCCGTCGACGATGACCTCATCGACTTGCCGCGCACCCTCTTCGAGCGCGCGCTGGGCGAACAGCATCAGATCGCTACGTTCGAGCGTCGGATCGCCGCCGCCTTTCAGACACAGTGCCCCCTGGACATGTCCGTCCACAATTCGGCCATACAGACCGGTGCGGAATCGAAAATCGGGACCGAGCTCGATCATCGCCGCAGCCGCGGTCAGGAGCTTCATGTTCGAGGCGGGATTGAGCGGCGACTCCGCGTGGTACGCGAGCACGGTCGTGCGAGTGCGCAGGTCCACGATGGAGATGCTCAGGCGATCGCCGATGCCACTGTTGCGCACTGCCGCCAATAGCTGCTCGTTCAGCGGCTGGAGCGGTGCTTGCGCCTGGCCACGGCTCGCCCAGCAAGAAGCCAGGATGAGTGCAGCGAAGACTTTTCGATATAGGACGGCGCGTGCCAAGTTACCGATACCCATGGAGTTCGACCGGAAGACTCCCGACCGCCGAGCTTATCGCATCGGCACCGTGCTCGCGATTGGGATCGCGCTCGCGAGCTGCTCGAACGCGACGAGCCAGCCCGAGCCCGGTGCACTGACGGTGCTCTTGACGCGAGACGTGCTCGATCTCGATCCGCGATTCGTCAGCGACCTCTACGGCCACAAGATCTCGCGCTTGATCTTTGCATCCCTCGTTCGCGTCGAGCCGCAGACGCTCGAGATCGTGCCGGACCTCGCCGAACGTGTCGAGCTGCTCACACCCACGCGATACCGCGCGACCCTGCGTGCTGGGCTGCGTTTCAGTGATGGATCGGTGCTCGATAGTGCGGACGTAGTCGCGACGTTTCGTGGGTTGCTCGACCCCAAGCTGCAGAGCCGGTACGCGTCGACGTATTCGCGCATCACCGAAGTGAAAGCGATCGACTCGCGCACGGTGGAGTTCGAGCTGAAAGGTCCGCACGCGACGTTTCTGACCGACCTCGAGATTCCGATCGTGCGCGCGGAAGACGGTGCGACACGCATGCCGAACGGACCTGGCGCGTTGCCGATCGGCTCTGGACCTTACGTGCTCGTGCGCCGTGAGGTCGGTCGGCTCGATTTGCGCGCGAACCCGTACTGGTATGGGGGCAAACCGAAGACCGAGCGGATCCGCATGCTGGTCGTGCGAGACGACAACACGCGTGCGCTGCGGCTGCTCGCCGGGGCCGCCGATCTCGCGATCAGCGCGATTCCGCCGGGTCTCATCCCGCTCTTCACGCGCGATCAAGGCTTCGACATCGCCGCTGCCCGCGGCATCAACACGACGTACGTCGGCATCAACACACAGGCCGAGCGGCTCCGCGACGCGCGCGTGCGCCAAGCGATCGCGTACGCGATCGACCGACCGGCATTGATCGAGTCGAAGTTCGGCGGACGAGCAGAGATTGCGCGGTCGTTCATTCCGCCCGGGCACTGGGCGTATGCGGCCGACACGCGTTCCTACGGCTACGACCCTGCGCGGTCGAGAGCGCTGCTCGACGAAGCCGGAGTTCCTGCAGCTGATCGCGACGGCGTTCGGTTGCGACTGTCGCTGCGCTGCGGCAGCGATCGATCTCGAATCTCCGTCGCACGCGCGGTGGTTGCGATGCTGGCTGAAATCGGGATCGACGTCGACGTGCTCCCGGCGGAGACCGGCACGTTGATCGCCGATCTCAACCGCGGGCAGTTCGAGCTCACGATCATGCAGATGCCCGAGCTGGTCGAGCCACACGTGTTGTACTGGTGGTTCGGGCGCGATCGGATTCCGGGCCCGGGCCGTGAAGGCTCGAACCGCTGGCGCTACACCGATCCCGCGCTGGAAGTCGCACTCGAGCGCGGGCGCAGCCACGTCGATCGCGCAGAACGCGTCGCAGCCTATCGCGACGTGCAGCACCTGCTCGCTGATGCGCTACCGGTGATTCCGCTGTGGCATGAAGACGTGGTCGCAGTGCGCGGTCCAAACGCGCGCGATGTGATCGTGCCACGCGATGGTCGCTTTTCGACGCTCGCGCGCTGAAGCTTCGTGGTGCTAGTCTAGCCTGGAGTTCAGATGATTTTGCGTGACCCCGTGCACGGCCTCGTGATGTTCGAAGGCATCGCAGAGCGCGTCATCCCGCCTTTGCTCGCGACGCGTGAAGTGCAGCGCTTGCGTCACGTTCGACAGCTCGGGTTCACGTCGCTCGCGTTTCCGGGCGCAGAGCACTCGCGGTTCGTGCACGCAGTCGGTGCTGCGCACGTGATGGTGCGGCTGATCGCACGCATTCGCGCGGTGCAAAACCTGCTGCCGGCCGAGCTGCGCATCGACGAAGAAGCGGAGTGCGATGCACTCGCCGCAGCGCTCTTGCACGATCTCGGACACGGGCCGTTTTCACACTTGTTCGAAGAAGTGTTGCCGGACGCGCGCAATCACGAAGCGTGGACCGCCGACGTGTTGCTCGATCCGACGACGGACGTGCATCGCGCGCTCGCGGCGATCTCGCGCGGGATGCCGGAGCGAGTCGTCGCGCTACTCGCCGGCAAGTATCGGCTCGCGTACTTGTCGCGCAGCGTGAGCGGCATGCTCGACGTCGACCGCTGCGACTACCTGCTGCGCGACAGCCACATGACGGGCGTGCGGTACGGCATTTACGACCTCGACTGGGTGTTGCGCGCGCTGACGTTCGGTTGCGTGCGGACTGCGTCGGGCGAAGAAGAATGGGTGCTCGCGATCGAAGGCCGCAAAGGCTTGCCGCCGATCGAAGGCTTCTTTCTCGCGCGCTCGTTCATGTACCAGCAGGTCTATCATCACAAAGCTACGCGTGCGGCCGAAGCCCTGATCCGCGGAATCTTCCTGCGAGTCGCGCAGCTGATTCGAGGCGGGCGCGTGCCCGAACGAACACCGCGCGCCGTCGTCGCTGCCGTGAGTGGCGAGCCCGTCCGGCTCGACGACTACATGCAACTCGACGACATCGCGCTGCTGAGCGCGTTCCGCGTGTGGGAGTCGGACGCCGATCGTCCGCTCGCCACACTCACGCGACAGCTGTCCGCACGCGAGTTGCCGAAGACGCTACCGTTGCCTCCCGATCACGAGTTGTGGCAGCGCGCGGCCGAACGTGCTCGCGAAGTCGCCGGGCGGCATGGCTACTCGCCCGAGCTGACCGTCTGGCTCGACGTCGCGAAGGAGATGACGTACGCCGAACCAGAGGACGAATCGCCGGAGGGGCTCTGGGTCAGTATTCGTCATCGCCCGATGACCCGGCTCGGCCGGATCTCGTTTGTACTGGGCGAGCTCAGGAACAAGCCGGTCGAGCGCCCGCGGTTGATCTTTCCGGCCGCAATTCGCGACGAAGTGTTGGCGAGCCTGCAGGACGTCATCGGTGCAGACGGGGGCTCAGGTCGGGGCTGAGGCCGCCAGCGGCCGTGATTGCAAGGGATTGCACGGACGGTTTGGGGACCACCTAGCCTCCGCACACACGTCACCCGTGCTTCAGGCTAGTTGCTAGCGCTGCACGCTTTGCTACAACGCGTGACCCTCGATCGTATATTAACGGGGGTGGGGCGGATCGTGCGAGATGGCTAGGGTTCTCGTCGTCGATGATCAGCGCAATATGCGCACAACGCTTTCGTTGATGCTGCGCGACGCCGGCTACGACGTCGAAGACGCAGCTGACGGCGACGTCGCATGCGATCGCGTTGCAGCAGAGAGTTGCGACCTGGTTCTCACGGACCTGCGCATGGGCGCGACCGACGGCATGCAGGTGCTCCGGCACACGAAAGAAGTATCGCCGCTCACCGAAGTGATCGTGATGACCGCCTTCGGCACGATCGAGAGCGCGGTCGAGGCGATGCGGCTCGGCGCGCACGACTACATTCAAAAACCGTTCAGCGAGCAAGAGCTGCTCGTGAAGGTGCAGCGCGCACTCGAGAAGCGGCGGCTCGCGGGTGAAGTCACGGTGCTCGCGGCCGAGTTTCGCGAACGCTATCGGTTCGAGAACATCATCGGCCGGTCGGCAGCCATTCGCGACGTGCTCGGCCGGATCGTGCGGATCGCACCCACCGATGCGACCGTCTTGATCACGGGCGAGAGCGGGACTGGTAAAGAGCTCGTCGCGAAGGCCATTCACGCGAACAGCAAGCGCGCCGACCGACCGTTCGTGACCGTGAACTGTGCGGCCATCAGCGAGACGCTGCTCGAGAGCGAGCTATTCGGCCACGTCCGCGGTGCGTTCACGGGCGCGGTCAGTGCTCGCAAAGGCTTGTTCGAGGAAGCGAACGGCGGCACGTTTTTCTTCGATGAGATCTCGGAGACGCCGGCGTCGTTCCAGGCGAAGCTGCTGCGCGCGATTCAAGAGGGTGAGATTCGGCGCCTCGGCGACAGCCGCGTGTTGAAGGTCGATGCACGGATCATCGCTGCGACGAACCTGGATCTGCAGGAAGCGATCGCGGAGAAGCGGTTCCGGCAGGATTTGTACTACCGGTTGAACGTCGCACGATTCATCTTGCCGCCGCTGCGCGACCGGCGTGAAGACGTTTCGCTGCTCGTCGATCACTTCCTCGAGAAGTGCGTGCGCAAGGTTGGGCGGCGCGCCGAGCTCGGCGAAGGTGTGCTCGACTACTTGGTCCGCTACGAGTTCATCGGGAACGTGCGCGAGCTCGAGAACATGATCGAGCAGGGTGTCGCGCTCGCCGAAAATGGAGTCATCCGGCTCGAGGACGTGATCCCGCTCGACAGTGTGTCGAAGAGTCACAAGGCGCGTTCGAAAGTGATGCAAGACGTCATCGACGAGGCGGAAACCGAAGCGATCCTCGAAGCGTTGCGAGACGTGCAGGGCAATCGCGAGCGAGCCGCGGAGTTACTCGGACTCAGCGCCACTACGTTGTGGCGTAAGATGAAGCGCCTTCGGATCGAGCACGACCGGCAGGCCTAGCGCCGCCGTCGGCACCGGGCGTGCAGGATCGAGTTCCCGAACTCGCGGCCGCGGCTTGATGGATGCGCTTTGTGGCTCGACGTCCCCAGACGCGGTCGCAGTTTTCCTTGTGTCGATTTCGCCAAGTCCTCGGAGTCGCCTCTCGGGGATCGGCGTCGACGCCGGTCGCGACCCGTTTGTCGCACTCGGTCAGACACGCGGGCGCAGGCAACGTTGCACTGATGAAAGGCCAGATTCTGATCTTGGAAGCGACCTACTTTAGGCGAGGTTCGCCGCCATCCGCGGCAGCCGAGTCGATTTCGGAACCCCTCAGAAACCAACGTAGTTCCCGCTGGTTAGACGGGGTGGCAGATTTCCGAGTTTGTCCCGCCGTGTGCGATTGTGGGTTGCCTTACGGCACGCGACTTGCTTTGCTACCGCCCGGAGGTCGGGTCTGCGCTGCCCCCCCTGTGCGGGCCCGACTTCCCTTTATCGCAAGTGCGCTTGCATCGGATTTGCGGCCGCTTTTCGCCTCAGAGCGGCTTACGTCCTCGGTCCGGACGCTGCGCAATACAGGAAGTATTGCTCGGTCCGGCCCTGCGGGCGCGCTCGCTCTGAGACGAAAATCGACCGCAAATCCTCCCGGCATCAGCGCTGGACCGCCTGCGCGCAGACTTGCAGCTGAGAGCTGCGCGCTAGTCGCGCGCTATTCGTAGGGCTCTCATTTTTTTGTGGAGGTTGGTTCGCTCCACTCCCAACTGGGTTGCTGCTCTTGAGATGTTCCAGTCACATGCCTTCAACGTCATACGGATGTATTCGCTTTCGGCTCTGTCTCTGAAGTCTCGTAAGGAGAGCGGCTCACCTGACGGTAGAGCTATTCCAATCGAGGCTGCTGGCTGACGAGCCTCCATCACCTGGACTGGTGGTGGCGCCGCTGGTGGCGGCGGGACTGATTTTGCCAGACCTGGACTTGGCATCGGCACGTCGTCTGGACGGATTTCTGGACCCGCCAGAATCACCATTCGCTCGATCACGTTCCGCAACTCACGCACGTTGCCCGGCCAAGGACGCGACTGCAACAACGCGAATACCGCTGGATCCGCTGGCCTCGCCCGGCCTCCGTATTCGCTCCCGAACTCGTTCAAGAATGACTTTGCCAAGAGCGGGATGTCCTCCACACGCTCTCGCAAAGCCGGCGAATGCAATGGGATTACATTCAGCCGGAAGTACAAATCGTCCCGAAAGTTTCCCCGCTCTACCTCTGCCGCCAAATCTTTGTTCGTCGCCGCGATCACACGCGCATCGACCGCAATCGCTCGCTCACCACCGACACGACTGATCTCGCCGCTCTGCAACGCGCGCAACACCTTCGCTTGTGCACTCAAGCTCATGTCACCGATCTCGTCCAAAAAGAGCGAGCCACCGTCCGCCAGCTCGAACATCCCCTTCTTGCGCATGTGCGCCCCCGTAAACGCTCCACGCTCGTGCCCGAACAACTCGCTCTCGATCAACTCGGACGGAATCGCCGCACAGTTCAACATCACGAACGGCGCATTTTTTCGATCACTCAAGCTGTGGATCGCTCTCGCGATCAACTCTTTGCCGGTTCCGCTCTCGCCCGTGATCAGCACTCGACCTTTCGTCGGCGCCACCTTCTCGATCTGCTGGAACAAGTCCGCCATGACCGCGCTCTGGCCGACCATCTTGTAACGGTCTTCGACCTCCGCTCGCAGCCGATTGACCTCCCGCTGCAGACGCTCACTTTTCAGCGCGTTCGCGACACTCACCAACACCCGGTCGCGGTCGAGGGGCTTCTCCAAGAAGTCCGTCGCTCCCAGCTGCACCGAGTGCACCGCTTCCGCGAGCGACGCGTGACCCGAGATCATGATCACCGGCAAACCCACGAGCTCCGGCTTCGCTCGAATGCGCTGCAGCGCCTCGATGCCGCTCAACTTCGGCAGACGCACATCCAAAATCGCAAGCTCGATCTCCTCCTTGTCGAGCAGCGCGAGTGCCTCCTCCGCGCTACTCGCCTCAAACACGCGATGGCCGAGCCCCTCGAGAACCATGCCGAGCGTACGCCGGATGTTCTTCTCGTCGTCGCAGATCAGAATCGATGCGCTCACGCCGTGCGTATAACACGCAACGCACTACGCGCGCGGCGCCAGACCCCCCTGCAATCAAGGCCGGGGCTGCGCCGCGCCCGCCGGAGCTGCCGGCTCGGCAGGCTTGACGCTCGATCGGTCATGGAGCCTTTGGGTGGCCTGCGCGGATAGCGACGGGACACTCGTCGCATGCTCGAGCAAACGCTGCGCTCCCGCGGCATCCCCGAGCTGGTCGTAACACGCGATACCCTCCGACAATGCAATCGAGCTCTGCTGGGCGCTGCCGTAGCTGCGCACGAGCGTCTCGTAGGCGCGGATGGCGCGGTCGCACCGCCCGAGCGCACGCTCGGAACGCGCAAGGTACAACAGCGCCGCCGCGCGCTGCGCACTCGGCGCCGAGCTCTCGAGCATGCGCGCGAAGAGCTGTGCCGCAGCCGTGTAGTCCTCGGCTCGATAGCGCTCGACGCCGGCTGCATACACGTCTTCCAAGCTTGCCGGCGCTGCCGACCGCCGCAGGGAGACACCGGAAGACTGATCGGCCATGGCAGCCGCCGGCGCAGCGGGCTTGCGCGCGACGAGATCGCCGCTCGCATTGCCGATCGCAAGCTTGTCGTCTTTGTCGGACGTGTTCGATGCCGCCGATTCGGCGACCGCTTCGAGCGCGTCCGCCGCCGTCGGCTTCGCAGCCGCTGGCGGCGCCTTGGCAAATTCTCGCTGGCCGCCGCTGCGACCCTCGGCCTTCGCCTTCGGACGCTCAGCGACCATCTCTTTTTCGAGACTCCGGCTGCGCTCTGCGCGCTTTGCTGTCGCCTCGACCGCACCTTTGCGCGGCGCCGGCGCGGACGAAGTGCCCTGCGGCCGCCGGCGCGCGTTCGCGACCGATTTTGGTTCCACCGATTCAGGCACCGGTGCCGCCGCTTGCGGCGACGCAGCCGGCATCGCCTCCCGCGCAGACGGCCCGGCTTCGCCTGGCGGCGGCGCCTCCACCGTCACCGACCGCGCATCACGTCGACGCGTGAGCTCCGGGATCGACCACAACCCGACGAACACGATCAACAGGGACATCGTCGCCATCGCCACTTGGCGCGTCATCGCGATGCGCGCGATCGACTCGAGGAAACCCTGAAACCGCTCCAGCGGAGTACCGCGCTGCCGCAGATGCGACTGCGCTGCCCGCAAGATCTTATCGGTGAGCTCGGGCGAAGGTGGCTCGTCCGGCAAATGCCGCGCCAGCGCTTGCCCGGCTTCGAGCCGCGACAAAGCCTTCCGGCACATCGGACACTCGTGGATGTGCGCGCGTACTTCCCGCTCTTGCGCCGGCGGGAGTTCGCCGTAACAGAGATCCAAGAGCACGGGTTCGCAGTGCGTGCAGTCCATCGGTCAGCTCAACGTCGCGTCGTCTTCGTAGTCGGCCAACGCTGCTTGCAAGCGTTCGAGCGCGTAGCGCATCCGGCTCTTGACCGTGTTTTCGGGAATGCCGCAGATCACCGCGATCTCGGCAAACGGCAAGTCGTCCACTTGGCGTAACAAAAACACCTCTCGCTGCTCCTGGGGCAAAGACTCGAGCGCGCGCTGCACCCGCTCACGAATACGCGGCGATGCTGCGCTTCGATCGGTGCCCGGCTGCGAGTGCGGCAATCGGTCGACCAAGCGCGCCGCGTTTTCGGAATCGCTCGCGGTCGCATCGAGCGACGCGTGTTTGCGGTGTTTCATGCGCCGGCCGTGATCGATGCACACGTTGCGCGCGATCGTGAAGAGCCAAGTCGAGAACTTCGCTTGGCTTTGAAAACCCGCCGCGCCTTGGATCACGCGCAGAAACACCTCCTGCGTGAGGTCTTCCGCGACTTGTCGCTCCGTGAGCGAACGCAAAATGAAGTTGAACACCGCTCGCTGATAGCGCGCGAGTAGGGCGGCGAACGCAGCGTGGTCTCCGGTGTGGAAACGTCCGAGCAACTCGAGATCGGAAGTGGCGTCGTCGAACGAAGGACGCTCGGGCTCCGCATCGTCCGCGGGCTTGGGTCCCAGCGGCGTCGGCGCGAACGACAGGCGAGCTTTCGGTCTCGGCTCCATGGTCACGATCGGCAACGACTGCAACGACAGCGACGAGGTGCGGTGTGGTACTCGGGCCCCACCCGACGGCGCACCGATGAGGGTATCGCGACTTCTCGCGCCTGCCGACTTCGCCGCAGTCGGCGCGATCGCGAGCGCGTCGTTACGCGGCAATCGTGCACCATTTCAGTGGGTTACGGCTGCGCGCTGAAAACTCTAGTCGTTGACCGGGGCTGGCAGCGCTTGTTATATACGGCCCGTCGCTTGGCGGAACCGTTGGGTACCGCAAATCCCGCTTGGTTCGCAGCAAAGCCGCGGATCGGCTCCCACGGCACCTTGAGATATGAAGGGTCCATTGCAATGCGCAGACTGATGGCCGCGCAGTTGTCTGTGGCAATGCTGATGTCTGTCGTTTGGACATTGGAAGCCCAGCCCAGTCAGACGCCCCAACCGAGCGGAGGATCCTCAACTGCTGGCTCATCGGCGACACCTGGTACGACTCCAGCGCCAGCTGCACCTACAACGCCCGCAAAACCGGCTTCCGGGCTAACCGCGGCGCCTTCCAGCACGACGCCGCCGGCCGCTGCAACGACCGCTGCACCCGCGACGACAAAAGGCGCGCCCGCTGCCACGACTGCCACGCCGACCACGCCGACCACGCCGACCGCGAAGCCGGCCGCGGCGCCGAGCACCGCAGCGACGATTCCACCGCCGGCCGCTGCGACGACGCCGGATACGGTCCCGCCGCCCTCAGCTGACACCGGCACGACCACGTCGACGACAGGTGTCACGCAGAACACCGCGGTCAAAGACGTGCCGATCGACGCGGGAACCTATGGCGTGCGCCTGCGCGACCTCGAGCAGCGCATCAACGAGCTCAAGGAACAGATTTTTCGCTCGAAGGCACGCTTGTCGCTGCTCGCCGAAACCGTGCTGCAAGGCGTGGTCGCCGGCAGCCAGGCGCGCATCGTTCACCAGAACAAGATGGGTAGCTCGTACAAGCTCGTGAAGGTCTTGTACTCGCTCGATGGCGCGCCGATCTTCAACAAGGCCGACGAAGAAGGCAGCTTGGGCGATCGCGAAGAGTTCGACGTCTACAACGGCAGCATCGTGCCAGGCGAGCACACGCTCACCGTGAAGCTCGAGTATCGCGGCAACGGCTACGGCATCTTCTCGTATCTCAAGGGCTACCGATTCAAGGTCAACAGCAGCCACACGTTCACCGCGCCCGAGGGCAAGGCCGTGACTTTGCGCATCGTCGGCTACGAGAAGGGTGGACCGACTGCTCCGCTCGAAGATCGCCCGGCGATCCAGTACATCGAGAACGTGGCGGCGCAGAACAGCAGCGAACCGCAAGCATCTCTGACCGGAGCAGGAGGCGCGTGATGGCGCCGCAGTTGGCGCGGCTCCCGGGGGTCGCGCTGACAGTCTTGCTTCTCGCGAGCGCAGCGATCAGCGCGCACGCACAAGACCTCGCGCAAGCGGGTCGCGACTTGAGTGACGTCGAGCTCGCAGCACAACAACTACGTGAGTATCCGCTTCGCAGCGCAGAGCTGCGGAGCCCGACCTACGTCGAAGAGTGCCTCACCGACGGCGAGTTGTTTTTCCGGCTTCAAGACTACGTTCGCGCGAGCATCATCTTCACCGACATCGTCGAGAACTACCCGAAACACGCGGCGTATCCCGACGCGGTCTTCTTGCTCGGCGAGTCGCTGTTTCAAGCGAAGGACTACCTTGGCGCGCGCGCCAAGTACCGCATCATCCTGGATCACGCGAACGCGCCGGCGTATCGCCAGCACCTGCAGCGCTCGCTCGGTCGGTTGATCGAGATCGCGATCCACATCCAGCAGTTCGACGGCATTCAGGACTACTTCGACAGCTTGGCGAGGTTGCCGCCGAGCGAGATCGACGCCGCGACCGCGTACTTTCGCGCCAAGTATTTGTACAGCGTCGCGGTGCCCGGCGACACGATGGCGGCGGAAGAGTCGACGGTTCCGGAGCTCGATCCGACGAAGCTCGAGCAAGCGCGTGCCGCGTTCGAGCTCGTGCAGGCCAACAGCCCGTTTTATGCGCAAGCGCGCTACTTCATCGGCGTCATTCACACGCTGCGCGGTCAGTACAACGAAGCGTTGAACGAGTTCGAGCGCGTCGCGAAGAGCCGGGCGTCGACCGATCAGCAGCGCGACGTCGTCGAGCTCGCGCAGCTCGCGGCCGGCCGGCTGTATTACGAGACGAATCAGCTCGACCGCTCGATCGAGAGCTATCAGTCGGTGCCGCGCACGTCGCGCCGCTTCGATACTGCGCTGTTCGAGACTGCGTGGGCGTACATCCGCATGGGCGACTCGACTCGCGCTGCGCGTTCACTCGAAGTGCTGAGTGTCGCGTCGCCGGACAGTAAGTACATCCCCGATGGCAAGCTGCTCCGCGGCAACTTGCTCTTGCGCGACGGGCATTACGACGAAGCGACGACCGTATTCACGGAAGTCACGAAGGAGTTTCAACCGGTTCGGGCAGAGCTCGACAAGCTGATCGCCCAGCACGAAGACCCGCAGGCGTACTTCCGAGGTCTCGTCCAGGCGAACCTCGAAGAGTTCGACGCGAGCGCGTTTTTGCCGCCGCTCGCGCTCAAGTGGGCGAACACCGATGCCGACATGCAGCGCGCACTCGATGCAGTTTCCGACCTCGCGCTCGCGCGGCGTTTGACCCGCGAGACCGGTTCGGTGATCGAGCGGCTGACGGCGGCGCTGCGCTCGCCCAATACGGTGAACTTGTTCGGCGACTTGCGCGCCCAGCGTGAGCAAACCATCGCCATGCGGAACCGGCTCGCGCTCGTGCGCAAGACGTTGATCGCTGCGGATGCGGCGAGCGCCCAGCGCTTCAAAGGCGCGGAGCTCGAAGCCGTGCGCGCGCGGCGGCGCGACGTGGAACGCCAGCTCGCGAAGCTGCCGACGAAAGACAAAGACTTCGAGAAGCGCAACGAGGGCATCGACGACGGCTTCGTCGCGCTCGACAAGCAGCTGAGTGCGCTCGACGTGCAGC
Organism: Polyangiales bacterium; assembly: GCA_035687405.1. Lineage (GTDB taxonomy): Bacteria > Myxococcota_A > Polyangia > Polyangiales > JAFGIB01 > JADGRF01. The sequence continues at coordinate 12,493 of DASRXR010001175.1, forward strand.
TACTCGGGATGGACGCGCAGATCACAGCGACAGGCCGCTTCATCGGCGACACGATGAAAGAGGCGGCGCAACAGTCCGGAGTGCAGGCGTATCAGGCCGAGTTGTCGACGCAGCAAAAGGCGATCGACGACTACCGCGAGCAGCTCGAGCGCTTGAAGGTGGAGCTCGAGTCCGGGCGAATCCAGGTCGGTGTGGGCGACCCGACGTATCTGAAAGACGATCAGCTGCGCACCGAGTACACGCAGCTCGTCGCGAAGGAACGGCAGTTGATTCAGCTCGCGGGCGGCAAGAGCCCGAAGAACATCGACGAGATGTTCCGCCGGGCGGACGTGGCTGAAGCTCTTCTGACGCAGCACGACCAGGCGATCGACAAGGTCGTCGCGGAACGCTCGGCCGACATGCAGAAGGTGATCGACGAAGAAAGCGTGAATCTGACCAGCTACCAGCAGCGGATCGTCGAGCTCGACGGCGAGACCGAAGACGTCGTGGGCGGGATCACGTATGCGAACTTTCGCAAGGTGCAACACCGCTTTTACGACTTGGTGCTAAAGGCGGACGTCGGATTGATCGACGTGGGCTGGGCGGAGCGCGAGGAACATCGCACGCGCATCGATCTGTTGACGCGCGAACGCAACCGCGCGCTGCAATCACTCGATGAAGAGTTCAACGAGATCACTGACGAACGGGGCACTAAATGATGGGCCGCTTCGGCGCGGCGCGTAGCGAGCGGCAGTCTGCCGTGCGGCTGGGCGGGATTGCGATTACGAGGGGCACGGCGTTGGCGCTGACGCTTGCGCTCGGGCTGTTCGCGCGGGGCGTGCGCGCGCAATCGCCGCTGGCGCCGCAAACTGCAGCGCCGCCACCGGCTCCCGAGGCAGCAGCGGTTCAATCCGCGCAGCCAGCGGCTGCAGGGACGTTGCCGTGGACTACGCCGACTTTGCCCGACGCGTCCGGCACACCGCCCGGCTTTTTGAACACGGCCGATACCCGCATCCGAGATCAGCGGGCGGCGCCGACGAAGGAAGAAGTCGCGGGCTTGAAAGAGCTCGACGAGGAAGTTGCGCGCTTCACGAAGATCGGCGGCTCGTATCGCGACACGCTCGCGGCGCTCTTGCAGCGCGAGTACCTGCGTAAGCGCTACACCCAAGATCAGTCGTACGCGCGACAAGTCCACGACGAGGAAGAGCTCGAAGACAAAGCGCGGTTGTCCGCGATCGCGCTCTTCGAAAAGTTCGTCGCGAAGTATCCAGACGACGCACGTTACACGCCCGACGCGATGTTCCGGCTCGGTGAGATGTACTTCGAGCGCGACGCCATCCTGCAACAGCAGGAGATGGAAGCGTACATGGAAGCGCGCGACAAAGAGCTCGCCGCGGGCAATGAAGTCGGTGTCGAGCCGACGAAACACTTCGACTCCACGATCAATCTGTATCGCACGCTGGTGAAGCAGTTCCCCGAGTACACGCGCCTCGACGGCGTGTACTACTTGATCGGCTACTGCTTGAACGAGATGGGCGAGTCGAACGAGGCACGCCTCGCGTGGCTGAACCTCGTCTGCGCCAACCACTACCAATACAAGGGCGAAGCGCCGCCGAGCGAGCTGGTGGAAGACCCGCTCGCAGCCAAGAAGAAGGCGCACCCTGCGCTCGATCTCGACGCGCCGGCCCCGGGGCAACCGACGAACTTCGAAGACCCCTACGGCGATTGCGAGCCGGCGGTCAAGGACTCGAAGTTCTTCGCCGAGACGTGGCTACGCATCGGCGAGTACCACTTCGACTTCGACTTCGGCGAACACGGCTTGTCGCGCTCGATCAGCGCGTACCGCAAGGTGCTCGAGCAACCGGACGACCGGAACTACAACCTCGCTCTGTACAAGGTCGCGTGGGCGTATTACCGCGCGAGCCGCTATCCGGAAGCGATGGAGCACTTCTGGAAGCTCGTCGATTGGTCGGACGAAGAGCGGAAGAAGACGGGCAAAGGTTCGGAGCTTCGCGAAGAAGCGATCCAGTACTTGGGCATCGGTTTCGCCTACGACGACTGGAACGAGAACCAAGTTCCAGATCCGAACGAAGGCGGTTCGACCGGCATCGCGCGCGTCCAGGATTCAAAACTCTTGCCGCAAGACAAGGCTTGGACGCCGGACGTGTACGAACGGCTCGGCTACATCTACTTCGACGAGGCGAAGTACCCCGAGGCGGTTCAGGTTTGGCAGCTCGCGCTTTCGCGCTGGCCGATGGCGACCAACGCGCCCGCGATGCAGAACATGATCGCGCGGGCGTACACGCGCCACAACGAGGGCGAGCTCGCGATCGAAGCGCGCGCGAAGCTCGGCAACTACGCCGAGGCCAGCGACTGGTGGGAAGCGAACAAGGATCATCCAGTCGAGCAGCGGCAAGCCGAAGAGCTCGCGGAAGATGCGTTGATCAACACGGCGATCAACCACCATCAGCGCGCGCAGCAGCTGCGTCGCACCTGCGTCGAGAACCAGGATCTCGATCTGTGCAAGCAAGCCCAGGCGGAGTACCAGCTCGCTGCGCTCGCGTACCGCGGCTACATCCAGCACTACCCGAACAACCCCCAGGCGTACGAGCTTCAGTACAACCTCGCCGATGCGCTGTATTGGTCCGAGAACTACGAAGAGGCGGCGCGCGAGTACGCGGCGGTTCGCGACTCGAACCTCGACGACACGTACTTGTCGCAAGCGGCTCGGCTCGCGGTCGAATCGCTGAAGCAGCTGGTCGACCAACAAGCGAAGGCCGGCACGATCGTGCTGCGCACTGAGCCGCCTGCCGCGTCAGGCACGCCACCGCAAGTTGGGCCGCTCGCCATGCCGGATTTGGTCCAAAAGCTCGCGAGTGCGCGCGAGATGTACCTCGCGCGGATCGATGAAGCGCACGACACCGAACACGTGCGCGAGAGTTACTTCTACAACAACTCGCTGTTGCTCTACCTCTACGGGTACTGGGATTTCGCGCGCGATCGGTTCTTGATCACGTACGACGCGCACTGCAAAGGCGCGAATGGCGACGAGACCGGGCAGATCGCGTGGTTCAACCTGCGCAACATGGCCGTCGCGCTCGATCACTCCGACGAAGTGCGCCAGCTCGGCAAGGACCTCGAAGTTCGGCAGTGCACGTTCACGAAGGACGCGTCGGCCCTGGCCGCGGTCGACTGCACGAAGCTCGAGAACAAAGACAAGCCGCGCTGCCTCGCCGGCGCCGACATCACGAACCTGCGTTACAAGGACGCGGTCGACATCTTCACGCGCGCGGAAGCTGCGCAGGGCGACGATCAGCGCAAGCTCTACGAGCGCGCTGCGACCGAGTTGGTGAAGGCGGTCAACGACGAGCCGAAACACCCGCAAGCGCCACTCGCGCTCGAAAAGGCGGCGATCGCGCTCGAGCGAACGAGCCGGTTCGAATCTGCGGCGCGGTTGTATCAACGCATCGTCGACGAAGTCGGTCCGCGCAAAGGCGCGACGCCGGAAGAACAGGCGCAGTTCGACGCGATCCTCGGCAACGCCTACTTCCGCCTCGGTTACAACGCAAACCGCTTCTTCGACTACGACCGAGCGATCGAGAACTACAAGATCCTCGCGGACTCGGATCGCTTTGCGAAGTCGACCGCGCCGACGGCGGCGGAGTGGCGCGAAGGCGCGCTGATCAACGCGGCCAAGATTCTCGAGTACCAGCAGCAGTACGACCGCGCGGCGCAGTATTACAAGCGCGCGGCGGACATCCTGCGCGACGCGAACGAGAAGCGTGCGGCGTACTTCCGCGTCGCGGAGATGCCGTTCAAGTTGAAGCAATGGCCGCGCGCGCTGAAGGAGATGAAGGACTTCATCACGCGTTATCAAGTCGATCGGGACGCGGGCGAGCTGCTCGTCGAAGCGTATTGGCGAATCGCCGAGATCAAGCGCCAAGCCGGACCGGAGAAGGACTACGACCCCGCGCTACGCGACGTGGTCACTGCGTTTGCGAAGTCGGGCCAGCAGCCCGGTTCATACGCGGCGGAGCACGCAGCTCAAGCGCAGTTTACGCTCGTCGATAAAGGCACCGAAGACTTCGATAAGTTCGGCATTCAGCCGGGCAAGCCGGCGACTCTCAACGCGTACGTCGGCGGCGTGAAGACGCAGATCGAAAACGGCGCGAAGACGGCCAAGTCGAAGGCTGAAGGCTACAATACGATCCCGCCGTATCGGCGCCCGAACTGGACGATCGCGGCGTTCGTGAGACAGGGCCGCATCTACGAGATCCTCGCGCGCGCCGTGTTGAACACACCGTTCGTCGTTCCGGCAGACCTGCAAGCGAAGATGAAGGGTTTGCCAGACTACGCGAAGGACGACATCAAGGTTCAAGTCGAAGACGCGATCCATCAGCTGCTCGATCAACAGGTGCGGCCGATCGAGTGTCTCGCGGTCGCGCGTTACGCGCTCGCATCGCGCGCCGGTCGCGCCGGCAACATCGACGATCAGTACACGCGCGACGCGACCGACCGCATCAACGCGTACGGCGACGAGCGTATCGCAGAGTGCGTCGCGCAAGCTGCGGCGCAAGACCCGACGTTCGCCGCCTACGCGGCAGGCGAGTTCACGCGGGCTCCGCGCGGCCTCAACCTCGACATTCCGACGAGCGTCGCTCCTCCGCCGGTGGTGAAGTGATGCCCACGCGTTCACAGCTCATCGCGCTTCTTCTGCTCGCCGCACTCGCAGCGTGTGGCGGCGACGACTCCGAGACGCCTTCGTCCGCCGCTACGTCTGGCGACGAAGACGAGTCGATGACTGCGATGGCCAAGAAGGTGCCGAAGGCGCCCGGCACCGAGCAGTCGCAAGGCGGAACGCCTACGAAAAAGCCGGTGGAGCTGATCAAGACGCCGCCCGTCCCCAAGCTCGCGGCGGTTGCGCCCGAAGGCGAGACGAACACCGCGAGCTCATGGGGCGCGCCGGAGACTGAAGCCGGCACGCCGCTTCCGCCGCGCAACAATGCGGCGTCGTTCCAAGCCGAATACAATGCGGGCGTCATGGCCGATCGCAACGGCGCGCCGGACGAAGCGATGCAGCACTACGCCAAGGCGCTGCAGGTTCAGCCCGACTACGAAGCGGCAGTGCAGGGCACTGTGAACATCCTGCTCCGGCGCGGCACGCCCGAGAGCGCGGTGCAGTACGTCGATCCGATTGCGAACAAGTGGCAGCGCAACTTGTATCTGCAGGCGATCTACGCCGATGTGCTCGTGCGTGCGGACCGGGTCGACGAGGCAGAGCGTGTCGCCCGTCGTGCACTCTCGCGCGACGAGCGCTTCGTGCCCGCGATCCTCGCGCTGTCGAAAGCCAGTGCGCGTCGGGGCCGCAAAGAGCTAGCGGACTCGATGCTCGATCAAGCGCGCGAGATCGACGCGAACAATCCCGAAGTGCAATTCATGCTGGGGAAGAAGTACCAGCGGGATGGGGACCTCGCGAACGCGCTCGCGGCGTATCGCCGAGCAGTCGAGCTGAACCCCGACTACGCCGAAGCGCGGATGGCGCTCGGCATCCAGTTCATGGCCTCGGGCAATTACAACGACGCCGTCGAACAGTTCGAAGCGACGGCGAAGCTCGTCCCGACGCTCGTCCAAGCGCACTTGAACCTCGGCGATGCGTACCGCGCGATGCAACGCTGGCAAGACGCCAAGCGCGAGTTCGACAAAGCCTTGCGCATGCAAACGCAGCTTCCCGAAGCGCACTACAACCTCGCGTTGATGTACATGTCGGCCGGCGCCAACTTCCCCGGTTTGACGCTGCTCGATGCGCTCGATCGATCGCTCACCGAGTTCAACACCTATCGTTCTCAAGTCGGCCCGAAGTTGCCTCCGGGCGATGCTTCAGGAACCTACATGACCGACGTGCAGCGGCAGATCGATCGCGAGAAAAAGCGGATCGAACGCGAAAAGACGAAAGCTGCCAAAGACGCTCAACGCGCGCCGCGTGAAGGCGCGCAGTGAAACGAGGTTCGGCTGTGCGAAACGCAATTTTCCTCGCTCTCGTCGCGCTCGGTCTCCTCGCCGGTGGCTCCGCGCAAGCGCAGAGCAAGCCGAAGCGCGCTCCGAAGGTCATCCAGCTCGAAGAGATCAAGATCGAGGGCCGCGTGCAGAAGCCCAACGCGTTCTACATCTTGAACCGCTCGCAGCTCGGCTACGAGGTCATGGACCTGCGCACGAGCTTCATTCGCGACGTCGTGCGTTCGGTTCAAACCGACACCTTCTGACATGCCGGCGCTCGACGCCTGGACCGCGCTGCCGCTCCTCGCTGCAGCGGCCGCGCTCGGACTGATCGCGCTCCGGCTGCGCGCGGTGGCGTTCGTCGCGGCACTCGACGGTGCGAGCTTCGGACGCGAGCTGCGGACGCGGCTGGAAGCCGGCCAAATCGAAGCCGCGCGAGCGCTCGCGCTGCAGCTCCGGCCAGCCTGGGCTGCCGAGCTCGTGCTCCGCGCGCTCGACAGCCGCGAGGACCCTGCACAGCTGAAATACGCGATCGAAGACGCCCGCGCCGAGCTGGAGCTCGCAGCCCAGCGCGGGCTCCTCGCGATCCGCTCGCTCGGGCGGATCGCGCTTCCGCTCACACTGGCGATCGCCATGGTGGAGCTCGGGCGCGGCTTCAATCCCGAGCTGGACCGCGCGTGGGCGGCCGGGCAGGCATTCACGCGAGGGGTGTTCGTGGTCAGCGTCGGAATCGCGCTGTCGGTCGCGTGTCAGCTGAGTTACGCCGTGCTCGTGCGCGAGGGCGCGCAGCGCCTGCGCGAGGCACAGCTCGCGAGCGACGCGCTGTTCGCGTCGTTCGGGCGATGATTACGTACCTGAGCCTCCGTGCACGCGCGCGGAGCAACTACATCCGAAACCGGCCGAAGCTAGACCCTGCTCGGCGGTCGGTGGTACTGTGACCGCCTCTCACGGGCCTAGAATGAGCACGGAAAAGACTCCCGAAACGCAGCAGACGACCGGTGCGGGCAGCCGCCCCGGCGCGATGACAATGGCGATGCAGGCGGCCGCGCCGAAGTCGACCGGTCCGAAGGTCCTGCGCATCGGCATCATTCAGGCCGGCAAGATCGTCGAAGAGCGCGTGATCCGCCGGCGTGAGAGCGTCACTGTCGGCAGCTCCGAGAAGAATCACTTCGTCATTCACACCGAGGGCATGCCCGCTCGCTTCGAGCTCTTTCAGCTCGTCGGCGGCGACTACATCCTCAACTTCACGAACATCATGACCGGGCGCGTCGGGTTGCCCGGCGGCGTGCAAGACCTCACGCAAATGCGGGACAGCGGCGCGGCGCGCAATGCCGGCACGCATTTCCAGGTCAAGATCAACGACAACTCGCGCGGCAAGGTGGTGATCGGCAACACCACGCTGCTGTTCCAGTTCGTCGTCCCGCCGACCGTTCAACCGCGCCCGCAGCTGCCAGCAGCAGCGCGCGCGGGCTTCGTGCGCAGCATCGATTGGCTGTTCACGGCGTTCATGGTCTTCACGTTCATGAGCATGTTCGGCTTCATCGTGTACCTCGAGAACGCCGACTGGCCGATCGACAGCGGCCTCGCCGCGGTGCCCGAAGATATCGCGCATCTAATCTTCGAAGAGCCGACTCCGCCGCCCGAAGAGAAGCCTGAGGAGACGTCGGACAGCGACTCTGCGCCCGAGCAAGCGAAGGCGCCGGACAAGAAGCCGGACAAACAACCGGCCAAGGCCGAGGAGCCTGGCCCGGAAAAAGACAGCCCGGAGCAGCAGCAAGCCGTGGCTGAGAAGTCAGCGCGCATCGCGCAGGAAGCCGCGCAGGCCGCCGAGGCTTTGATCGTCGGCGCGCTCAGCAGCGAAGCGGGCGGCGCGCTCGCGGACGTGCTTGCGGGCGGCGCAGTGACGGGCAACGCACA
>DASRXR010001176.1:0-3185 GCA_035687405.1 Polyangiales bacterium
CGAGAATGCGCTGCTCTACCAAGAGATTCAGCGCATCTTCGACGGTTTCGTTCACGCGAGCGTGCGGGCGATCGAGCAGCGCGACCCGACGACGAGTGGTCACTCGCAGCGGGTGGCGGCACTCGCCTGCACGTTGGCAGAGCGCATCGACGGCGCGAGCGACGGGCTCTACGCGGGCACGCACTTCTCGCGCGAGCAGCTGCGCGAGTTGCACTACGCCTCGTTGTTGCACGACTTCGGCAAGATCGGTGTGCGCGAGCAGGTGTTGGTCAAAGCGAAGAAGCTCTACCCGCACGAGTTGCAGTCGATTCGCGACCGGATCAACTACGCGCTCAAGTGCGTGGAGGCCGATACCCTCACGCGTAAGATCTCATTGATGCAGGCGGGTGGAGGTGCAGCCGATCTGCATGCACTCGATTTGGATCTGACCGCGCGGAAGGCCAGTTTGTTGGCGGCGCTCGAGACGATCAGTCAGGCAAACGAGCCGACGGTGATGGCCGAGGGCGACTTCACCCGGATTGCAGAGATCTTCGGAATGACGGTCGGTGATGGACGCGGCGAGTCGTTCCGGTTGTTGCGGGAGTCGGAGTTACACGCGCTGCAGACGCCGCGTGGGTCGCTAGTTGCGAGTGAATACGACGAGATTCGTTCACACGTCGTGCACACCTACAACTTCCTGTCGCAGATTCCGTGGGGCAAGGGGATGGCGCAGATCCCGTTGATTGCCGGGGCGCATCACGAGCGTGTGAACGGAACGGGTTATCCGCGAGGCTTGAAGGCGGATGAGATTCCGTTGCAGAGCAAGATCATGAGTGTCGCGGACATCTACGACGCGTTGACGGCCGCCGATCGCCCGTACAAGAAAGCGTTGCCGCTCGAGCGAGCGTTGCAGATCTTGGATTTCGAAGTGAAAGACGGCCACTTGGATGCGGAGTTGGTGAAGCTGTTCCGAGAAGCCAAGGTCTACGAGTCCACGGAGCGCAAGCTGCGATATTGATCAGTCGCGAGTCACGAAGCCCAAACTCCGAACGGGAACGTCGACAAGTACCAGGCGATCACCATCCCGAAGAGCATCCAACACAATGCTCGCAAGGTCGGTCGGTTTGCGAGCACGGCGGGGATCGCCAACGCAAAGTACAGATTGCCTGCCTGGTAGCGACTGGCCGAGAACAGTGCGTGCGACAGCAACGGGATCATCCACTCGCCGATCCCGAGTACCAGAATGCTCCACGGAATCCGCAGGCGACCGCGCAGCAGAAAGAGCGGTGCCGTGATCGCGAGCGCCAAAAGCTCCTGCGTCGGATACATCGCGTCCACTTTGCGCTCGTTGAGCGGCGGGATACCGTACCAAGCATCGGCGACCGTGCGCCACGGCGTGGTCAAGAAGCGATTCCAGCGCACCTGATCGTGGACCCAAGCCAACGGGTCTCCCAGCTTCAGCTGTTCGTAGAGCATGAACGCGAGCAAGCCGATCGGCGTGAGCGCAAGAGCGACCCAGCCTCTCGAGCTCAGACGAAACTCGTGCCTGCGTTCGAACGCGAGCAGCGCCGCACAGGCGATGACGAAGATCCCGCTGTTGCGTGTGCAGGTCAGCAACACACCGGCCACGAGCACCATCCAGTACCGTCGAGTCACGATGCCGAGCATCACGAAGACGCTCAGACTCGCGAACAACGACTCGGACAGAAATACGCAAAAGAAGATCGTGAGGGGTGACGCGAGCCAGAAGAGCGTGGAGTCGCGTGCAACCGCGCTGCGTGAACCTTCGTCGACGTTCTCTCCGATTCCGAGATGCCGACTCAGCCGCGCGATGCCGAAGGCGCCTGCGATCGAGCACAGGTGATTGAGCACGATTCCGCCGACGAGTGACGCGCCGAACAGCCGGCCCACCAACCACGCCAGCATCGGAAAGCCGGGGAAGAACGGCGCCGTCGTATCGTAGTTCTCGCCGACGTAGTAGCCGCGGCGAATCAATTGCCAGTAGTGCAGCGCGTCCCACTGGAAGAGCCCGTTCAGCAGGAAGTTGTTAGGGACGAAACCGCGGTCGAGACAACCGGCTCGACCACAATCGTAGTGATGTCCGGTGAGCCAAACGAACACTGCGAACGCTACGCGAGTGACCGCGTACGCGGCGAAGGCGCGAGTCAGGTCCGCACCTCGTTCGTGAGCCGACCAGAACACTCGCTGAAACAACGGCGATTTCATGGCGAGCTGCACCTAGCACGAGTCGCCGCGCAGGTCGCTGGCCAATCGCCATACGTGTGGTGCGTCGTGAAACTGAGCATGCCACGGACAGCGTTTGCGTCGCTCGCTTCCCAGGTAGTACGCTGGCCGCAACATGGCGGAATCGCGCATATACGACGGCGTTTGGGACCTAGTCGGCGGCACTCCGCTCGTTCGGCTCGGGCGCGTGGCTGACAAAGCCGGCGCTGAGGTCTGCGGTAAGCTCGAGTCCAAGAACCCCTCGGGCAGCGTGAAGGACCGACCCGCTCACGCGATGATCCTTGCGGCCGAGAAGGACGGCACGCTGAAACCTGGCGCGACGATCGTCGAAGCGACGAGTGGCAATACCGGTATCAGCCTCGCAATGCTCGCGGCCGTACGCGGCTACCGCTGCATCATCGTCATGCCGGAAGACATGGCATCGGCGCGGCAAGCCATGCTTCGCGCGTTCGGCGCCGAGATGTTTCTCACGCCGGCCCATCAAGGGATGCGCGGCGCGGTCGACGAAGCAGAAAAGATTCTCGCGCGTACGCCGAACGCGTTCATGCCCAAGCAGTTCGATAACCCACACAATCCCGAGGCCCACGCCGTGACGACGGCCGAGGAAATCTGGGCAGCTACCGGTGGCGAGCTCGACGCCGTCGTGATCGGTGTGGGCACCGGTGGGACGCTGACCGGCGTCGCGCGCGTGCTCAAGGCTCGCAGGCCGGACCTGCGCGTGATCGCAGTGGAGCCGAAAGCGAGCGCAGTGTTGTCCGGCGGCCGCCCTGGGCTGCACGGCATTCAAGGTCTCGGCGCCGGCTTCGTGCCGACAAACCTCGATCGCTCCCTGATTACGGAAGTAATCGCAGTGTCGGATCCCGAAGCAGAGCGGATGACCAATCGGCTCGCGCGCGAGGAGGGCTTACTGTTGGGGCCGTCGTCGGGTGCGAACGTACACGCTGCGATCAAGATTGCGCGTG
>DASRXR010001177.1:0-7473 GCA_035687405.1 Polyangiales bacterium
CGACGGAGTTTTTCGCCGAGCCGCGCGCGCGGCACTTCTTGAAACATGCGCGCAGCTGCGAGCCCGACTGCGTTGAGAGCTCGATCGACCCGCGCCGAGAGACCGACCGCGGCAAAACAACGCGAAGCATCGCGAACGAACACTTCGAGCTTCGTCGTAGACACCGACACGCCGAAAAACTCCGTCGCGATGTCTTCGATCAAGTGCGCCTCGTCGAAGATCACCGCGTCGTGATCGGGCAGCACACCGCCGTGCCCGTTCGCGCCGCGCAGCGCGAGGTCGGCGAAGAACAAGTGGTGGTTCACGACGATCAGCTGGGCACTCTCGGCTTCGCGGCGCATACGCGTGACGAAACACGGCTCGTAGTAGCGGCACTTCGGCCCGATGCGCGTGTCCGAGCCGCTGTGAACTTCGGCCCAGAGCTCGGCGCTCTCGATCTGCTCTGCGAGTTCTTCGCGGTCGCCGGTGGGGGTTGTCTCACGCCAGCGCTCGAGCATCGGCAGCGAACGCGCGAGGCTGCCGCCAGCAGCTGCAGCGCTTCGCCGAAAGTCCTCGTAGCGGCGCAAGCACAGGTAGTTCGAGAGGCCTTTCATGCAGGCGGCGGAGACGCTTCGCCCGAGCTGTGCTTCGAGGAGCGGCAGGTCATGCCGCATGATTTGGTCTTGCAAGGTCTTCGTGCCGGTGGAGACGACGACCTTCTTACCGCTCTCGATCGCGGGCAGCAGATACGCGAGTGTCTTGCCGGTGCCGGTGCCCGCTTCGACGAGCAGTGTGCCCGAGTGCTCGAGTGCAGCCTCGATCGCGAGCGCCATCTGAAACTGCCCCGGTCGAGATTCGAAGCCCGGCAGCGTCGCACTGAAGCGCCCGTGAGGACCGAGCCAGTCCACCACACTCATGGACGCTCGATAGCACGCCCGTGCGGATCAGTTCAGTAGTAGCCCGGCTTGCGGAAGCCCTTCGTGGCATTGCGGGAGGGCTTGAAGAACGCAATCAGCGTCAGACCGGTCAGAAAGCCGCCGATCTGCGCGAAAAACACGATCGCTCCTTCGTTCGGCCCCATCAGCCCGGCGAACCCCGCGAGCAACTGCAGCATGAACCAGATCGAGATGAAGTAGACCGCCGGCACTTCGCGCACGAACACGATCACGAGCGGGATCAACGCCAACACGCGGCCACGCGGGAACGACTTCCAATACACCGCGAGCAGCCCCGCGATCGCACCCGACGCGCCGATCATCGGGATCTCACCGGACGAATCGAATACGAGCTGCGCCCCGACCGCACCGAGCGCGGCAAAAAGATAAAACGCGAGGAAGCGCGCTTTGCCGAGCCGATCTTCGACGGCCTCGCCGAACATGTAGAGACACCACAAGTTCGAGAGCAGATGAAACCAGCTGCCGTGCACGAACAAGCTGGTGAGCAACTTGAACAGCACGACCGGGTTCTGCGGATAGAGCAGATGTGACGGAGTCCATCCGAACACTTCGATGAAGCGCCGGGCCGCGTCGTCCGTGAGCCAGTTCTGATAGGCGAACACGCCGGCGTTCAACGCGATCAACGCGTACGTCAGCACGGGAGCGGACTGCGACTCGCGGGTCTCGCGAAGTGGAATCACCTCGGAACCGTAGGAAGCAAGCAACGGAACGTCAACGTTCGGATTCAGCGACGTTTGTATCGCAGATTTCAGAACTCAGTTTGGCGCAGGTTCGGACGGTGCAGGAGGCGCCTCTGGTGCAGCCGCCGTTTGTGGAGGCTCTGCAGGCTTCGCCTTTGCTTCAGGTGCCGATGTAGGTGCAGGCGCTTCTGCGGGTTTCGCTTCGCCTTCCGGTTTCACCTGCACCACAGGCGGAGCTGCGGACGGCTCGGGCGGCGCATCGTTCGGTGCCGCCACCGCCGGAGCAGCTGCCGGTGCGAGCGCTCGTGGTGCGCGACGCCGCGCGGGAAGCGGCGTGAGCGCCAGCGCGACTTCCGCACGCATGACGCCCTCGTGTTCGCGAAACTCGTCGAGCCGCACGGGCCGCGTCGATCGCTGAAAGCCTTCTTTGTCGACCGTGACGTTGATCATGCTCTCGAGATGGCCGAGCTCGAGTGGCGCAGGCGACACCGCGCTCTTGCCCGCGCTCGCGATCGTCGCGCCCGCAGGTTCACTCGTCACGACGAGTTGATACGGCAGCGGCGCGAGCTCGAACACTTCGGGCGCTGCGCCTTCTTTGGGTGTGATCGAACGCGTGACAGTGGCAAAACCTGCGCTACGCACGCTGACCTCGACCGGTACGTTCGAAGGCAGCTTCGTCGTGTACGGCGCACTTCCGGACTGCTTGCCGCCGATCCAAACTTCGGCAGTGCGCGGCTTCGCTTGGATCGCGACCGGAACTTCCGGACCGGCCACGGGTGCTTCAGCGACCGGCTGCGGCGCAGGTTCTGCGGCTGCAGCCGTCGGCGGCGCGTCTGGCGGGCCGGAAGGAGCCGCAGTCGCAGCCGGCGTATTTTCGAGCGCGGCTTGCGCATTGCGCGCGCGTTCAGCGCTGCTGCGCTGCATCACGACGTACGCCGCGACACCACCGAGCACGAGCGTCGACACTAGCGCGACCAACAACAACGTGCGCGAGCGACCCGCGGGTTCTTCCGCTGCTGCCGCTGCGGGCCGCACGGTCGGCACCGACATCGCGAGCTTCAGCGGCTCGGGCTCTGTGCCAGGCTTGGAAAGTGAGTGCGGGCCGGATTGCGTTGCAGCCATCGGCAGCGAATCGAGTTTGCCCGCGACCGCTGCTCCGGAGTTGCTGCGCGCATTCGAAGCCGACGGACGGCCCGCCTCGTCGACGAGCTGCTCCATGCTCGGGATGCGATCCGCGAGCGAAGGCCGCGACGCGCGAGGCAACGGACTGCGCGGCAATTCCACGGCGGGAACCGGTGTGCTGACGGAGTACGCCTCGGCGGGATTGCCCGATGCGGGCGGACGATGTGTCGGCGTCTCGTGCGCGCTCGTTTCAGCACCCGCGGGTGCACTGCGCGCGGCCTGAGCCGCCGCACCATCACTGATGTCGCCGAACAACTCGCGCGCGAGCTCGACTGACTCGGGATCGCGACGCGCGCGTTCCGCCTGCGCTCGTGCCTGCGCGCGAACTTCAGGGCCTGCACCACCGGCGTGAAATGCGCTCGCGAGAAACTCGCTCGTGTCGCGTGCGCGATTTGCCGGCGAACCCGATGTGCGCGTGGGCGAGGCAGAAGGTTTTCGCGGCGTGGTTTCGGGAAAGAACGAGCCGATCGTTCCCTTCGGTAGTGCACCGCCCGCATTGCGTATCGACGGCCGGATCGGCCCGGACGGCATGCGCGCGGGCGGCACGTCTTTGAGCGCAGGCGGAATGCTGCTCAAAGCCGGAGGCGGCGGCATGGTGCGCGGTGCGGAACCGCCGCCGACACGTTTGCCATTGCCGGGCAAAACACTCGGCCCACTATCGCCTGTCGGCGGAGGCCCGCTCATCGGCGCCGCAAACTCGGCGTCGTCCGACAGCTCGTAACGACTCTTGTTTCCACCGTAACGCGACTCGATCCGCTCTACGACGACGCGGCTGTGATCGCTCAACTTGAAAAATTTGATGCCCATGCCCGCGGGGAGATCGGGCCGCGCTTGTTGCTCGAGCCTGCGCCAAGCGACGCGGCCCACGCCGTGCAACACGGCCGAACCATCTTGAAGCTGAAACTCGAACTTGAGCAGAGCGCCGGCTTCGAGCGGTTTCTTCGTCTTGATGAAGATTCCACCGCGCGAAACATCGCTGCCGAATTGCTCGATGAAGTCGTCGACGGTCGCGCTCTTGTACTTGACCTTGAGCGACGCGGGCGCCCGTCGGTCCTTGCGCATCTCGGTCATGCCAGCCCCAAATCAACCATGCGGATATTCTCTCAAAAGCGTACCGCGTCTTCGCACTGCGCGCGAAGTCCTAAACAATTATCGCACGTGCCGGCGATAGGAGCGCGGCCGACGTGCGGGCCTAAAAGTATGCACTGCGCCTACACCGCGTCGAGTTTGCTGCGCTCGCAAACGATGCAGTCACCGTAAAACGCGAGCTTTCCCCACAGCTCGGGTGCGCCACCGAGTCGTTCGAGCATGGGACCGTATTCGGCCGTTAGTTCAGGTGCGACGTCGAGTAAGGGTGCGAGCGCGAACGGCCGCTCGTTCAAATGCGGATGCGGAACGCGCAGTCGTTCGTGTTCCACCGCCTGATCCGCCCACAACAGATCGAGATCGAGTGTCCGGGGTCCCCACCGCACGACGCGGATCCTGCCGAGCGCGGCCTCGATCTCGAGCAACCGTTCGAGCAGCGGCAAAGCCGGCAACGCAGACGAGACGCGGACGGCGGCGTTCAAGTATCGCGGCTGTGGCGGGCCGACGGGATCGCTCTCGTAGACATTCGACAGCACGCGAACCTTCAGTTCCGGCAGCTGGCTGAGCAGGCTCAACCCGCGTGCTAGGTTCTCGCTCGGAGAGCCCAAGTTCGCGCCGGCGCCGATCACGAAGTCGAACACAGCGTTCTCTCCCGCGCTTTTCCGCGGGCCCTTCAATTGCCGCGCAGGTTTGCATAGGGTCTCTGGCATGTCGACCTTGCCGTTCACGGGTCCAAAGTCGTCGCAAAACGGCGACGACACCGTCTATCGCGTCGCTCAGCTCAATCGCGCAGTGCGAAGCGTGCTCGAAGCGAAGTGGTCGTCGGTTTGGGTGGCTGGTGAGCTTTCCGACGTCACTGAGGCGACGTCGGGACACGTCTACTTCACGCTGAATGACGAGCGCGAGCCAGCTCAAGTTCGGGTGGTGATGTTCCGGAACGACGCCCGGCGCAGCAAGGCGAAGCTCGAAAACGGCTCGCGCGTGAAGCTGCTCGGCCAGGTGTCGCTGTTCACTCCGCGCGGGTCATATCAGCTCATCGCGCGGATCGCCCTCCCCGAGGGCCTCGGCGATCTGCACGCGAACTTCGAGCGTGTACGGCTGAAGCTCGAAGCCGAAGGCCTGCTCGCGGACTCGCGCAAGCGTGCGTTGCCGCACCTGCCACGGGTGCTCGGCGTGGTCACCAGCCGCTCGGGCGCTGCGCTTCACGACATCATTCAGATCGCGAACACGCGCTGCCCAGTTCGCATCGTCGTCTCGCCGTGTCAGGTCCAAGGCAACGATGCACCTGCGTCGATCGTGCGCGCGCTCAAGCTGATTCAACAGGTGCCGCTACTGGACGTCGTAATCGTGGGCCGAGGCGGCGGAGCGAGCGAAGACTTGGTCGCCTTCAACGACGAGCGTGTCGCACGTGCGATCGCGGCCTGCCGAGTTCCGGTCGTGAGCGCGGTCGGTCACGAGGTCGACATCACGATCGCGGATCTCGTCGCAGACGTTCGCGCCGCGACGCCGAGCAACGCCGCCGAGCTCACGGTGCCCGAACGTCGGATCTTGCATGGCGAGCTGCGCACGGCGCACCGCTCGCTCCAGCGCGCGATCGAAGTTCGCGTCGGCCGCGGACGGCTGCGGCTCGAGCGCAGCAGCCAACGGCTGCGGGAGCCACGTGCAGCGCTGGCTCGAGCGCGCGCGCGCTTGGCCCAGCTGCAAGCGAGGTTGCTCCGCGCGCACAATCAACGCCTGCAACGCGAGCGCGCGCGTCTGTCGAAGCAGACCGAGCTGCTGTCGCGTGCCGATCCGCGCCGCGCCCTGGCGGAGCACCGCACGCGCTGGATGGAGCTGCACACGTCGTTGATCCGGCTCGGGAAGCCGTTGTGTCAGAAGGGTCGCGCCGAGCTAGCGCGGCGCGTCTCGCAGCTCGATGCGTTGTCGCCGCTCCGCAGCCTCGCGCGCGGATACGCGATCGCTCTGCATGAGCCGACGGGGAAAGCATTGTTGCGCGCGTCCGACGCCAAAGCGGGCGATCTGATCGAGCTTCGCTTGCACGAAGGCGAGCTCCGCACGCGCGTGGAGTCTTGAGATGGACGTTTACGGCATCTTCGGTTTTCCCATCGCGCATTCGCGCTCGCCTGCGATGCAGAACCGCGCGTTCGAAACGCTCGGCATCGACGCACGTTATCTGCCGTTTTTAGTCGCGCCCGAACACTTGGCCGACGCGGTGCGCGGCGTGCGTGCGCTCGGGATTCGCGGCTTGAACATCACGCTGCCGCACAAAACCGCGATCATGCCCTGGCTGGACTCGATCGATCCGGTCGCGCGCGAGGTCGGAGCTGTGAACACGGTTATCCGCGATGGCGATCAGCTGCGCGGCACCAACACGGATGCTGAAGGTTTGACGCGTGCGCTCCTCGAGGCAGGCGCAAAACTCGCTGGAACTCGAGCAACCGTGCTCGGTGCTGGCGGAGCCGCGCGAGCGAGCATCGTCGGGCTCGCTCGGGCCGGCGCCTCGAAAATTCACGTCGTTGCCCGGCAACGCGAGCGTGCGGAGGCGCTGGTGAGCGACCTTCGAACATCGCTCGACGGACCAATTCTCGACGCCTGCGACCTTGCGAGCACTTCGTTAGTTTCAGTTTTTGCCGAAACGGATCTGCTCGTTCAAGCCACGAGCGCAACGTTGGACGGCACGCCGACAGCGCAAAGCTTCACCAACGGGCTACCTCTGGGCGCCCTTCCTGCCACGGCTCTAGTGACGGATCTGGTGTACAAACCGCTCCAAACGTCGCTGCTGAGAGCGGCGGAAGCCCGCGGTTTACTTACGCTAGATGGCCTTGGAATGCTTCTGCACCAAGGTGCGCTGGCGTTCGAGCTCTGGACCGGACGGCCTGCGCCACTCGTTCCGATGCGCGCTGCACTCTCCGAACACGCCCTGGTCTGACATGTCGGTATCCGAAGAATCGGGGGGTCGTTGTGTCAGGCAAGTTGCCGACTTGATTGGGACCTGATAGCGCGCGCGCGCGGGCGTGTAGCTTGCGGAATCAATGTATTCCGCTATTCTGACACGGCTCATGACACGTTACCCGGTACTGGCGACGAGGATTTCTCTATCTCGGGATCGCGACGGTCGCTTCGACATAGCGACGCCACTGTGGGGACGGGAAGCAGAAGCAGCCCTGGCACGCCGACTGGCGGCTCATCGGATGGCAGGACTTCACCACTAAAGACACTGAGCTGCGAGAACGAGTCGAGAGAGATCCATGGGTAATCGTTTGTATGTAGGCAACTTGTCGTTTCAAGCGACGACGGAGACTCTGCGCTCCGCCTTCGCTTCGATCGGCGAAGTGGTTGACGTCCACATCGTCACCGATCGTGAAAGCGGACAGTCGCGCGGTTTCGGCTTCGTCACGATGGGTAGTGCACAGGAAGCGGCGAATGCAATCGCGCAACTGAACGGCACGCTCATCGAGGGTCGTCCGATACGCGTGAATGAAGCCGAAGAGCGTCAGCCGCGCGGCGGCGGCGGCGGCGGTGGTGGTCGCAGCGGCGGTGGCGGCGGCGGCTTTCGCGGCGGCGGTGGCGGCGGCAGCGGTGGTGGCGGC
>DASRXR010001178.1:0-2096 GCA_035687405.1 Polyangiales bacterium
GAGCGCGATGACGATGATCGCCCCGAGGTCATCGATCACGGCGAGGGCAAGCAAGAGGATCCGTGCGCTCGCGGGCACGCGTGATCCGAGGAGCGTGAGCACGCCGACGGCGAACGCGATGTCGGTCGCCATCGGAATGCCCCAACCGTGGTGAGCACCATGCGCGTGGTTGATGCTCGCGTACGACAGTGCCGGTAGCAGCATTCCGCCGCCTGCAGCTACAAGCGGCAGGGCGGCGCGGCGTAAGTCGCTCAGCTCCCCGCCGTGCATCTCGCGCCGTATCTCCAACCCGACCACGAAGAAGAAGACGGTCATCAAACCGTCGTTGATCCAGAAGTGCAGATCGCGCTCGAACGCCAAGCTGCCGAGACGCAGTGGTACTGGGAAATGCCAGAGTGCCGCATAAGCGTCGTGCCACTGCGAATTTGCCCAAGCGAGCGCGACCGTAGCGGAGCACATCAATACGATGCCGCTCGCGGCCTCAACTTTGAGAAAGCGCTGAATCGGCGCCAGCGCGCGGCCGGCGAGCCCGACCGGCGCGCGTTCGGCTGGGCTCACACGCGACTCCGAACGACTACGGGTACACTTCGTGCCTGGCTGCGCGACATGTCCATCCGTACTCCGATTAAGTTAGCTCTCGCTTTCGTTGGAATCGCTGCCGTCGCTTCGGTATCGCTCGCAGCCTGGCTGACGTCTAGCGATTCAGGGAAAGACTGGGTCAAACGGCGCATCGAAAAGGCCGTCACCAACGGTATCCCTGGTGAGTTGAAGATCGGCCGCATTCTAGACCTCGGCCCGCCGCTGATCGCGGAGGACGTGAGGTTCTACCACTACGACGGTCGCGTCGTGCTCGTCGCCGATCATGCCGAGGTCGAGCCTGATCTGGGTCAAGCGCTGCGGGGGCATCTCGGTTTCGAACGTGCAGCAGTGAAGGGTGGACGGATCGTGCTGAGCCCCGATCCCGATGGTCGCATCGCGATCGAAGCAGCGCTCGATGCCCCATCGAAGCCGGGCGAACCGAGCGACCCCAACGGCGGGCTGCACTATTCGCTGTCGAGCATGCACGTGGAGAAGTTCCGGGTCGAAGCCAAGATCTCGGACCTCGCAGACTTCAAGGTCGACGGCGTCGAAGGATTTGTCGGCGTGCGTCGCATCGAGACCAGCGGGACAGTCGTGAAGCTCGAACGCATCAGCGGCCGCGTGTCACCCGGATTTCTCGGGAAGCGAACGGAGCTGAAACAGCTCGATGGGTGGATTCACGGGAAGCAACAGCACGTCGCGCAGCTGATTGCGGCGATGAAGATCGGCGACGGCGACCTCCATGCGAAGCTCAACGTGTACGATCGGGAAAAGAAGCCGATCTCGATCGAGTTCGATCGCGCGACCGGTGCAGCCGATTTCGCTGCGACTCTCGCCAACTTCGCTGACGGCATCCTGGGTGACTCGCTCGAAGTCGTGAAGAAGGACGAGAACTGACCCGCCCTGGACGTCCGTGATTCTGGGGGCTTAAAGCGCGAAGAGCGCCCGGCTTAGGGGGCGCTCTTCGAACAACTAAAACGCTAGGTTAGAGAGTGCGGTTCAGGTCCGATCGTCGTTCACTTGGGCTCGCCCTGCTGGATCACGATCTCCACGCGGCGGTTGTTCGCGCGGCCTTCAGCACTGTTGTTGTCAGCAACCGGGCGGCTCGGGCCGAGACCCGCCGTCGTGACGCGGTCCGGCGGTACGCCTTGCGACACGAGGTAGGAGGCGACTGAATCCGCGCGTGCCTTCGACAGGGCCTGGTTCGTCACATCCGAACCGCGCGAGTCGGTGTGGCCTTCGACCAGCACCTTCTTGTCATCCTGCGTTTTGATCGCTTCGGCGACCTGGCTGAGGCTGGTTTGCGCGCCCGGCAAGAGCTGTGACTTGTTTGAAGCGAAGAGCACGCCGCCTGAGAGCGTGATCACGGTGCCGCGCGGCTCTACTTTGACCGCAGCTGCGTTGGCAGCGGCGAGACGCGCGAGCATCTCCTTCGACTTCACCTCGGCGGCTTCGCGTGCGGCCTTCTCCTGCGTGAGTTGCTCGCGAGCCTGGCTGAGCTCGCTTTGCGCCTTCTG
>DASRXR010001179.1:0-11560 GCA_035687405.1 Polyangiales bacterium
ACTTGGAAGCGGGCTGAAGGTCGAACCACGCGCTTCTTGTGGGACGGCCAGCGTATGTTGCACGAATACGTGGAAGGGGAGTCGCCGACTACGTGGCTTTACGATCCAGATGACGGTCATCCGGTCGGGAAGCTCGTTGCAACCGAAGCATTTGCCGTGGTGAGCGATCACACGGGCGCGCCGAGTCAGGTTCTCGATCGCGGCGGCCAGCAGCTGTGGGCGGCGCACACATCGATCACGGGCGCGCTGCAGGTGATCGAGGGCCGACGTGAGGCGTGCGCGTTGCGCTGGCCGGGGATGTATGAAGACGAGGAGACGGGGCTCCAGTTCGAGTACCGCGAGGGCATTGGAGCTCGCTACTACGATTCCGCGGCAGGCGCGTACGTAGACCAGGGGCCACTCGCTGCGGCGCCCACCCTGCGTGCGTACGGTCATGGCTATGCGTTCGGCGTCGAGTGGGCCGCAACTCGCGCGGATCCGGGCCCGGGGTTCGAGTCTGAATCGCAGCGCACGGCGGATGTGCTCGAACGACTAGTCATGAATGAACGAACGTCGTCCCTGGCGCCTGGTGGAGCGTACGGCTCACACGTTTGGAGTACGACGCTCACTCCCAGTCGTGATGTCGCTGATCGCGCGGACGCGAGCGACACGCCGGCGTTCTTGAGTACGCCCATGTCGAACCGAAGCGCGTTCAATGATCCGAACCTGCAGTTCATGGAACGCGCTTGCGAGTTCGAGCCTATGAAACCAGGTCCGCTCCCGTTGCCGCAGCTGTCGCGATGAGCGCGCGCGGAGGTTGTGTTCGACAACGGCGAACGCGCGCCACCCGCAACACGCTGCGCACAGTTTACTTCGCAAGCGCTGCTTCCACTGCGCCCACGAGCTCTGGTGCGAGTGGCTCGACGGTCGGAGCGAACCTCGCTTGCACGTTGCCGTCCGGACCGACTACGAACTTGGCAAAGTTCCAGCGAATCTCTCCAGCGCCGTCGGGCGCCGTCGGTAGCGCCGTCAGATACTTGTAGAGCGGTGTTTGCTCCTCACCTTTGACGTGCACCTTCGCGAACAGCGGGAACGTGACGTCGTAACGCGACTCGCAGAACTCTTTGATCTCAGTCTCGGTACCTGGCTCTTGCGCGCCGAAGTCGTTGCACGGAAATCCCAGCACGGCGAAACCGCGAGGCGCGAACTGCCGGTAGAGTTGCTCGAGACCCGTGTAGTGCGGCGTGAGGCCACAACGTGAAGCCACATTGACGACCAACAAGGTTTTGCCCTTGAAGTCGCTCAGCTTCTTGGTCTGGCCATCGATGGTTGTGACGTCGAAGTCGTGAACTGTAGTCATGGGTCGTAGCCTCGCCCCATTCGAACGAGCCTGCAAGCTGAAAGGCCTGCCTTCGAGGTAGTGTCCTGTCCGCTCGAGCGCGTCATGTGCACACTCGCGACGACGCATTCCGGTGTCTGGCGAGCCAGCCAGTGCGTGTCTTTGCTGCGCGTCCGCGTTTACAATCGTGTTCGTGAAGCGTGTCTTGCTCATCCATGACGGTGACGTAGTCATGCACGCGTTGGGGCTGGTGCTCCGCCAGGAGGGATACGACGTAGAGGTCAGCCCGAGCGTAGGATCCGCACTCCGGCCGCAACCCGATCTCGTGTTGATGGACGCACAGTCAAGTGAGCTCGGAAGGCCGGGCGCAGTCGTCGATTTGAAGTTGCAACTCGGCACGACCGCACCGTTCTATCTGTTCTCGAGTGACGCGAGCGATCAACTGAAACTGCGCTCAGACACGTTCGGTGCGGATGGTTACGTCTGTACCGAGTGGGGCTTCCGGCGAATTCTTTCGGTCGTGCGCTTCACGGTGCGCCGCAATCCGATTCCGCTTCCATCGCGCTCGCCGACCGACACCGCGTTCAACGCGATGAATCGCATCCTCATCCTCGACGATCATCAAGGCGCGCGCGACCGCCTCGTGCTCGAGCTTCGCAATCAAGGCTACGTCGTCGAAGGCGCGGGCGACCTGACCACGTTCGAACGCCTCTACGAGACGTTGCAGCCGGATGTGATCATCGCCGACGTCGTGTTATCCGGTGCGACCGGTGACGAGATTTGCCGGCAGCTCAAAGCGCGCATGACGGACCGGTTGATCCCGATCGTGTTGATCTCGGGGCTCCCCGAAGCCGAGCTGCGACAACGCGCCGAGCGCGCGGGCGCTGACGCGTACTTCCGCAAGCAGGACGGTCTGCCGAAGCTCATCCAGATGCTCGAAGAGCTGCTCTCCGAGATCGTGTTCTAGGGCTGTCCCTAGTCGGTTAGCCGGCGAGCTGCTTCTTCAGCCGATCGACTTCGTATTTGCTCAGGCCGCTCGACGGCGTGATCTTGACGGACGCCTCTTTTTCGGTCGTGAGCTCGCGTGCGGTCACGCTGAGCACGCCGTCGGCATCGAGCAGGAACGTGACTTCGACGTTCACCTTGCCTGCAGACTTGAGCGGCAAGTCACCCAAGCTGAATTGGCCGAGGCTCGTGTTGCTCCAGACGTGTTCGTGTTCACCTTGATAGACCATGATGTCGACGTGGTCTTGGTTGTCGCGCGTCGTCGCAAACAGCTTTTTTTCTGAAGTCGGGATCGTCGTGTTCTTCTCGATCACGAACGACATCCGCTCGTCTTTCACGCGAACGCCGAGGGAGTGCGGGGTGACGTCGAGGAGGACGACGTCCGCAAGCTCGCCGGACATGATCGCGCACTGGGTCGCAGCGCCGACCGCCACGATCTCGTCGGGGTTCACGTCCTTGGCCGTGATCCGACCGAAGATGTCCTCGACCTTGCGGCGTACCGCGGGCATCCGGGTCATCCCGCCGACGAGCAAGACTTGATCGAGGTTTTCGCGCGTGAGGCCGGCGTCCGCCAGCGCTTGCTCGCACGGCAGCTGCAATCGATCGATGAGCTCTTGGCTCAGCTTCTCGAGCACACTTCGTTCGAAGCCGTCGATGCGCACGTGCAGCGGCCCCGCTGGGCCATTGGCGATGAACGGCAAGTTGATCGACGTGGTCGTCGTCGACGACAGCTCTTTTTTGGCCGTTTCGGCGGCTTCTTTGAGCCGTTGGATCGCGACCGGGTCTCGGCTGAGATCGATATCGTGTTCGCGCTTGAAGTCGTCGATCAGGTGCTCCATCAAGAGCTGATCGAAGTCGTTGCCGCCGAGGAACGTGTCGCCGCTCGTCGCGAGAACTTCGAACACGCCACTGCTCGTGCGCATGATCGTGATGTCGAACGTTCCGCCGCCAAGGTCGAAGATCGCGATGCAGTGGTCGCGATTCTTGTCGACGCCGTAGCCGAGTGCCGCGGCAGTCGGCTCGTTGAGGATGTGTTTGATCGTCAGACCCGCGATTGCACCCGCGTCTTTAGTCGCCTGTCGTTGATTGTCATCGAAGTAAGCCGGCACGGTGACGACCGCTTCGTTCACGCTCTCGCCGAGGTAGTCTTCGGCGATCGCCTTGATCTCGCGGAGCACCATCGCAGAGACTTCCTGCGGGCTGTGGTCGCCGTCGCGGGTGCTGACCCAAGCATCACCGTTCGGGGCGGAGATGATTTCGTAGGGGACGGCTTTCTGCCAGTGCTCGACTTGCGGATCGTTCGCCTTGCGACCGATCAGGCGTTTGATGCCTTGGATCGTGCGGTGCGGGTTCGTGACCGCTTGTCGCACTGCCATGATGCCGACGACTTCTTGGCCATCTTCGGTGAATGCGACCACCGAGGGCAGGGTGCGCTGGCCTTGGCGCGTGGGAATGATGTTTGGACTGCCGTTTTCGATTACCGCGACGCACGAATTGGTCGTGCCCAGATCGATGCCGATGGTCTTCGCCATGTCACCTGTTTCCTGGATCCGATGAGCGCAAGGGCGGGTTGCCGCTGCCAGCTGCGCGTGCAGCGTTGCGGCCGCCGCCGCGTCCGTTTTTTGTCATCGTCGTGAATGCGCGCTTGTAGACGATGAACAGTTTCGTGACGACTGCTTTGATCTCGGGCAACGCGTAGCGTGCGTACGCGTGCGGGTGATAACGCTTGGATGCTGCGAAAAATGCCGTGCGGGCGGTTGCTTCATCGGCGCCCTGCGAGATGCCGAGAACCGTCCACGGTGGTTGCGACTCGACGGCCGCAAGCTCGGCTTTGAGCTTTGCCAGGAGCTCTTGTTCTTGCGGGTCCGGCGGGGCGGCAGGTTGCGGCTTTGCGGGTTGGGTCACGCGCTCGGCGATTTGCTCGTGCGATTCTCGGGTGGCAGGTTCGATCGAGCGCGCACGCCCATGTTCGTTCGAGCGTGATTGTGCCGGCTGCGCCGCTGCGCGTGCGGCTTCGCGGTGCGCTGCCTCGAGCGCGATGTCGGGGTTCGTGGGCGGGCGTGAGAACTCGTAGTCCTGTTCGGCGTGTTCCGTGTTGAGTGCTTCGATCGCGTCGCGAAGTGCGCTGCGAACGTTGTCATCGATCTCGGTGAACAGAAGTCCGAAGCCGGGTCGGCGGCGCTCTCGTTTGGAGGCATCGAGAGACATGCTCTGAACGACGTGGCCCGATGCTTCGACTTTGAACGCGCGAATTCGAAGGAAGACGGCGACTTCGCTGTCGATCGGCGGCGGAGAGGGCGTTTGAACGAAGAGTCCGCCGGCGCTCAGGTCTTGGGTTTGGATCTCGACGGCGAGACCGTCGATTTCGCAGTACAGCTCGGAGTCGCGTTGTGGCCGGATCGAGCGAAGCGTGTGTCCGCCGCCGTGGGCTGCAAGTGCTCGACGAGGTATTCCGAGGGTGTCGGCGCCGGCTGGGCCAGGTGAGCGGCGTGGGTCCGTGTTGGTGGAGCGAGAGACGTGCGTGTTTTGAGGTTCGGCGGACCGTCGGTTGTCGAGAGATGGCGCGTTGGCGGGTGTGCGTGAACCAGGTTCGCTCGGGTAGCGTCGGCCGTCGGGTGTGCTGGTGCGAGGCTCGGGTGCGGCGGCGCCATGGGTGCTGGGAAAGCGTCGGCCGTCGACGGCGGCAGCGCGAGGTTCGGGTGCGCTTGCGCCGTGTTGGCTCGGGAACTTTCGTCCATCCGGAGTCAGATTGGCGCGGTCAGAAGTGCCGGGGCCGCGCGCATTGGAGTCAGGTCGCGCGGTAGTAGCGGCGGTGCGCGGGTCCGGAGCACTGGCGCCGTGTTGGCTTGGGAACTTTCGTCCGTCCGGCGTCAGGTTGGCGCGGTCCGAAGCGCCGGGGCCGCGCGCATTGGAGTCAGGTCGTGCAGTGGTAGCGGCGGTGCGCGGGTCGGGCGCGCTGGCGCCGTGTTGGCTCGGGAATTTTCGTCCGTCCGGCGTCGCAGCAGTGCGCGGGTCTGGCGCGCTAGCGCCGGGTTGGCTTGGGAACTTTCGCCCGTCCGGCGAGACCGCGCGTGCGCCCTGCGCCGCGCCACCCGGCGGGATCAGTGAACGCTGGGCATCTGACGCAGCCGTCGCTCGCGCTTTCGCGTTCCCTGATTGTTCTGCCGAGCGCGCAGCGGTTGGCGGCGGCGCATCCTGCGTAACCTGCGGCACTCGCTCCGCAGCCGTTCGCGGTCCCGAACCTACGTTGGAATTTCGATCGCGCTGCTGGGCCGCAGCCGTCCGCGGCGCGCCTTGGTACAGCCTCGGATCGTTCGCGTTCGCGGGTTGCCGCGCATCGCGCACACCGCCGCGCGGTTGGCGAATGATTTCTTCACCGCCGCGCGCAACTCGTCCCTGTGCCGGACGAATTGGAACATCGTGCGGCAGCGTTGGGTCGCGGCGCGGGTCGGCTTTGGTCCGAGCGGCGCGTTCCTCGACCAGACGTCCGTGAGCGTGAGGTTGGTACTTCGCCGCGCGCGCAGGTGAGTGCTCTTCGCGCCCAAGTTGTCCGCGCTGCGCGCCTTCACGCGCGGCTGCGCTGTCTCGTGCTGCGCCGTCGCGCGCAGCGTTGTCTCGTGCTGCGCCGCCGCGCGCAGCGTTGTCTCGCGCTGCGCTCTCGCGCGCAGCGTTGTCTCGTGCTGCGCTCTCGCGCGCAGCGTTGTCTCGGGCTACGCCGTCGCGCGCTGCGCTCTCGCGCGCAGCGTTGGCGCGCGCGGCGGCCTCGCGCGCCGCACCCGCCGCAGCTTCACGCGCGGGATCACGAGCCGTGCCTTGCTGACCTGCGCGCACCGCATGACTTGCCGCGCGCGCAGCGTTGTCGCGCACCGCCTGCTCTTTCGTCCACTGCTGACCACGATTAAAAATCTGCTCGCGCGCTGCGGCCTGTTCGCTCTCGGTTTGATCCGGCGCGAACGAAGGTCCCGTCGCACTACGTTCGCGCCTCGAGCTCCGATCACCCGCGTTGTCACGCGATGCGCCTTCTCGCGAAGCGCCGCCCTGGGCTGCTGCGTAGTCCCTCTCGGCCTTGTCACGGGCTGATCCCTCGCTGGTCGCGTGCTCACGCGGCGAGCCGTCGCGTCCCACCCCTTCACGCGCCGCTTGCTCGCGCCCGGCTTCTCTTCCCGACGCGTCCCGCTGCGCGGCACTCCCATGGGGCTGTCGCTCGAACTCCTGTTCTCGGAGAGGCACCGATGGGTCTCGCGACGACGCCAACTCCAACGCGTCATGCCTCGGGTCGGTCGTAAAGCTGAGCCGCCTCGGATCGTCAGCGAAACTCATACGTTGCGGTGAATCGTTCGCAGGCGTCTCGCGACGCTCATGCACGATGCTCGAACGCTGACGCTCGTCCCCGGACTCTCGCGCCGGCGCCGGCGAAGGCGCACCCTGCCGCGCCGGTGGTTCCGAGCGCGCCCGCCCGAGACCGGGTTTAGAGCGTCTCGTATGCTCGTTGCTCACCGCGTACTTACCCCAACGAATAGGGTACGCCGGAGGCGGCGCTGGAATCCAGTCACGCCGCTAACAGCTGCAAGTAAGCTTCGCGACCAAGAGCTGCCCACTCGCATTCCCAAACCGCTGCCGCCAAGAGCTGCAGGCCGCCAGGCCTCCAAAACCAAGTCAGTAGGGCGCACGGCGCCAACCTGCGCGCGTATGCGCCGAAAACGTCCGATGCGGCTCAGCCTGATTCGGCGTGGCGCTGCAGCGCACCCGACGCGGCTGACTCGAGCGTGGCCCACGTCTGCTTCGGCACCCGCGAGATGCAGCGTCCAGCCACGCCTCATTCGTGTCCGCGCGTCGCGATCGATGCTGCGCCGCAGCGAGGTGCAGCACTCGGCTGCGTGGAGTGGCGCAAACTCTGCTGCGCCGACGCGCATTCGAGAAGCCAGAACTGCTCGCGACGCACAGTCGAGCACGGCTCTCGCGCATCCGGCGCGCGCACTCGCCCGCACTGCTCGACTCCGAAGACGTCGAACCCCAACACGCGGCAACTCCGCCGCGCGGCTCACTATTACGCGTTGGAGCGGGTCCGCTCGGAGCGTGTCGGTCAACCGACACCGCGCTTTTTGGGCGCGGCCCGCGGCTCGCAGTCGATGGAGGGTCGAGAGGGCCTGCGATCACGGACGCTCAGAGCGGGAAACCCGAGCTATCGAGTATAACGGCGACTAAAATTTCGCCGCTTACTAACCCGACTCGCGCACGCATTTAGGTGCGAGTCTCAGGCACAGGCGGCGATCGGATCGCCCATTCACCTACGCAAATATCGTCGGCTGCATCGGCTTGATCGCGCCGCAGCCACGAGCTGCAACCGCTCGTTCAGGTGCGATGCAGTGGGGGTCGCGGTGCCGCGGTAGGACTCGACTCGCTGAACGCGTGCCCGGCAGCGCCGCGCGAACGTCGCAAACCGGTAACAAAACCGCAGCAGGTGGCAGTCGCGTAGCAGGCAGCACACCGCTTAAACGAAATCGGGACCGCGCAGGCGGCCCCGACTCACGAGCTCAACTCACTTCGGTACGCGTCAGTGGACCGAGATGTCGACCGCCGGACGCAACTCCCCGACGGTACGCAACACCGCGTGCACCGAATGTTTCTTGAACGCGTCGATCAACGTCGTATCGACCGCCTGATTGTCATCGATCGCGGTGTACGCGAGCTGGGTCAGGATGTAGTCGAATCGCGGCGCCCACTTGCGTGAACCGAGGCGCGCCGTCGTCGAGCAGTTGTCGACCATATAGGCGACACCGCGCGCGTGCATGTACGGATTGAGCGAGTCGACCGACTCGATCACCGACTCGTTCACGACCTCGGACAACGGATGCCCGCGCTCGATGAGCAAATCGATTTGAGCCATCATCGTCGCGCAGTACACACCGGCGCTGAACGGATCGACCGGAATCTTCTCTTCGACGCGCTGCTTACGCACACCTTCGCCGACCTTCCACATCTCCGTGCCGTCGATCTTCCCCATCGGGAAGCGCTTGAACCGCTGGCCCGACATGACGACGCTGCGCAACTCGTTCCCCGACGCAACCTCTTCGTAGATCTCCTGCAAGATCTCGAACGCAGGCTTGTACGACGCCGCATACGCTTTTTCGAACGTGGCCTTGCCCGCCGCATCGAGTCCTTCGTACACCGCGAGAATGCCGCGCTTCGAAATCGTCTTGTTGATCGGCCCGGTGATCGACTCACACGAACGCAAGAACGCATCCGGCTTCGTCGCACCCTGGCTGACATAGCGGCGATACAAGCTCTCCACGATTCCGTGCACCGCGCCGAGGAGAATGCCGCGCTCGCCGAAGATGTCCGACTTGTACTCGGACTCGAGTGTCGTCATGAAGGTGTACGGCGCACCGATCGCAACGGACCAACCGAGCGCGCGATCAGTCGCCTTGCCGGTCGCATCCTGATGAACCGCGAAGCTCGAGTTGATGCCCGCGCCGTTGACCTCTTTGCCCTGCACGTACAACCGCCGGACCGACGGCCCCATGCCCTTCGGGCAGACCGCGATCACGTCGACGTTCTTCGGAAAGTCCGCCCCGACGCTGCGGAGATGGCCGAGTAAGAAGCCGTGTGACAAGCCGAGCGTCGTGCCCGGACGCATCGCTTCGAACACTTTGCCGAACGACTCGGCAAGCGCAGCATCCGCGATCAACAGCAGCACCATGTCTGACTCGCGAATCACTTCGAAGTGCTCGCCGAGCGTGCCGTTCTGTTCCGTGAAGCCCGCTTCGCGCGCCGAAGTTGCCGACGCCGAATCCTTACGCAGGCCGATCTTCACCTTGATGCCGGTGCCTTCGAGCGAGTCGCGCAGGTTCTGCGCTTGCGCCGGACCCTGCGAGCCCCAGCCGATCACGCCGATCTGCTTCACGCCTTCGAACGCCTTCGTCAAAAGCGGAAACAGGTTGCGACCTCCGACCACGACTTCTTCTTTGCGGCCGTTGAGCTCGATGACTTTCTTCTCGAATACCTTCGACTGAAACGTGAGGTCGGTTGCCATGATCGTGCCTTTCTATGCAGAGGCGCGTTGTAGCTCGAAACCGGCCTTGCGTGAAATGCATTGTTTGGGATACTGCGTTGCGTCTAGCGCAATGTTGGGGCGGTCGCGAAACCGCTCGAGCCCGCGAAGAAATCCCGATGGATACCGAAGGTTTGCGCCTGTTCGCACACCTCGCACGTTCGCTGCATTTCGGGCGGACGAGCCGCGAGTGCCACATCAGCCCGTCGGCGCTGAGCCGCAGCATCCAGCGCCTCGAGCAGGAAGCGGGGGTTCCGCTGTTCCAGCGCGATAGTCGCCACGTCGAGCTCACCCCGGCTGGGGAGCGCATGTTGTTGTTTGCGGGCGAGA
The DNA here is from genome assembly GCA_035687405.1 of Polyangiales bacterium. Classification (GTDB taxonomy): domain Bacteria; phylum Myxococcota_A; class Polyangia; order Polyangiales; family JAFGIB01; genus JADGRF01. The sequence goes on from DASRXR010001179.1 coordinate 9,705, forward strand.
CGCTGACGCGCTGGGAGCAAGCGGTCACCGGCATGCGCGACAGCAGCGCAGGGCTGCAAGGCACGCTCTCGTTGTTTTGTACCGTGACCGCAGCGCACAGCTTGTTGCCGGCGGTGCTCGGCTCGTTTCGCCAGCGGCACCCCGACGTGACGATTCGGCTCGAGACCGGCTATGCGGCGGATGCGTTGCAGCGACTGCAACGATCCGAAGTCGACGTGTCGGTTGCCGCGCTTCCGGATCGCGTGCCGAGCGCACTTCTGTCGCGCGTGATCGCGCACACGCCGCTCTCGTTCATCGCACATCCGAGCCTCGGCATCGCGAGCGCCCGCACGATCGACTGGAGCAGTGTGCCGATGATCTTGCCCGAACACGGCATCGGACGAGACAGCGTCACGCGGTGGTTTCGGCAGAAGCGCATCGTGCCGCGCGTGTACAGCGAGGTCTCAGGGCACGAGGCGATCTTGTCGTTGGTGACGCTCGGCTGTGGCGTCGGCGTAGTGCCCGAGTTGGTGTTGGAAAAGAGTCCGCTCCGCTCGGAGCTGCAAGTGATCGACGTGCGGCCTCGCTTGCCGCCATTTCACGTCGGTGTGTGCATCAAGCGATCGACCTTGAAGATGCCGTTGATTGCGGCGTTTTGGGACTCGATTTCGGACGTCTGAACGATCGCAATTCTCACGGGCGATCGCGCAACTGCTGCTCGCGAAGACCGATGAGGAGAAGGATCGCGCGTGACACGCACGCGCTGAGGTGACGTATGCCCTGCAATCCGCGATATCCCGCTCGAATTTTGCTACAAGTGCGGCTCTACTCGGTGAGAACCCCGTGAAATTCGTGCATGCCGCGGATCTGCATCTCGATAGTCCGCTGCGCGGATTGGCGAGGTATGCGGGCGCGCCGGTCGAAGAGATGCGGCTCGCGAGTCGGCGCGCTTGCGAAAACCTGGTGGGGCTGTGCCTCGCGGAGCAAGTGGATCTGTTGTTGCTCGCCGGTGATCTGTACGACGGCGATTGGCGCGACTACTCGACTGGGTTGTACTTCAGCGCGCAAATGTCGCGGCTGCGTGAGGCGGGCGTGCAAGTGGTGCTCGTGCGTGGCAATCACGATGCGGCGAGCCAGATCACGCGGCACCTGCGCTTGCCGGACAACGTCTACGAACTGTCGATCGATTCGCCACAAACGTTGAGCTTCGAAGACCTCGGTATCGCCGTGCACGGGCAGAGCTTCGCAACGCGCGCGGTCACCGAGAATCTCGCGCGCGCCTATCCGGAGCGAATCTCACAGCTGGTGAACGTCGGGTTGCTCCACACTTCCGTGAACGGTCGGGCGGGGCACGAGCCGTACGCTCCGTGTTCGCTCGATGAGCTGGTGAACAAGGGGTACGACTACTGGGCGCTCGGCCACGTGCATGCGCGTGAGGTGTTGAGCGAAACGCCGTGGGTCGTGTTCGCGGGCAATCTCCAAGCGCGGCACGCGCGTGAGATCGGCGAAAAGGGCGCGACACTCGTGAGCTACTCCGCGAGCGGGATCACGCACGTCGAGCATCGTGCGCTCGATGTCGTGCGCTACGCGACGCTTCGCGTGGATTTGGCGCGTGCATCTGGTTTCGATGCCGCGCTCGAGAGCGCCCGCGATGCGTTTGCGGATCTGGCGGCCAACGTGGATCGCACGACTGCCGTGCGGTTGATCTTGACCGGCGAATCTGCGGTGCACTCGCAACTGCATGCACGCGATGTAGCGTTGCTCGAAAACGTGCGCGCGTTTGCGACGGATCTCGGCGCAGGTCAGTTGTGGGTCGAGAAGGTTCTGCTGGAAACGAAGCCACTGGCGTCGCACGCGTCGTCGCAGCTCGAAGACGG
>DASRXR010001180.1:0-5412 GCA_035687405.1 Polyangiales bacterium
TCGGCCGCCGACGGCAGCGAGCACGAGCTTCGGTGCGTGCGGTGCGCAGCGTTCCAACCAAACGTCGCCGGAGGCGGTGCGCGTGTTGCGCAAGCTGGTCAAACCGAGAACGGGGTTCTTCTCGAATAGCTTCTCGCGCCGCTGTTGGGCCGCTTCACTCACGCAGCCTTGCAGTGTCGTCGCGCGCGCTTCGTCGCTCGCTTCGCTCCACGCCCGCTCGCGCAGCGCCCAGGCTTGCGGATCGTCGCGAAGCATCAAGCTGATCAGCACGGCATCCGGCGCCTGCTCTAGATTGGCCGCACGGATCGCGTCGCTGCCTGCGTCGCGAACGTTTCGGAGGGCGAGAATCGCCGCGGCGCGCGCGGTGCCCTGCGAAAGCGCGATGCGCGGATCGTGATCCGCGAGTGGCTTCCCGCCGAGATGCCCGAGTGCGTACTCAGGCTCACGCTCGGCCGCAGCCGCGAGCAGCGGATCTTCCGGGTCCAAGCAAAACGCGGTGAGCTCCGGTTCGCTCTCGAGCCCGCGCGCTCGCAGACTGCGCGTCGCGATCAAGCCTTCCCCGAAGTACAGCGCATCCGCGAGCGGTTGTTCCGCCAGCGCCCGCGTGAGGTCCCAGTTGTGCGGCACGAGCCAGCGCGGCTGCGCATCGAGCTCGGTCTCGCCGCTACCAGCTGCGGGCCCCGATTGCACGACGCGGGCGACGCGAGCCGCCAGCTCGTCCCGCGACGCGCGCTCGACGTGAAACAGCGGATAGCCGCGTTCCTGCGCGAGCGCGCCGTAGAGGTCTCGCACGCGTTCCTTGAACGAGCTTCCCGCGAGCCCTTTGCGCCCGCTGTCTCCGAGGGCATGGGTGCGAATGCGTTCGATGCGTTTGCGAAGACGACTCGTTCGCGGATGCACGTCGAAGACGAGCGTGAGATCCGGCTGCACGCCCCCGCTTGCGAGTCGCGCGACGGTTTCACACTCCTCGCGCGTCAGGCCGCGCGACATCCCGAGCACGACCGGCGTGAGAAACGAGCGATCGATGAGTACGGTGTCACCGCGTGCGAGCGCCGGCTGCACGAGCTCGCTCATGACTTGAGCTTCGCGCGCGCAATACAGGAGCAACTCGGCGCGGGCGGACAACTCGAAGTTGCGCGGGTCGCGCGTCAACTGGCGGATCATGCGCGTCGGACGCGAGCTGTGCTCCTTGCCGGTGCGCGGCATGAACACCGACACGTTTTGCGTCCGCAAGAGGTCGGCCACGCGTGCAAGCGCTGTGGTCTTGCCGGCTCCGTCCACGCCCTCGAAGGCGATTAAGCGGCCGTTATGCGAACCCATTCGAGTAGATGCAGAAACTCGTCCCACGATGAAGTCACGCTACAACTGTAGATTCGGGTTGACCAGGGTTCTACACACTTGCTTTAGATCTCAGTCGAGACCAGCACGTAGAACGTCTCACGTGCAATCTCGCCACGGACGTCAGCCCCGCCGAGCGGCCTCGTGATTTCCACCTGCGGCATGACGCGCAGCAAATTCTTTTTATAGTTCCAGGACAGGCCACCGACGGCTCGAACTCGTTCGTCTTTTTCGTACTCGGTATCGGTGTCCATCCACTCCAGCACTACCACCGGCCCGAGCGTCCACTTCTTACTGACCTTGAATGCGTAGTCCGCGTAGGCGATGACCCCGATCGCCCAGGGCGTGCGCGCGTTGTTCGCGACATCGGCGACGGGCGGTGGATTCGGGTTTTGTGCCGCATCCGCTTCGAGCACGACCTCGAGCTGGCCGAGCTCCACACGTGCGTCCACACCTACGGCATGCAAGCTGAGGTTCGGCCCTTCGGCGAAGCGCTCAGTCCACTTGTGCATGGCGTTCAGACCGAGCGACAGCCAGGGCGTGGGCTCGTAGACGATGCGCGCAATCACATCGACGCCTTCGATCCCTGAACCGATCGCGCTCGGGTTTGCAGCGGCCAGCGAGTAACGCAGATTTTCCGTCGGCCGGCCCCAGATCATGGCGCCGATGGCGCGCCCGGCGAAGCCATCCTCCGTCAGCACGAGCTCGTTGAACAGTCCGCGGCTGCGGAAAGGAAGCTTGCCGCGGCTGCGTAACTCGAGTCGCGAGAACGGTCGCTTGAAGCGGCCGAGGCGCAGCTGAATCGCTTCGCGCACGCGATAGTTCACGAACGCATCGCGGACGGTCGCATTGCGCAGGTTGAACCCGAGCTCGAACTGCAGTCGCTTGCTGAGCACCACCTCGGCTTCGACGACGGCTTGATCGAGGAAGAGCTCCGGCTGCGTGTCGTCGGCTGCGGTCTGTCCACCGTCAGGATGCAGGCGCACGACTTCGAAGCCCGTCAGGATGCGCCCGTGAAACGCAAAGACGGGCCAATGGCTGTCGTCGTCCTCGTCAGCAGCTGTTGGCGGCGGAGCGCTCGGTGGATCGACCGGCAGCGGTGGGACGGGGGCCGGCGCAGGCGCCTCAGGCACCTGGGGCGGCGCGTTTGGAGCCGCGGCGACGCCCGCGGGAACCGGCGCGCTGACGGTGGGACTGTCCGGAGCGCTGTCACCTGCGCCCGGACTCTCCGGGGTTTGCTGCGCGCCCGCGCCGGTCGCAACCGACAAGACGAGCACTACCAGAGTCGAAGAAAGGTTTCGGTGCACGCGCGGGAAACTAACTCACGCTCGCTGCTCCCGAGCCAACATTCACAGTCTCTACACGTTTGCCGAGTGCATCTGTGACTGGTCTGAACGGTGCAACCTGTCCCAGAAACAGCTAAGGTCCGCCGCCATGACGGTGCCCGAGCAGCGCAGAAGGGCCCCAGAGTTCGTCGCGGAAGCGAGTCCGGGCGGCCGGATCAGCTTGGCGGACTATCGGGGCAAGTACGTGGTCCTGTACTTTTATCCGAAGTCGTTCACGCTCTTTTGCACCAAAGAAACGATCCGGTTCCGCGACGCGGCTGCAGAGCTGCGTACGCTCGGCGCGGAGGTGGTCGGCATCAGCCCTGACCCGCTCGACGTCCAGTGCAAGTTCGCGGAGCACTACCAGACCACGTTCCCGATCGTCTCGGATCCGGACGGCCAGATCGCGCGCGATTACGGCGTCATGTTCACGGTGTTACCCCGCATCAAGCGCGTGTCGTTCATCATCGACCCTAGAGGCCAGATCGCGGCGCGCTTCCATCACGAGGTGCTCTGGTACAAACACATTGACGATGCCCTCGACTTCTTGCGTGCCGAACAGCAAAAATAGGCCGGATGGCCGTGAAGTCGATTGAGGCAGAGTGGCACCGTGGGCCCGAATCTGGGTATGCTCACGGAGCCCCGGAGGGTGGGCGTTTCGATGTCCGAGACTGAGCCAAGCAAGGAACTGAAGCAAAAAGCTGCGGCCGCATACGAAGCCGGTCCAAACTTCATCCACGACATCATCGACGAGGACCGGCGCGTCGGGCGCCACGGTGGCCTCGTCCACACCCGATTTCCGCCCGAGCCGAACGGCTACCTGCACATCGGGCACGCGAAGAGCATCTGTCTGAACTTCGGCACTGCGCAGAAGTACGGCGGGCAGTGCAACCTGCGCTTCGACGACACGAACCCGACGACCGAGGACCCCGAGTACGTCGATTCGATCAAACACGACGTGCATTGGCTGGGCTTCGACTGGCAGGACCGCTGTTTCTACGCGTCCGACTACTTCGAGCAGCTCTACGCGTTTGCCGAGATGCTGGTCGAGAAGGACAAGGCGTACGTCGACAGTCAGTCGGCCGAAGAGATCGCGCAGCAGCGCGGCGACTTCTATCGGCCGGGTGTCGACAGTCCGTTTCGGAACCGGCCCTCGGCGGAGAGCCTCGACTTACTGCGTCGGATGCGCGCCGGTGAGTTTCCGGACGGCTCGCACGTGCTTCGCGCGAAGATCGACATGCGTTCGGGCAACTTGAATCTGCGCGATCCGGTGCTGTATCGGATCCGGCACGAGCACCACTACCGGACCGGCGACAAGTGGCCGATCTATCCGATGTACGACTACGCGCATTCGTTGTCGGATGCGATCGAAGGCATCACGCATTCGGTCTGTACGCTCGAGTTCGAAGACCACCGGCCGCTCTACGACTGGTGTCTCGAGAACTTGCCGGTGCCGAGTCGTCCGCAGCAGATCGAGTTCGCGCGGCTGAACCTCAGCTACACGGTGATGAGCAAGCGGAAGTTCCTGCAGCTCGTCGAGCGCAAGTTGGTGGACGGCTGGGACGATCCGCGGATGCCGACGATCGCGGGCTTGCGCCGGCGCGGCTACACCGCGGAGGCGATCCGCGCGTTTTGTGATCGCATCGGCGTGGGTAAACGCGACGGCGTCGTCGATGTCGCGCTGCTCGAGTACATCTTGCGCGAGGATCTGAACGCACGGTCAGGCCGTGGGTTCGCCGTGTTGAAGCCGCTGCGAGTCGTGATCGAGAACTTCGAGGAAGGCCGCATCGAGTGGTTCGATGCGCAAAACCATCCCGAGTATCCGGATCAAGGCACGCGCCAGGTGCCGTTCTCGCGTGTGCTCTACATCGAGCAGGACGACTTTCGCGAAGTGCCACCGAAGAAGTGGTTCCGGCTCACGCAGGGTGCAGAGGTTCGCTTGCGCTACGCGTGTTTGATCCGGTGCCGCGAGGTGATCAAGGACAACAACGGCGAAGTCGTCGAGCTGCGCTGCACGTGGGATCCCGAGTCGCGCGGTGGTAGTCCGAAGGACGGTCGCAAGGTTCGCGGCACGTTGCACTGGGTGTCGGCTGAGCACGCGCTCGATGCCGAGGTGCGCCTGTACGATCGGTTGTTCTCCGCGGAGAATCCGAATGAGGGCGACGAGATGGCGTCGACGTTGAACCCGAATTCGCTCGAGGTCGTGAGCGGGGCGAAGCTCGAGCCGAGCCTCGCAACCGCGCCGGTCGGAAGCCACTTCCAGTTCGAGCGGCTCGGGTACTTCTGTCCCGACGCGCGCGACTCCAAACCGGGGCGGCTGGTTTGGAACCGCACGATCGAGCTGCGCGATACCTGGGCGAAGATCGAAGAGAAGGAAAAGCGCTGACCGCGCTGCGCTGGCCGGGCCTGAAGCTGGCAGCTGCAGTCGTCTCGCGATCACCGTGTGGCCGTGCGCTCGAGCCTGCCTAGAGGCGGGTCCGAGGTCTGCCGGATTTTGTGTGTTTTCCGAGTTGGGTCGGGGGCTTACGCGAGAAGCGTGCGCCGTTTTTCGAGGGCCGGCCCACCTGGGGTCCTAGCGGGCTCGATTCCCTTACATGACCGGAATTTTCCCTTCTGTCGCTGAGGGCGCTGGTCTACTGTGGCGCGCCCGGTGTGCGGAAGTATCGTGCCGCGCCTAGATGATGGGACCCATGCGCTTCACTAAGGTTTTGCTCTGTTGCCTGGTCGCTCTCGGTGTGTGGACGTCGCG
>DASRXR010001181.1:0-2019 GCA_035687405.1 Polyangiales bacterium
CCGGCATACGCCCATAGCGAATCGTGTGAAGAGCGTTTCCTTCCGCGTCGTGCATGGTGACCGTCGCGCAATACGCCATACGATAGTTGCGCTGAATCTTGGTGCGCGGTCCATGCGATCGCCGTTTGACCTCGCTCAGGATTGCGCGAGTTCGAGCAGAGAGCTCACGTCCATACTCGCGCACCGTTTCGGCGGATGACTTCTCGGCAGTAGACACTGGAGCGTCTGGACGTTGTTGCAGCGCAGGCTCTTCCATCGGTACCGTCACGCGATCTATGGAGATGCTCACAGACGCGACGCCGGCCGGCAGCTCACAAGTTTCGATCAGCTTCGGTTCGACTGTCTCTCGCCGGCGCAGATACTCCGCGACCTACCGCATGCCCTACTCGCTCGATGCTGCTGCGAGAGTACGGCAGTCGCATCAACTCGCGGCCTGTTGCTTCCGCTTTGCGCGAGGTGACTTGCGACATCAGATGAGCCACGGCTCGAGCGGTGCGCGGCAACCAACTGCCGTCCACCACGCCTGCACGCACCGCAATGGGGTCGAGCGCAGGACCCTGGCGCTGGCCAAGCTCGCGGTACAAGTGTGCGCTTCACCGTGACCGGGCCACTGATCGAAGCGTATGTCCGATCGATACGATGGACGCGACGATAGTGCTTGCCCCACACGCGGATGAATGGCGCGTCTAAGTCTAGCCCGCTGAGTGCGACTTAATGAACGCTTCTCTCCACGCCGCCGTCGCGCGCGCCACACGCTCTTCGAACTGTCCGTAGTTGACCGACTCGCCACTCGCGCGACCTTGTTGGTACAGCTCGTCCGCAAGCTGCGTTATATCTTCGAGGTTACGCGCGAGCGCAGCGAGATGCGGTCGTCGTTGAATCCAGACGTGGTCCATTTGGTCCTCCGACTGAATAACCCGGGTCGCACTCATGAAATTCCACGGTCCGACACTATCTCGCGCGAACGCGCACCAAAATATCTGCCCTTGAGTGAAGCCGAAAAGAGAGTAGCGCGAGCAGGATCTCCCACTGCAGATTGTCGCCCACCGTCCACGTGGCCCGCGGTTCAACCCCGAGCGCTCGCATCGCGTGGACATACGCACGCTCGTCTGGCTTCCCGAAATTCGACTTGGGGTGTGTGACACAATAGAGAATGCGTGAGCTGTCGCGGACACCGATGCGATCACGCGCCGCGATCGCGGCATCGAGCCGAAGTGCGACATGGACAAAGAGTAGGAAATTAGATAACGCTGTTGGCCGTGCGCCGACGGAACTCGACTAGCTAGGGCAGAGCTAAAACTGGGACCCGCTGCAACATAGTGCTGTCGCTTCGTGTCAACCATTCTGTCCGATCGCTAACGCAGGGCCCGACGGAACCATAAAACCAATGGACATGACGTTCCGCGAGTACACAGAGCTGGACGAGGCACTCCTTCAGATCCTCGAAGACCTCGACCGACTGACGTTTCCTGAGCCGCTTACTAAAACAGCGTTCGCGGCCGAGTTGCGCAACAGGCGCAATCTCCGTGTGTTGCTCGCCGTCTGCGGCGACATCACATGCGGGTACAAGATCGGATTCGAGGAATCATCCAAGGTGTTCTTCAGCTGGAGCGGTGGCGTGCTTCCGGATTTTCGCAAGCACGGCATAGCCTCCCGGCTCCTAACCGAACAGCACCGGCTCGCAAAGCAGCTCGGATACTCTTACGTCCGGACTCACACCAAGAACAAGTATCGCGACATGCTGGTGCTGAACCTCAAATCTGGATTCGAGGTCACCGGCGTGTACAAGAACCTAGGCGAGAAGGCGCAAGGCATCATCCTAGAGAAGCGCCTCGAGTAACGGAAGATGACTCTGCAGTTCTTGCGCTTGTAGTCGACCGTCGGTCCGAAGCGATGCAAGATCGTGTACGGAGACCAGCTGCGCGCTTGATTCGAATACCCCCGCAAGCCGAACTCGACGCGCAAGGCGCTCATCGAGACGCCAGGCTGCGCTCGAGCACGGCGGTTCGCACGCCCACC
>DASRXR010001182.1:0-13721 GCA_035687405.1 Polyangiales bacterium
CGCGGGGTGGCGGTTGACGGCTGATGAGTTGCAGGAGATCGATCGGGTTTTGGTGGTGGATGGGTGAGGTGGGTGGTTGAGGTGGGTGGGGAAGGGCTCGCGCGCTAGCCTTGCGAGTTGTGCTTCGTAGGTCGCGGAGGAAGAGGAGAGCCACTAAGGGGGTTGGGATCGCGGACGCGTTTCGTGGGTTGTTTTTGCGCAATGCCCGCTGGGAGGTCGGTTGGACCGGCGTCGCGATGGTTGCTGGAGTCGTGGCCGCTTGGTCGCGCGTGGGTCGCGGACGCGTCGGCGGGCCGCGGCACTTCGTGCCTCACTGGGCAAGCCCCAGCCCCCGTGACGATTGATGTGCGAGCTCAAATAATCGGAACCGTCGACGCAACTGCTAGAGCCGATGGTCGATGAGCTTCGATGCACTCTGGCAGTGTTCTTCAAACGTGCTGTGCGCGCGTCGAAACCACAGTCGCAGCCATTAGCTGCGTCATCGATCGGATAGATCGTTTGGTTGCTTACAACTCGACTGTGTCTGGAAACGGCTCAAGCATGATTCGCTTGTTCGCGGAATGGTCGAGCAAGGTGCTGCGCCTTTGGCGTGCTGCAGCCGGTAGCGGCATCGCCGCCGTTAGCTGCGTCGTTGGTCGGGTGGATCGTTTGGTTGCTTACAACTCGACTGTGTCTGGAAACGGCTCAGGCTTGATCCGTTCGTTCGCGGAATGGTTGTGCAAGCCGTCGTGCCTTCAGCGTGCTGCAGCCGATAGCGGCGCCGACGTAAGGCACTCTCGGGGCGGGATCATCGTGATCGGGACCGTCACGCCGTGCCAACGCCGGCTGGGTAGGCTTATCGTTGGCACGGCGCGAGAGGCGGCTTGCTGCACCGTAGAGGAAGCGGACGCCGACCGGTGCATCTGCAAGCCGCCGTGTCCCGAGCGCGATGATCCCGCCCCGAGAGGGCCGTCAGCAACGATCGAGCGTTCGATCACGAACGCTCCGCGGACGGGTAGAAGCGGACCACATGCTGCTCGCGCTCGTTCTTCTCTTGGCTGCTCGCACGCAAGAGCCTCGCGCAAGTACCGCTGCGCGAGGCTCTTCCGTTTTACGAGTACGCAGCGAGCTCGTGCCGCTGCCACGCGCGTGCCAGCGGGCGGTGCCGCTGGCAGCGGCAAGAGCCGACTGGCCGCGATGTCGGGCTGCGCGTATTCTACTCTGCTGCGATGCCTGCCTGGGCGTAACGGTTTCCCGGTCGCGGCAAACCGTAGTGGTCTCGTAACGTCTTGCCCGTGTACTCGGTCCGGAACAAGCCTCGCTTGCGCAGGAGCGGAATGACGTGATCGACGAAGAGCTCGAGACTCGACGGCAACACCGGCGCCATGACGTTGAAGCCATCGGCGGCACCCGAGTTGAACCACTCCTCGATCGTGTCCGCAATCTGCTCTGGGGTTCCCGCAAAGGTGCGATGTCCACGACCGCCACCGAGCCGCAACAAGAGCTCGCGCACAGTGAGGTTCTCTCGCCGCGCGATGTCGGTGATGACCTGAAAACGGCTCTGATGACCTTCCTGGTGTTTGACAGGTCCGTAGTCACGGAGCGGCTTGTCGAGATCAGACTCAGTGATCTCCGTGCCCATGAACTGCGACAGCTGCTTCAACCCGTACGCCGCGACCTGCAAGCGCGACAGCTCGGCCTCGCGCTCGAGCGCCTCTTTCTCCGTGCTGCCGATGACCGGCACGAGCCCAGGCAAGATCACGACGTGGGAAGGATCACGACCCACCGCAACAGCCTGCCGCTTGAGGTCCGAATAAAATGCCTGACCGTCCTCGAGGGTCTGCTGCGCTGTGAACACGGCTTCCGCATAGCGCGCTGCAAACGCACGGCCATCATCCGACGAGCCCGCCTGTACGAGCAACGGATGGCGCTGCGGCGTCGGCGGCACATTGAGGGGCCCACGCACTTTGAAGAACTCACCGCGATGGTCGATGGTGTGAATCTTGTCGCCGTGGGCAAACCGGCCCGACTCTTTGTCGCCGATCAGGAAGTCGTCTTCCCAGCTATCCCAAAGCTTCAAGCAGACATCGAGAAACTCAGTCGCCCGTTCGTAGCGATGCTTGTGCGCCGGAATGTCATCAAGGCCAAAGTTTTGCGCCGCATCCTTGCCCGCAGTCGTCACGATGTTCCAGCCCGCACGGCCATTGCTGATGTGATCGAGTGAGGCAAAACGGCGCGCCAAGTTGTATGGCTCGTTGTAGGTCGTCGACGCGGTTGCAACGAGCCCGACATGTTCGGTCACTGCGGCAAGCGCGGGTAAAAGCACGGTGGGATCGAGCCAACCCACTGGCCGGTAGCGCTGATCTCCCATCAGCGACGGCCCGTCCGCGAAAAAGATCGAGTCGAACGTGCCGCGTTCGGCGAGCTTCGTGAGGTGAACGTAGTGCGCGTAGTCCCACGACGCAGTGATGCCGCTCTCGGGCAATCGCCAGGCCGCCTCGTGATGGCCCACCGTGTGGAGAAATGCGTTGAGGTGAAGTTGCCGTTTGGGTGGTGTCATGACCGTCCTTTATACAAGACGAGACGGCGGCAAGCGAGAGAAGAATCCGTCTTGTTTAACAGAGACGCCTCCGCTATCACGCGGCTGTCACATGACGACCACACGCGGCCTCAATTTATTTGCGCTCACTTTGGTCGTCTTCGCGATCGGCTCGATCGCAGCGCGAAACACCCATACGCGCGCTCCCGTTCAGCTACTGAACGTTTCGTACGATCCCACGCGAGAGCTGTACGCTGCGCTAAATCCGCATTTCGTAAAGACTTTCGGTCATGCGCACGGCGTGGAAGTCGCAGTCGAGCAGTCGCACGGCGGCTCTTCGCGTCAAGCGCGCTCGGTGATCAGCGGTGCGCTCGCGGCAGATGTCGTCACACTCGGCTTGAGTTCTGACGTGGAAGCACTGCGTAAGCGGGGTTTCATCAAGGCCGATTGGGCGTCTCGTTTGCCGAACCATTCGCAGCCTTATTACTCCACGATCGTGTTCGTGGTCCGGCGCGGGAATCCCTACGCGATCCGCGACTGGCCTGACTTGGTCAAGGCAGACGTCGAGATCATCGTGCCGGATCCGAAATCCTCCGGTAACGGCAAGCTCGCCGCACTTGCAAGCTGGGGTTCCATCTTGGCGAACGGTGGCACTGACGCGGACGCAAAGGCGTATTTGAGGCAGTTCTACCAGCACGCGCCCTTCCTCGAGGCGGGTGCTCGCGCAACTTCGACTGCGTTTGCGATCGAAAAGCGCGGAGACGTCAACGTCGCCTGGGAAAACGAGGCCCTGCGTCAGGTCGCGGAATCGAAGGGCGAACTCGAGATCGTCTATCCGCCGCTCAGCATCTTGGCGGAGCCAGCTGTCGCTTGGGTGGACGCGAACGTCGCGAAGCACAAGTCGCAGGAAGCCGCGCGCGCGTACCTCGAATACCTGTTCAGCGACGAAGCGCAAGAGATCATCGCGCAGAGCGGCTACCGGCCGTTCAATCCAAAGGTCCTCGAACGTCACGCGAAACGGTTTCCGAAGCTCAACTTATTCCGAGTCACGGCCGTTGCAAAGGATTGGGAAGATGCCCAGCAGAAGTTCTTCGCCGACAACGGCATCATCGACACCGTCTACAAGCCAAAGCCTCGTTGAAGCTGAGGGCGGCGGAGGCGCGGTCGCGCTGGAAGGCCGCATTCATCCCGAGTCGGGCTTTTTCCGCAAGCGTGGTGGGCTGCTCGGGAAAGTGCCGTATAACTGGTCGTTCGCGCGCCGCGATTTCCAGGCCGGCCTGACGGTAGCCGCGATTTCTCTGCCGCAGAGCATCGCCTATGCGTTGATCGCGGGCGTCGATCCGCGGTTCGGCCTGTACACCGCGATCATCTTCACGACGCTCGGTTCGATCTTCGGTTCGTCGTCGCACCTGATCAACGGGCCGACCGGCGCGGTGTCGCTCGTCGTGTTCAGCACGTTGTCGTTTTTCGATCCCGAAGCCAAACTCGACGCGTACGAGGGCATGTTCCTGCTGTGCGCGATGATCGGGATCATCCAAATCCTGATCTCCGTGCTGAAGCTCGGAGACCTGACCCGCTATATCTCCGAGTCCGTGATCACGGGCTTCATGGGTGGTGCCGCCACGCTGACGATCGTCGGGCAGATCGGCAACGCGCTCGGACTGAAGAATCAAGGCACCGGCCACCAGCACGTGTTCGAGCGCTTGTGGCTGACACTCACGCAGAACGCACCGTTCAATTTGAAGGCAGTGGCGATCAGCGGCGGTGCGGTCGTGCTCGCGCTCGTCTTGCGGCGATTGGTGCGTCGCTATCAGTTGCCACAGCTCGACATGTTCATCGTGTTGCTGCTCGTGGCGATTCCAGCGTTTCTGTTCGGCTGGTCGCAGCCGTCAGCGACGGGTAAAGCGGCTGTGTCTCTGATCGAGGAAGTTCCCGCGAGCCTGCCGGGCTTCCACATTCCAGTCATCGAGTGGGCGTGGGCGGGCAAGTTGACCTCTGGCGCGTTCGCGATCGCAGTTCTCGGGTTGCTCGAGACGCTCGCGATCGCCAAGGCGATTGCGTACAAGACGCGGCAGCCGCTCGACTTCAATCGCCAGTGCCTCGCCTCCGGAATCGGGAACCTCGTCGGTGGGTTCTTCCGCTGCATGCCCGGTGCGGGCTCTCTTTCGCGCTCCGCGATCAACCACCAGGCCGGCGCGGCGACCAAAGCCTCGGGCATCTTTACTGCTGCGATCGTCGCGCTGCTCGTGCTCGTGCTGGCTCCGCTCACGCGCTACATCCCCAAGGCTGCACTCGCAGGTTTGCTGGTCGTAGCCGCCGCGCGCCTGATCGACATTCAGCGCTTCACCTACGTCACGCGGGCGGGTCGTTACGATGCGATCCTGCTCTACGGCACATTCATCACGACGCTTGCGGTCGGGGTGGAGTTCTCGATCATCATCGGCGTGATCGTGTCAGTGCTGTTGTACGTGCCGCGCGCGGCGAAGCTACGCGTGAGGCAGCTCATCGTCACCGACGAACGCCTCATTCGCGAGCGCGTGGCTACGGATGGGCCGCCAAATACAGTCGAGATCTACGACTTCGAAGGCGAGCTCTTTTTCGGTGCCGCACCGGACTTCGAGAAGCACTTACGAGCAGCCCTCGATGAGGCACGCAGCCACGGCATCACGCACGTGGTCTTCAGGGTCAAGCGCTTGCGCAATCCCGACGCAGTCTCGCTCGAAACGCTGGAGCACGTATTGCGTGATGCTCAGGCGCAAGGGTTCACCGTATTTCTCGCCGGCATCCGACCTGATCTACGTACCGGAATGACTCGCTTACGTTTTGCACAATGGTTTCCAGATAATCATTGGTTCCTCGAAAACGAGAACCAAGATTCGGCGACGCTAAAAGCAGTACGCGAAGCCTACGAGCGACTCGGCATCCAGCGACCGGCCGAGAGCGTCGCTTACTACTTGGTTTGAAGTCGGCCGCGCCGTTCTTCGCGCGCCAGATCGCGAAGTCGTGTCTCCAAAAACGTGAGTAGGTGAACACATGAAGATCCGTTCCAGCGGGTTGTTGGTTTTGGCTGGCGTGCTCCAGTGGGGCGCGTCGCACGCGAGTGCCGAGGACAAACCGTCGGTCATTCGCATCAGTTATCCGAGCGTGGGCGTCGGCGGCAGGCCCGCCGGGCACACCACTTCGATTGCGAGCGCGCATTTGCGCGGCTTGTTCGAGGAAGAGTTCAGGCCGGATGGGATCTCGATCAGCTGGAGCTTCTTGCGTGGCGCGGGTCCGGCGGTGAACGAGCTGTTTGCGAACAACCTCGTCGACTTTTCGCACCTCGGCGATCTGCCGGCGGTGATCGGGCGTGCGTCGGGGCTCAGCTACCAGATCGTCGCGGGCACGTCGGTGCGTGGCAACGTGTACGTCGCGGCGCCTTCGGATTCGACTGCCCAGACCGTGGCAGACCTTCGCGGCAAGCGCATCGCGCTGCAGAAGGGAACTTCGACGCACCTCGCCGGCGTGAAGATTCTCGAGCGCTTTGGGTTGACCGAGAAAGACGTCAAGATCGTGAACATGGACACGGTCAATGCGCAGCTCGCACTCACGACGCGTGACATCGACGCCGCGATTGGAACGACCGACTACTTGCGGTTGCGCGACCAGGGCGTCGCGAAGATCCTGTATGCGACGAAGGGCGATCCGGTCACGACTTCGAACGGTGCGTTTTTGGCCTCGTCGAAGTTTCTCGAGAGGTATCCGACGATCGCGACGCGCGTGTTGAAGGTTGTCGTCAAGTCAGCGCAGTGGTTGGCCGAGACGAACCCGACGCAGGTGTTTCAGTTGTGGACGAAGTCCGGCACTACGTTTGCGTCGTTCCGAGAAGATTGGAAGGGCGACGACGTGAAGTATCGAACCAGCCCGTTGATCGATCCGTATTTGACGTCGCGCTACAAGACGCAGATCACGGAGGCGAAACGCTTGAGCCTCACGAAGAACACGTTCTCGTTCGAGGAGTGGGCCGAGCCGAGGTTCTTGCAGGCTGCGCTGAAGCAGCTCGGGCTCGAGGGGTATTGGCAGCCGCGCGGGCTAGATGGGAAGCCGTCGGCGCCGGATGCGCGGCGGGCTTCGAATGCGCAGCCGGGGGCGGCGGTGACGGTGCAGCCAGGCGCGGCGCAGCCCGTGGCGGCACCGGTTGTGCCAGCTGGTGGGTGAGTTAGGAACCCGGAGCGTAAGGAGCCGCCGTGCGCTCAGCACACGGCGGCGATTCTTTTCGTGCGGCGTGTCGTCGCCGTCAACGTAGCCGTGCGCGTGCACGTCCTCGTAGCCGTGCGCGTGCGCGTCCTCGTTGCCGACCGGCTTCCGCGCCTCAGAGCGCAGTGCGGAGCGCGTGCATCGAGCCGTGCACGCGCACGGCTACGAGGACGGCAACCAGCAGTCACGAGCGCCGAGATGTGATCAGTCGACGACGTTGACGTTGACATCAACGGCGACGACCCCGCTACGGTGTCCAGACTCGCATCGTCGGGACGCTCAGCGTGCTGCGTCCCCGCGCCGATACTCCGCAGTCAGCGCATCGAGCCTCTGCTTCAGCTGCGCGTCGAGCGGCTTCTCACTCGCACTCAACGTCTCCGCAAGCTGCTCCGGCTTACTCGCCCCAAGGATCGCCGATGTGATCACCGGATTTGCGAGCACCCAAGCGACCGCAGCTGTCGTAAGCGAGATTCCCGCCTCGCGCACCGCCGATCGAAGCGCCTCGACCGTCGCGAACTCGCGCTCGTGCCAATAACGCTCCTGATAACGCTCACCTGCCGCACCGGTGAAACGCGTGTCCGGCGTCGGGCCCGTCTTTGGATCGTGCTTACCCGTCAACAGCCCGCCTGCGAGCGGGTTGTACGGAATGACGCCGATGCGCTCCTCCGCTGCGAGCGGCAACAACTCGCGCTCGATTTCACGGAACAGCAAGTTGTAACGCGGTTGCACCGACACGAAACGCGTCCAGCCGCGCGCCTCGGACTTACCGAGCGCGAGTGCGAGCCGATACGCGAGGAAGTTCGACACGCCGATGTAACGGACCTTGCCGGCGCGCACGATGTCGTCGAGCGCTTGCAGCGTCTCCTCGAGTGGAGTGCTCGCATCGTCCGAGTGCAGCTGATACAGGTCGATGTAGTCGGTCTGTAAGCGGCGAAGCGAAGCATCGACCGCATCGAGGATGTGTTTGCGCGAAGCGCCCTGATCCCAGCGAGACGGGCCGACCTTTCCGACGCACTTCGTCGCAACGATGAAGCGGTCGCGCTTACCTTTGAGCCAACGACCGACGATCTCTTCCGTTCGCCCCGCGTACTCGATGCCCCCGCCGAGCGGGTACACGTCTGCGGCGTCGAGAAACGTGACGCCTGCAGCTGCAGCCGTGTTCAACACTGCGCGCGACGTTTCTTCGTCGCTCTGCAGGCCGAAGGTCATCGTGCCGAGGCACAGCCGAGACACCGTGAGTCCAGTTCCGCCGAGGTGAGCGTATTGCATATTTCGTTCACTATACTAGACACCACATCCTGTAAACCGGAAACCCCTGCTGGACACGGAGAGTCACCATGGCTGACACGCAGCGAAAGATCCGACTGGGCGCATTTATTTCAGGACCGGGACATCACGTCGCGGCGTGGCGGCATCCAGATTCACGCGCCGATGGCCGCTTCAACTTCTCGCATCTGAAAAACGTCACGCAGATCGCGGAGAAGGGTTTGTTCGACGCTGTGTTTCTCGCGGATGGCCTCGCGCCGCAGATGCGCAAAGGTGCAGAAGGCCGCACGGCGTACGGCGGTGGCTTCGAACCTGTCACGCTGTTTTCCGCGCTCGCGTCAGTGACCGAACGCATCGGCTTCATCGCGACGGCCTCGACGACCTACGAAGACCCGTACATCCTCGCGCGGAAGTTCGCGTCGCTCGATCTCTTGAGCGATGGGCGCGCGGGCTGGAACGTCGTCACGACCGGTAGCAGTGAAGCCGCCGGCAACTTCGGGCTCGAAGCGCATCCGGATCACGGGTTGCGCTACGAGCGTGCGCGCGAGTTCGTCGACGTGGTTCGCGGGCTGTGGGACAGCTGGGAAGATGACGCGTTCCTGCTCGACAAGCAGAGTGGTTACTTCTACGACCCGACGAAGGTTCACGAGCTCAATCACCAGGGCAAACACTTCCGCGTGCGCGGTCCGCTGAACGTGCCGCGGCCGGTTCAAGGTCATCCGGTGATCGTGCAAGCGGGTGCGTCCGAGGACGGGCGCGACCTCGCAGCGCAAACCGCCGAAGTGATCTTCACGGCGTGGCAGACCTTGCCCGAAGCGCAAGCCTTCTATCGTGACTTGAAGTCGCGTCTCGCGAAGTACGGTCGTTCCCCCGACGAGCTCAAGGTGATGCCCGGCGTGTTCCCAGTGATCGGCCGCACCGAGTCCGAAGCGAAGGCGAAGTTCCAAGAGCTACAAGATTTGATCTTGCCGGAGGTCGGGCTCGCGCAGCTTTCGAGCTTGATCGGTGGATTCGACCTTTCCGGGTATCCGCTCGATGGTCCGGTTCCGGAGTTGCCCGAGACCAACAACAACAAGAGTCGGCAAGCGTTGATGCTTCGCATCGCCAAAGAGCGCGGGCTCACGATTCGCGAGCTGTATTTGTGGATCGCCGGAGCGCGCGGACACTGGCAGCTCGTGGGTACACCGAGCCAGATCGCGGACGAGCTGCAGAGCTGGTTCGAAAACGAAGCCGCCGATGGCTTCAACGTGATGCCCCCGATTCAGCCGGGTGGATTGTCCGACTTCGTGACCTACGTGATACCCGAGCTCCAGCGCCGCGGTTTGTTCCGGACGGCCTACGAAGGGCGAACTCTGCGAGAGAATTTGGGTCTGGCGAGACCGGTAAATCGTCACTTCGCGAAGCGAAGCGAAGTGCAAGCAGCCGAGTGATCGGCCGCTTTTGGCTGCAATAACGAGTGGGTAATGCATTCGCCGACACTGCCGTTTGTTCACGTAACCAGCCGCGAAATGGTCACGAGAGTCCCCTGACGTAACCACGCAGGGGACACTCGTGAGCTGGCGCAATGCTGTGCAGGCCGCGGCTACGATGTTATGAAGCCCGCTTCCCGTGGCGCGAAGCATTCTCACGAGTCGTATCCATCGATACGTCTGGCTCGACTTCGCTTTGGCGCTGCTAGTCGGCGGTTGCTCTGCCTACGACGCGGACCTCTTACGCGGCCGACGCGAGGATTCTCTAGCCGCGGACGGCGGCGATGACTCTGCGACAGCAGCTGCGGGGACAGCTGGAGCCGCAGGCAAGGCAGGCCAAGCTGCGAGTGCAGCTGGTCGCGGCACTGCGGGGCGAAGCGCAGGACGCGGATCGGACGCTGCTGACGCGGCGATCGGTCCGGATCAACCTGCCGCGGGCAGCCGCGCAGTCGAAGATGCAGGACCGACCGAGCCTTCGGATGCTGCTGTCGCGGATGCTGGAAGTGGTTGTGTCGTGGATTCGAATTCGAACTATTGCAGCGCGCTTCCGGCGTTGCCGCGTCCACCGGTGATCGACGGCGAGCTCGAATGCGGTTTGCGGCTGATCGCGATCCAGCCGGAAGGTTGGAAGGGATCTGGACCGCCCAACAAGCGTGCGAGGTACGCGGCGGCGTGGCGGAGCGACGGGCTGTACGTGTACGTCGAAGTTCAGGGTGACATGACGCGACCGCACGCGAGTGCCCAACCGATCTATTGCGGCGACGGAGTGGAGTTATTCGTCGACGCGGACGCGGATGTCGAAGACGGCGGCGGGTACGACTCCAGCGGGACGATGCAGTTCGTGGTGGCAGCGCCCGCGATGGAAGGTGCGCCGATCGACGCGCTGCGCTACTTCGAAGGCCAGTCGCAGGGACCGTGGGTTTCGAAGACGCTCAAGACGAAGAAGCTCGCCGACGGTTACAGCGTGGAAGCGTTCATCGGAGGTGCGGACATCAATCTCGCGCAATGGATGCCGAACATGCGGATCGGATTCAGTGTGGGAATCGACGTCTCGGCGCCGCCGGGAGCCGCAACGGTGAGCTGTCCGGGCCGTGCAGGCGTGTACTTCTTGCGGGTCTCGACGAACTCGGCTTGCAACGGCGAGCCGTGGTGTGACGTCGGCGCGTTCTGTCGATCGATGTTGACCGCGCCGAAGTGAAGTCGCAGTGGCGTGTGTGTACCGCCGTGGCCGTCATGTCGACGCCATGCTCGTGACGTTTTGTGCAACTCCGAGCTGGTCCGACTCGCCGTGGATTTGACAGCCCGTCTGCCTTCATGTCATAGAGACTGACATGAGTTCGGATGCGGCAGGCGAGTCGCTGCGCGATGCGCACAAGGCGCTGACGCGGCAGCGCATTTTGGATGCGGCGCTTCAGCTCGTGGAAGCGGAAGACCCGGATTCGCTCACGCTGGCGCACATCGCGCGCGCGGCAGGCGTCACCGAGCGCACGCTCTACCGGCACTTCGCTACGCGCGAGGAGCTCATCTCGGCAGCTTGGGCGCGGATCAACGAAACGATGGCGACGCCGAAGCAGCCCGACACCGCGGCTGAGCTCATCGCGTTACCGACGCACATGTTCCCCGAGTTCGATCTGCGAGAGTCGTTGATCCGCGCGATCCTGTACACGAAGCAAGGTCGCGAGCTGCGCCTGATCGGAAACCCTCAGCGTAAGACGCGGATTCGGCGCGCGGTGCGCGAAGCGCGCCCGGACTTGAACGACACCGAAGCGAGGCGGATGTGCGCGGTCGTCCAGCTGCTCAGCAGCTCCTTCGCTTGGTCGGTCATGAAGGACTACTGGAACATGGACGGCGAAACCGCGGGACACGCGGCGTCCGAAGCGATCGCGCGGCTACTCGCGCCGCAGCTGAAGGCGGCGGGGCGCGGTGACAAGAGTCAGGGAGGTACGAAATGATGATCTCACACGCATCTCTGCCCGCAGACGCGCCCGAGCGTGTTGCGCGATTCATGGCAGAGCTCATTCAGGGCGACGTGTTGCCGTTTCCTCCGGGCGGATCGGGTGCTTGGATCGTGTGGTCAAAGGACGCGCAGATCGAGCTGCAGGTGATGCCGCGGGGAGCAGAGTTCGCGCCTGGTCCCGCCGGTGCGCAGTGTGTTGCGGCAGAAGGCAGGCGGCGCGGCTCGGAGACACACATCGCGTTGTGTATCGATCGGCCCGCGGACGAGATCATCGCGCTGGCGAAGCGGGAAGGGTGGCAGGCGGGCAACTACGAACGAGGCGGCTTCTTCAACTCGGTCGAGGTCTGGATCGAGAACAGCTTCTTCATCGAGTGCTTCGATCCACCCGCGGCAGCCCGCTACCGAGAGTTCATGACGCCTGACAACTGGCGCAAGACTCTCGAGTCATTCGCGAAGGTCACCGCTGACACGCTTGTTTGACGCATCTCCGTGCAGGTACGAGACGCCGCGCGGGGATAGCCGATAACCCACCCGCAAGCTCTCCGTTAGGCCTAGTTCCTTTAGGCGGCGAACACGCATCTTGAACGGCTTCGTCGTCAAACCCATCAGCTCCGCCAACTCGGGCGCACGCTGGGCCGGCCTTGCCTCGATCAACTCGAGATACTGCTGCGTCCATGGGCCGAGCTCACTCGCTGCATCCATCCGCTGCAACCGCTTTGCAACGACTGCGCGCTCCGCAGCCCCCAGCTTCTTTTGCCGCAGCGCGATCCGCGGATCCTCGCCCGCGAGCCGCACACGAATCCGATACAAGTCGCCCTCGCGCCCTTCGAAGCTGCGGAGCAGTTCCTTGCGGCTCTCGAACCCCGAAAGCTTTACGTCTTCTTCCGTGACCTTCCGCGGCGTGATCTGCTCCACCGACTCGATCGCGAGCACACCGCCGCGCGTTCGCAGCGTTCCGCCCGTCTTCACAGTCGGCCGCCGCCAGGTCCGAAACACGGTTCGGATCCGGCCAGCGACGATGCCTTCGAGTGTCGGATTGTCGAGCAGCACTTCTAACTGTCCGTTGTTTCCGCGTCGCTGTCGCTCCAGTCCATGTCGTGCTTGCGCACGAGCTTCTGGATCGCCTGGCGCGATACACCGGCCCAAATCGAAGCGCGCGTCTTGTTGCCGCCGGACTGCTTCTTCAACACTTCCAAGTAGTCCAGCTCGAACGCGTCTTGAAACTCACGCCGTGCATTCTCGAGCGTCAGCCAGTCCGGCCGCTGATAGGCCGCATCCGTCCCGCGCCACCCGAGCAAGAGCCGCACGACGCGCGCATCGACGTGCGATCGATTTACGACCGCTACGCTCTGACTGACGCCCACGCTCGACGAACTCTGCGCCGTAGTCGGTGCCGGCGGCGACTGACTTCCCAGCTTGAACGGCAACTCCGGCAGCATCTGCATCCGCCGCACGACGTTCCGAAGCTCGCGCACGTTCCCCGGCCAACGGTGCGCGCGAAACATGTCGACTGCACTAGCCGGCAACCCCGATGCACCCGAAGCGGGATCGGTCTGCGACAAAAAGTGTTCGACCAAGAGCGGGATGTCCTCGAGGTGTTCGCGCAAAGGCGGCACGTACACCGGCACGCCCTCGAGCCGGTAGTACAAGTCCTCGCGGAACTTTCCCGCCTCGATCTCCGCGCGCAAATTACGGTGTGTCGCTGCGATCACGCGCACGTCGGTCTTCTCGAACTTGCGCCCGCCGACACGCTTGAACTCGCCGCTCTGAAGCGCACGCAACAACTTTTGTTGGAGCTCGAGCGGCAGCTCCCCGAGCTCGTCCAAAAACAGCGTGCCGCCATTGGCTTCTTCGAGCGCGCCCGCCCGGGCTGCGCTCGCACCGGTGAAGGCGCCGCGCTCGTGCCCGAACAGATCACTCTCGATCAAATTCGACGCGACCGCGCTGCAATCGAACACGACGAACGGCCCATCGGCGCGCGCGCTGTTCTTGTGGATCGATTGCGCTACGAGCTCTTTGCCGGTGCCAGTCTCACCCTCGATCAAGACGCTGAGGTCCGTCGGCGCAATCCGCGCAAGCATCGCAAACAGCTCGCGCATCTTCGTCGATTCGCCGAGCAGGTCGCCGAAACAACCGACACTCGTTCGTTCGCGCGTCTCGGCGTCGCCGAGCGGTGTGAGCGCCAAGACCGTATCGCCGATCGTCATCTCGAGCGGTGACCCCGAGGACACGTCGTACACACGCAAGCCGTGAACCCGCACGCCGAGATGACGAT
>DASRXR010001183.1:0-12079 GCA_035687405.1 Polyangiales bacterium
CGCGACGTACGCGGACAAGATTGCGCCGCTCTTGCGCTACGAGTCGAGCCTTGCGAACGGCCTGACGTCGCTGAGCGACTACGTGAAGCGGATGCCGGAAGGGCAGGCGAAGATTTACTACGCCCAAGGGCAGAGCACTTCTCTGCTCGGCGCGAGCCCGCACCTCGAGTCGCTGAAAAAGCGCGGCTACGAAGTGTTGTTCATGACGCACGGCATCGATCAGTGGGCGATCGAAGGCCTGCGCGAGTTCGAAGGCAAGCAGCTCGTCGATGCGATGCAAGAAGGCACGGGCGAGAGCGCGAAGAGCGATGACGCTGATTCGAGCGACGCCGACAAACCTGCCGAGACCGAAGCTGCGAAGGCGATCGAAAGCCTGCTCGCGCGCGCGAAGACGGTGCTCGAGTCGCAAGTGAGCGACGTCCGCGCTTCGGAGCGGTTGACCGATTCGCCGGCGTGTTTGGTAGTCCCGCGCGGTGGGTTGCCGGCGCACATCGAGCGGATGCTCCGCCAGCATCAATCGGACTTGCCCGAGCAGAAGCGCATCCTCGAGTTGAACCCGTCGCATCCGCTCGTGTTGCGGATGAAGGAAGAGTTCGACAAGCAGGCGGACTCGCCACGGCTCATCGAGTGGCTCGAGCTCCTCTACGATCAGGCGCTTTTGATCGAGGGTAGCCCGCTCCCGGATCCGGCCCGGTTTTCGAAGCGCCTGGTGGCGCTGATGCAGTCGTCGCCGTCGGCGGGCGTCTGAGGCGAGGGCGGATGACCGTTTAGTTTCCAAGCCTTCCAGCGTCGTTCCGAGGGGACGGCGCTGGAACGGCTTGACCCGCCCCCGACACGCTGCAATTAAAGCGGGGTGCCGCGGCTTCTGTTTTACGCGTTCCTCGCGATCCTAGCGTCCATGTGGATTCGCCGGTTGAGTGCAAACGCCCGAGCGCAGCAAAGTGGTGGCCCGGCCTCGAAGGGTCAGTCGTTCGTGAAGGGGATGCCGCGCCAGCTGGTATGTGGCGCCTGCGGCAAAGATTACGAGCCCCTAACCCAGGGCTGGCTCTGCCCACATTGCCAGCGTTAGCCGATTTGCTCCGGCTTTTGCCCTGAGAGCGGCTTTCGTCCTCGGTCCGGACGCTGCGCAATACAGGAAGTATTGCTCGGTCCGGCCCTGCGGGGTGGGGGGTCCCCTCGCTCTCAGGGCAAAATCCGAAGCAAATCTCATTCAACGATAGCGCTTCGCTTCCCCGCCACGAGAGAAGCTGGCGAGTGCAGCTGAGAGCGGCAGCGTTAGCCGACTGCCGCTGTTGCCCTGGCGTTCGATGCGTATAATGCGTCTAGCTTCGCCAGATACTTCTGCGTCACGTTTCTACGCTTCAACTTGAAGGTGGGCGTGAGCATGTCGTTGTCCGTCGTGAAGGCGTCGTGGTCGAGCACGAACTCGCGGACCTGCTCGTAGCCCTTCCACTCCTTGCTGTGCGCGTCGATCTCGCGCCGAACCAACGCCTTCGTCCTCGAATCTTCGAGCAACTCGTTCGGCTGCTTCGCGATCCCGAGGCCCGCCGCCCACTTCTGGACCGACGGCAGATCGACGACGATCACCGCCGTGTTGTACGGATGATCGCTGCCGTAGACGAACGCCTGCGCGATGTACGGGCTCAACTGCAACTTCTCTTCCAGCGGCACCGGCGCGACGTATTTCCCGTTGCTGAGCTTGTAGAGCTCCTTCACGCGCCCCGTGATGTAGAGAAATCCGTCGTTGTCGATGCGACCGAGATCACCGGTCCGCAATCCGTGATCCGAAGTCAACGCGTGTTCGGTCTCGGCGGGCTGGTTGTGGTAACCCTGCATGACGCCGGTGCCGTAGACCAGGATCTCCCCTTCGCCGTCGGTCGCTCCGACCGCGTCGCGGTCCAGTTTCAGCTCAAATCCCGGTACGACGCGACCGACCGAACCGGGCCGCCTGCCATGCGTCCCGTTTGCAGTCGCGGCGCCGCTCGTCTCGGTCAGGCCGTACCCCTCGTACACGATGATGCCGAGGTTATCGATGAACTCTGCGACCTCGGGCGCGAGCGCTGCCGCACCGGAGAACGCGAAGCGCAGCTTGCCACCGAACCGCGCGCGCACTTTCGCGAACAGCACTTTGTCTGCCGCCGCCAGCAGCAACATCTCCCGCAAGCTCAGCGATTCACCGCGTTTTTGCCGGCTCTTCAGCCGCATCCCCGCCTCGAACAGCTTCCGAATGGCCGCCGGCCGGTCGGCCATCTGCTTGTTCACGCCGTCGTAGATGCGATTCCAAATCCGCGGCACTGCGAACAAGCAGGTGGGCTTCACTTCGCCCAACTGATCGATCAAACGCGTCGTGTCCTCGCAGATCGCGATCGCATCGCCGCGTGACATCAGCGCGTTCAACTCGAGACAGCCTCCGAAGACGTGCGCCCAAGGCAAAAACGCGAGTGAGACTTCGTCCTTGCGCAGCGGCGCGATCTCCAAAACGCCGCACACGTTACTTGCCAAGTTGAAGTGCGTGAGGCGCACGCCCTTTGGGTTGCCGGTCGTACCCGACGTGTAGATGAACATCGCGCAGTCTTCGTCTTGCGGCGCGACTGGAGCGACTTCGTTGGCGCGCCCGGCTGCGAGCAGATCCGGAAAGCCCGAACCCTCGAACGAAACGATGTGCTCGAGCGCCGGCAACTGCGCGCGCAAACCGAGGATGCGTTTCTCGACCTTCGCGTCGCTCACGAAACACAGCTTCGCGCCGCAGTCGGCCAAGATGTGCTGCCAGTCTTTGTCGAGTTGCGCTTCGTACATCGGCACGTAGACCGCGCCGAGCGTGTACGCGCCGTACGCGCCGACCGCCCATTCGAGGCGGTTGTTCGAGATCACTGCGACGCGATCACCCGCGCGCACTCCGCGAGCATGCAGGCCGCTGCGAGCGGCAGCTACGAGGGCGGCGAACTCCGTGTAAGTGGTCCAATGCCAGTCGTCCGCTTTGCGCGAACCGAATAATCGGTGGCTCCCATACTTCTCGACTGACTGCGTGAACAGCTGGATCAGGTTTCGATAGTACGGTTGGTAAGTCATCGCAGAGAGACCCTCAACTTTGTTCGAGCAAGCCCACGAGCTGGCTGGGACTGACGTTGTAGTTCTGACCGCAAAAATCACACGCGAGCTCGATCGTCTTTCCCGCTTCGATCAGCTCGGTGAGATCCGCTTTCGGAAGTGTCGCGAGGCTGGACATCACCCGCACGGTGTCGCATCGGCACTTCCAGCTGAGCGGGCTCTCCGTCAGGCGCGTGAACTCCATGCCGTACAGGAGCTCATCGAGCAGCGGGTGCGGCGCGGCGTCAGTCTTCGCGAGCAGCTCGCCGATCTGCGCGAAGTCTCGCAAGCGTTCGGCCATGATCGCGAGCGGCCCGCGCCCGACTTCGGGTAACAACTGCACGAGGTAGCCTCCGGCTGCGACGACGTGTGTTCCCTCGAGCACGCACGCGACCGAGACCATCGACGCGACCTGTTCGGAGCTCTGCAGATACGTCATCAGCGCTTCCGACATGCTGCCACTGTCGGGCACCTCGACGACACCGCGGTGCAGCTCTCCGCTGTACAGCGTGCGCACGACCTCGAGCGTGCCGCCCGCGAGCGTCGGCGGCGCGGCCGGTGCTCCGCCGGGATACTGCAACAGCCCGCGCGTGCCACCGTCCGGGTGCGAATCCGCGACCAATCTCGTACGCCGGTCCGCACTGCGCCAGAGCGCTTGAAGCCGGTAGTCCGGGGCCATCGTCTCGCGCACGAGGATTGCGCCGGTCGCGAGCTCGCCGAGGCGCTTCGCAACGTTACCGGTCGCGTGCTGCGCCTTCAGGAGCTCGCGTACGGTGTCGGTGGTTCGAACGACGATCACGCGGAACGCACCGTCATTCGTCATCGCGCGCAGCGCGCTGTCGCGCCGCGGCCCCGTTTCGCTCAGCGCGGGATCGGTCATGCCATCCTAAGGTTGGCCGAGCGCACACCGATCGCGCAAGGCTCCCGAGCGGAAAGTCATGTTTTCGCGAGAGCTTACAGGCGTTCGGAGACCGACTGCGCCGATTGCACGGCCGCGTCGATGCCCGAACCGTGGAACGCCGAGCCGGCGAGCGCGATCCCGCTGCCGGAGAGGGCCGTCGTCAGCTGCGCGACAGCCGCTTTGTGGGCGGGATCGAAGACCGGCAGCGCGTTCGTCCAGCGCGAGACCCAGGTGCGTTCGGGTTGGGCGCCGATTCCGAGCAGCGGCTCGAGAAATGCGTGCGCACGTTGTACGTATTTTGCGTCCGAGAGCACGCTGATCTCCGCGTCGAGTGGGCGAAAGAACGCGCGCAAACACGCTTTGCCTTCGGGTACGCGCGCATCGAACTTCGAGCTCACGAACGTGCAGGCGCGAAGGCCGTGCTGCTGATCGTCGGTTGCGACGACAAAACCCGTTGCGTCGAGTGGGTGCGCGATCGACGCGCGAGCGTAACCGAGCGAGACGGTGACACTCGAGACCGTGTTGGCAGCCTTTAGCTGCGCCGCCGCCGGGCCGCACATTGGCGTGAGCAAGCGTGCCGCAACGCGCGCGCTCGTCGCGATCACGATCCGTTCGGCGTCGAGCGTTGCGCCGGCTTGCGTCTTCAAGCGATAGCCACGTGCGAGCCGCGTCAAGCTGTCGACTTGAAAGCCGGCCCGCAGCTCGACTTGGGCTGCGAGCGCGCGCCGGAGCGCGTCGATGATCGTGCCCATGCCGCGCGCGAACGTTCGAATGCCGCTACCGAGCTCTTCGCGCGGGACTTGAAAGCCGAGCAAACTCGCTGCCTCCCCGGGGGCGAGCTCGCGCAGCGTTCCGTCTTTCAGACCGAGGCTGCGCAGAATCGCTTGGCCGACGAGCTCGCCTTCGACCTTCAGCTCTGCCGCGAGCTTCGGCACCGCCTCGCTGCGCGCGACGAAACCCTCGGCGCCGTGCTCGATCACGTAGCCGTCGCTGTGTTCGGTGGAGATTTGGCCGCCGTAAGCTTCACTGGCTTCGACCACGAAAACGGCGTCGCGCGCGCGGAGCAAGGCGAACGCGGACGTGAGTCCGGCGAGGCCTCCACCAATGACTGCGACGCGAGCCATGCCGAGAACTTTCCCTGACCTGGCCGGTAAAGTCGAGAGCGGGGCAGAGCCGCTCTGAGGCCTTCTCCAGTATTTACCTGCGCCGGAAATCTGGCTACACGGAGGGTCGCCGCGCAGTCTGCGCGCGCCCAAGGGAGTCGACGATGAGTGACGAGCTCTTTTCAGTTCGCGGGAAGCGTTTCTTCGTGACCGGTGGTGCCTCCGGCATCGGCCGCATGATCACGGAGGGATTGGCCGAGCGCGGCGCGCGCGTGTTCACGTGCGGTCGCAAGCGCGAGGCGCTCGCGAGCCTGGTCGACGAGCTCAAGACGAAGCAGGGTTACGACGTCACGGCCGAGCCCGCAGATCTGTCGCAGCTCAGCGAGATCGAGCGCGTCGCGAAGCGTGTGAGCGAGGTGTTCGGCGGCGAGCTCGACGTGCTCGTCAACAACGCTGGCGCGACCTGGGGCGGCAAGATCGACGAATATCCCGAGAGCGGCTGGGACAAGGTGTTCGACCTCGACGTGAAGTCGCTGTTCTTCGTGACGCAGAAGTGTTTACCGCTCCTGCGCAAGAACGCGAGTCAGGCGCAGCCGGCGCGCGTGATCAACATCGGATCGATCTCGGGCATCGAGCATCCGATGGACGACGCGTGGGCCTATCACCCTGCAAAGGCCGCGGTGCATCACCTCACAGCGACGCTCGCGAAAAAGTTGGCGAAGGAGGGCGTGACTGTAAATGCCATCGCGCCTGGACTTTTTCCCAGCAAAATGACGGCGTTCATGATGCCGGGTGGTGATTCCACGGCAGTCGGGCAGTTTATTCCTCTCGGTCGTGCCGGCCGCGCGAGTGACATCGTCGGCACCGTGGTGTATTTGGCATCGGAGGCTGGTGCTTTCACCACCGGGGCCATCATCAAGGTGGATGGCGGATCGGCTTTGTGAACCGTGTCGGAGAGTGAGACAGGTGCTCGAGCGCGTCGTTCCCGGCCGGGTGTAGACTCGGTATCCGCGCGCCGGTCATCCTCAATGCCGCCCGATCCCATCTCCATCCCAAACATTCTCGCTCACCGTTACGCCAGCCGCGAAATGCGCGTGTTGTTCTCCACCGAGAACAAGGTCGTGCTGGAGCGGCGGTTGTGGATCGCCGTTTTGCGTGCCCAGCGCGATCTCGGAATCCCGGTTCCGGATCAAGCCGTCGGTGCGTACGAGTCGGTCGTCGATCGCGTGGATTTGGTGTCGATCCGTGCGCGTGAGCGCGTGACGCGCCACGACGTGAAAGCGCGGATCGAAGAGTTCTGCGCGCTCGCGGGTTACGAGGAAATCCACAAGGGGCTGACCTCGCGCGACCTCACCGAGAACGTCGAACAAATGCAGCTACGCGAAGGTTTGCGGCTCGTCCGCGATCGGATCGTGGCGACGCTTGCCAAACTCGCAGAGCTCGCAGCGTTGTACGAGTCTCGCGCGATCACCGGGCGTAGCCACAACGTTCCGGCGCAAGTCACGACGCTCGGCAAGCGGTTCGCGAACGCGGGTGAAGAGTTGTTGCAGGCGTTTGCACGGATCGAGCACCTCATCGAGGTGTATCCGCTGCGTGGGTTGAAGGGGCCGGTCGGGACGCAGCAAGACCAGCTGGATCTGCTCGATGGCGATCACGCGAAGGTCGCGAAGCTGGAATCGGCGGTCGCGAAGCACCTCGGGTTTACCCACATGCTTACGAACGTGGGCCAAGTGTATCCGCGTTCGCTCGACTTCGAAGTGGTGAGCGCGCTCCTGCAAGCGGCGGGTGGGCCGAGCAGCTTGGCGACGACGATTCGCTTGATGGCTGGTCAAGAGCTCGTGACCGAGGGGTTCAAACCGGGCCAGGTCGGTTCGTCGGCGATGCCGCACAAGATGAACACGCGTTCGTGCGAGCGAATCAACGGGTTCAAGCACGTGCTCGCGGGCTACGTGACGATGACGAGCGGGCTGCTCGGCGATCAGTGGAACGAAGGTGACGTCAGCTGTTCGGTCGTGCGGCGTGTGGCGTTGCCGGATGCGTTCTTTGCGAGCGATGGGCTATTCCAGACTCTGCTCGACGTGCTCGCGCAGTTCGGCGCGTTTCCGGCGACGATCGATCGGGAGTTGCAGCGCTACTTGCCGTTCCTCACGACCACCAAGGTGTTGATGGCGGCCGTGCGTGCGGGGAAGGGCCGCGAGAAGGCGCACGAGGCGATCAAAGAGCACGCGGTCGCGGTCGCATTGGCGATGCGCGAAAGCGGCTTGGAGCAGAACGACCTCGTGAGTCGGTTGGCGAAAGATCCGCGGCTCGGCTTGGATGCCGCGGCTTTGACAGCTGCGTTCGGCAAGCCACTCGAGTTTGCGGGTTCAGCGCCGGACCAAACGCGCGCGTTCGTTCGAACGGTCGAGGAGATCGTCGCGAAGTATCCGGCTGCGGCGAGCTATCAGGCCGAGCCGATCCTGTAACCGGGTCGAAGACCAGAGCGGGCGACGGCGACG
Organism: Polyangiales bacterium; assembly: GCA_035687405.1. Taxonomy (GTDB): domain Bacteria; phylum Myxococcota_A; class Polyangia; order Polyangiales; family JAFGIB01; genus JADGRF01. The sequence goes on from DASRXR010001183.1 coordinate 7,590, forward strand.
ATCTCAACGATTGCGTTCGCGACGCAGGCCTTGACCGCGCTCGTTACCGTCGTCGTCGATCGCGGAGCCGCGCCTACGCGTTTCCCCGGTCGCATCGAGCGGCGTCTCGCGCAAGTCGATGTCCGCGATGATGTGGCCGATCGCATCGCGCGGAACCGAGTTCGGACCTTCGGCGAATGCGCCCGGCGTCAGGTCGATGATGCGATCGTTGAATTGCAGGCGACCTACGACCGGCTCACCCGTGGGTTCGCCGTTTTCGATCGGGGCGCAGCCCCCCGCGAGACTCAACAAACCGAGAGCGGGTAGGGTCAGGATGGTGCGCGTCATGAGAAGAATCGTGCTCGCTCGTGCAGCCAGGGGCAAGTCCCCGCGCGCGCTCGCAGACTCTGAAATTCTGCGGAAATCGCGCGGGCCTGCCCCACATGGGCCAGCTCGGTTTGTTCGTGAAAGCCGCCGCTCAGACGCCGCGGAGTTGCGTCGCCGATGCGACTCGACTCAACCCCAGCGCAAACGCGGCGCCGCGGAAACTGCAGCGGTATTGCTTCGCGTGAGCCGATAGCGAACCCCACGCCTTTCGCATCACGTGCTTCAACTCGTCGTTGACGCGCGCTTCGTCCCAGCGAAACCGCTGAATGTTCTGCACCCACTCGAAGTACGACACGGTCACTCCACCTGCGTTCGCGTAGATATCGGGCAACACGACGATCTCTTTCTTGTCGAAGATCGCGTCTGCTTCTGGGTCCACCGGGTGATTCGCGCCTTCGAGAATCACGCTCGCGCGTACATCCGCTGCGTTTTCTTTTCGGAGCACGTTTCCGAGTGCGGCGGGGATCAAGACATCACATGGCTCGAACAACAGCTGGTCCGGAGCAAACGCTTCACCGCCGTCGAAGCCCTTTACGCCCCCGGAACGTTGGACGTGCTCGTCGAGCGCGCGGAGATCGAGGCCGTTGGGATTTCGCACCGCGCCGGTCACGTCCGAAACTGCCGAGATCGAGCCGCCGTTTTGCACGAGCAACCGCGCTCCCCAGGCGCCGACGTTCCCATAGCCCTGCACGACGAACTTCGTCCCCGAGATCGAGCGGTTCACGTCTGCGAAGTAATTCTCGAGCGCGAACACGAGCCCGCGGCCCGTCGCTGACTCGCGCCCGTACGAACCGCCGAGCTCGATCGGCTTGCCCGTGACGACGGCGGGTTGCCAGCCGAAGAACTTCGAGTACTCGTCGGCGATCCACGCCATCGTCGTAGCGTTCGTGCCCATATCTGGTGCGGGGATGTCCTTTTCCGGGCCGATCACGTCGTGAATGCCTTGCGTGAACGCGCGCGTCAGTCGTTGCAGCTCCCCCTGCGACAGCTTACGCGGGTCGCAGTTCACGCCACCCTTCGCGCCGCCGAATGGAATGTCGACGACTGCAGTCTTCCAGGTCATGAGCGATGCGAGTGCGTTCACCTCGTCGGGATCGACTTGCGGGTGAAACCGAATCCCGCCCTTCATCGGGCCGCGTGCGTCGTCGTGTTGCACGCGGAAACCTACGAACGTCGCGGTCGTTCCATCGTCGAGCACCACCGTGCATTCGACCTTCAGCTCGCGCTTCGGAGTGATCAGGCGTCGCGCCATCGCGGAGCTCAGGCCGAGGCGTTCCGACGCAGCCGAGAAATAGAGATTGGTCGCTTCCGATGGGGTCACTTCGCCTCCGCAGGTTGAACTGCTGATTTAATCGCGACCCTTGTAGCAGCCAGTGCACAAGTGCGCAGCCAGTGGTCGGGTGACGAGTTCGTCACAGCGCTGCGTCGCGCAGGACGTGCAGGTGGGCTGCAAAGACTGCTGCGTGGAATGCCGGTGAATGATCGTTGCAGCTGATGGCGGCATAAAACGACTTGCGTGGACGTTCGAAGTATCGCAGCCATTGGCTGCTGCACTCGCAGCTGACAGCGGCTAGCATGCGTAGCCAAACGCTTTGAAATTGGCTCGTTGCTTTCTGCAACGAAGCAAATTGCAACGAGACACGGGTACGGTGTCGTTAACGGATCGTGTAAAGCGGTCTGGGAATGAGGCGAACGCATGCCATATAAAAGACACAATGTTTAGTTGGATTCGTGTTCGCAAGCTCATCGTCGTCTCTCTGTTCAGCCTCTCGTTTTTCGCGTGTGTCGGTGGAGACGATGCCCCGAGCGACCCGTATCAATCCGGTGCGGCCGGTAGCAAGAGCGCGACGAAGGACGCCGGCGGCGATGACGACGACGATGGCGACTTCAAGACGTTCAAGGCAGGCGCCGCTGCCAGTCGCTTTCCGCTCGTTGCGGGAGCGAAGTGGACCTATCGGCACACGAGTTTGACGAAAGATCCCTGGAATGAAATTGCGACGATGACCGACACTACGTACGAGGGGAAACCGGCGTTCATTCTCGAAGACGAGGAAGATGCCGAGGGCGCCCAGACGCAGAGTACGTTCGTCGTGCAGGGCACGGGCGTCTATCGCGCGTTTCGCGAGGTGCGTGTCAATGGCGACCTTGCGCTGCAGGTCGAGTACGACCCAGCGTTCTTGCGGTACGACGAAGGTTGGACGAAGGCAGGCCAATCGCAAACGCTCGACGACGATTGGACGCAGACGTGCATCATGACGAGTATCGCGTCGAAGTGTGCGCCGGGTGCGGTGCAGACTGGCAAGACCACGCACAAGTACACCGTCGTGGACACGCACGTGGAGATCGAGGTGCCGGCGGGCAAGTTCGATGCGATCGAGATCGAGCGTTTCAATCCGGACGAGAGTGAGACCCGCAAGTTCTGGTTTGCGCCGGGTGTCGGCAAGGTCCGCGAAGAGGATGCCGAGAGCGGCGCGATCGAAGAGCTCGCCGACTTCCTCGTACCGTCATGAGAGGACGCAACTGGTCGACAGTCGCAGTTGGGTTGTGGCTGCACGTTGCGTGTGGGCTGCTGACACTTGCGCTCACTCAGAGTCGTGCGAGTGCGCAGCTGGTTCAGACGCCGCCAGACGTAGACATGCCGCCGCCGTCAGCGGCGCGCGCAGAGGCTGCGGCGTTGCCCATCGACGCTGGCTCCGCCGAGCCTTCGACGCTCGCGGTTTCCCCGCAGGTCGATCCGGAGCCGGGCAAGCCTTCGTCGACTGACCCTGTGGAGCCCGTGGCCGGGCCTCCTGCGGATCAAAATCAGATGTCGGAGGAGGCCAATCCGCCCGAGGAAATGAGCACTGGCGATGAGTGGGGCCACGAGGCCGAAGGCCTACGAGCGGGCCCGCTCACGTTTCATCTGCTGTTGCAGCCGCGTTATGCGCACACGTTTGCGGAAGACAGCTCGAATACGCGGCCTGGTTACGCGACGCGCGAGGACATTCTGTTGCGCGACGGCGACGGGTGGTCGCTTCAGCGTTTCTTCTTTCGCATCGGCGCCGATCCGGAACCGTGGGTCGGCTTCAAGGCGATCTTGGATTTCGCGAAACTGCGCGGCTCCGACGTAAGCAACGTGCTCAAGCAGGCTTACGCGCGGCTGCGGCCGATTCAGGGCCGCTTCGAAGTAGCGGCGGGTATCTTCAAGCTTCCGTTTTCGATCCTCGAGCTCGATCCTGTCGCGGAGTACGAGTTGTCGGATCTCGGCGACGCCGACAACTTCATCAAGAACCTCGGCTTTGCGGGTCGCGACATCGGTGTCGAAGTCATGGTGGCGCCGCTATCGAAGCCCAAGCGTTTGCGCATTTCGTTCGGTGCGTTTCGTGGGCATGCTGAAGATGAGAATGCATCGCCGGTCGGTTCGATCGGACTGCGGGTGGAGTCGAAGCCTTGGAAGTGGTTGCGCGTCGGTGCGGATGTGGTCGGCATGCCTTCGGGTGCGACGTATAAGCAACCGTTCGAGACTTCGGGCAAGGATGTGTTGCCGATGCCGCCTGATCCGCTGTTCCCGCGTGAGAAGCGTTGGGCGTCGGGCAAGGCGTACAGTGCGGACGTGAGTGTTACGCGGAAGCATTTGCGGATTCGGGCGGAGGGTATGCTGGGTGATCGAGTGGATGTTGACACGCGTTACGGTGCGCGTTCGTGGATGGCTGGTTGGGTGTTGGTCGGTTACAAGTTTCGTGCGGGTCCGATTGCTTTGATGCCGGCGGCGCGTGCGGAGTGGCTGGATACGGATCGAGAGCACAAGGTCGGTGGTCGTCGGGAGTTGACGTTCGGTTGCAACATTTTCTTTTCGAAGAGTGTGCAGTTGGTGATCGATGTGACGCGAACGGATGTGGCAAACGGAACGCCGGTGATCGAGCAGCCGTTGCCGTTGCCGGCGGTCCCATACTTCGACTTGGATCACGAGCGTGTAACGGCGCAGCTGCAGTTGCAGATCTGAGCAGCGCGGACGGCTCGGCGATCAAGTCCCTTTCGACAACTGACCGTTCTCTCAGGGTGGAACATGCGCTCTGGTGGCTTGCGTCGGTGATCGGGAGCTGTTCGATAACTGACGGTCCTCTCGGGGTGGAACATCGCGCTCG
>DASRXR010001184.1:0-2416 GCA_035687405.1 Polyangiales bacterium
AGGGTTATACCAAAGCGGTGCCTGCTCCGTTCGACGTCGCGATCGATGATGCCGTACGTTCGCGTTGAACGAACGGCGGCGCGCTCGTCTTCATCCTCAATGAAGTTCCGTGGAGTTCGGCGACATGCGTTGTGCAGCACCTGATCACAGATCGCACAATCCTTCATAGATGGACGCCCACATCACGGGTCAACTGCCTCAGCGCGATTCTCCCGCGCGTGCGTCCTCGTCGACCGGTATCCGTTTGCGAGGAGTGACGGCCCCGATCGCGAGGATCACTGCGGCGATTACCACGACCACAACGAGCGAGATTGGCATGCCACTCGACCGAGCGGCAGCTATCCGGTCTTCATAGTGCTCGCGCTCGATCTCGTCGATGTCGCTGCTGCGCGAGCCCCGCCAGCGTCCAAGTAAATAGAAGACTACGCAAAGCACGACTGTCACGATGACGTGGTTGCTAATCCACATATCTGCTGTTTCGCAGGACGCAGCGGACTGACGCAATAGTGAACAAGATCCTGAACGCCGTTTGAATTCGGTGAGCTACCGAACATACGCGGCGGGTTCAGGTCTCCAAGCCTGGCAAAAGTGTGCTGACGAAACGCTCCGGGTTACCGACTCCGCCTGCTGTGAGGAAGCGTCGGCACTTTCGACTAGTGCGGGCCCGCCCGACAGTTTCCGAGGTGGCGTCACGGTCGCCGCGCAGACATTCAAGCGCGCAGCTCGACGACGAGCTTCGCGCGTTTGTGTTAGTTCGAAGTGGAACTGTCGCCGCACCCGGGAGGCGTTTCCGCATGAGCTCGTATGCCTTACGTATTCGTCATGAGCGGTCTTTCGAGCGCCACTGCAGCGCAGTCATCGGAGCGCGCACCGACGCATCGGCCTGGAGTCGGGCTGTTGGCCGGAGCGGGCCTGCACACCGGCCTCGCGCTCGGAGCACGCGTCGGCGTTGGGGATCTCGGCGTTGAGCTCACGGGCGGTTATCGGCTGCTCTTCGCCGCTGCCGACCGCGATTTAGGCTCGGACGAGAGGTCTGACGTCAAGTTCGGATCGAGCGCGCAGTTTGGTGCGGAGCTGTATTGGACGCCGTGGCATCCACTCGAAAGCTCAGCGATCGGTCTCAAAGCCGGCTATCGCTACAGCACGGTGCTCGAGCACGGATACGCTCTCGCGGTCACATTCCTAGTGACACTTTCGAGGAGTGTGGCGCTCGAGGTGCTGGCTGGCACGCAGATCTACCCGGGCAGCAATCCCCGCTTGCGACGCAACCTGGGATTTGCGGCGGATCAGGATCTCTTGTTCTACAATTCAGGCCACCAGTACTTCGAGTACGGATTCGAGTTCATCTGGTATCCCTGGGGTCGAAGCCGCTATCGCACCTTGTTCTGCGCTTCCGTGATGAGCGCAGCCTTGTCTTGCACGAGGCCGATCGACGTCCCGTGTTCGAGCAATGTCTTCAAGTCACAGACCACGATCGCGAAGCCTTGCGTAGCCTCGAGCGCTGTCGCGAGGACCTCGTGCGGCGCGCCCGCGAAGCCTTTGTTTTCCACTCCGAGCACTGTTCCATCGTCAGTGCGCTGCTGGAGCTTCCACTCGAGACTCGTGCCGTCCGACCAGTCGATGAGGATGCGTTCGTTCGAGCCGAAGACTGGTTCTTCACGATGGAGTTGGTCGACGGTAAATCGTTCGACCAGTGGGTCCGGCCGCGCGCTGCGGAGTTGGACTCAGGAGTAGTCGACGAAGCGCGGTTGCGTGCGGCGCTGGCCCAGCTCTGTGACGCCATCACTGCGATTCACGAAGCCGGCAAACTGCATCGGGATCTCAAGCCTAGTTACGTGCTGGTCACGCCGGAGGGTCGCGTGGTGGTGCTCGATTTCGGGCTGGCCATCGATCCGCAGCCCGGCGGGGTCGGACAGACTCTGCAAGACGCTGGCGTGAGCGGGACGCCGGCGTACGTGCGCCCGAACAGGCGGCCGGCATCCCTGCAACGGCGGCGAGTGACTTCTAGGCATTCGGAGTGATGTTGTTCGAGGCGCTAACCGGCAGAGTGCCGTTCGTCGGGCAAGCGCACGAGATGCTCGTCGATAAGCAACGCCGCGCCGCACCCCGCTTGAGCGCGTCGGATGCGCCGGGCGATCTGGCTGCGTTGTGCGTCGATCGTGATGTTCGTGTCGGGCAGAGCCACAGCACCAGCTGCACCAACTCAATAGTCGTAGATGTGCTCGAGCTGCACGCCCTTGCTCGCCAGCGTTCGTAACGCATAGCTAAGCTGCCGCACCGGCACGAACAAGACGGTGCGGGTGCGGCTGGGGTCGCTGACGAGTTTGGAATTGAACATGCGCTGCCCCACACCGGTGAGCTCAGGCGTGTCGCTAGGCTTGATCAGCGAGAGCGCGATGTCGTCATTGCCCGCGAT
>DASRXR010001185.1:0-10434 GCA_035687405.1 Polyangiales bacterium
CGCCTTCTCCGGCTTGAGGAATTCTTCCTCCCACATGCCGGCGATGCGAACCAACAACGCGACCTGATCGCGCTCGTTCTGCACGACTTCGAGTTGCCGCTCGAGCACGTCGAGCAAGTCTTGCCACTGCTCTTGCTGCGCGTAGAGCCGCTCGAGGCCCTTCAAGGCCGGGATGTTCCGCGCGTCGTCTTCGAGCACGCGCTTGTATTGTTCGACCGCCTTCGGGCGATCGACCGCGCGATCCTCGTACGTCTCCGCGAGCTCGAGCTTCGCCGCGAGCACGTCTTCGCTCTCGGTGAGCGCGCCGATCTTGCGCCGCAAGATCTCGACGAGATCGTTCCACTGCTCGCGTGCACGGTAGATGCGTTCGAGCGCGCGGATCGCACCGATGTGCGTCGGCACGGCTTCGAGCGCATCCCGATAGTGCTGAATCGCCTGCTCGGGCTGCTTGAACTGCTCTTCTTTGAGCTCGCCCATGCTGACGTAGACGTCCGCGCGTTCCGCGGGCTCTTCCGTCATGTCGACGAGCTTGCTCAACGCCTGCGCGTAGATCGGCCACTGCTGCGTCTGCCGATACAGCTCGGCCATCTGCCGCATCGCACCGCGATTGACCGGGTCGATCGCGAGCACTTGCTGCAAGTACGGCACTGCGTATTCGGGGTGGCCCTCACGGCCGTACCAACGCGCGCACTTCAAACAGATCGCGTTGCGGATCTCGGTCTCGTTCGGCTCGAGGCCCTGCAAGGACTCGTTGGCGGTCGTCAGCAGCTCGTTCCAACGCTGCGTGAGGCCGGCCATGCGCTCGAGCTCACGCGCCGAGTCTTCGTTCGTGAAGTCCTGCGTCCAGGCGATGAGCAAGGCATCGAACGCCTGCGCCTTGTCGTCGAGATCCTTCTCGTAGACGCGCGCGACGTTTCGCAACAGCGCGACGCGCTGGTCCGTGTCGCCAGTGGCTTCGACGCGCGTCAGATACAGCGCGACGAGGTCTTCGAACTTCGAGCTCTCGCGATACAGCTTTTCGAGCCGCTCGAACGCGAACTGATGCAGTGGATCGGCTTCGAGGATCTGGTTGAGCGGTTCAGCCGCCCGCGCCGGATCGTCGAGCTTCTCGTTCCACATGCTCGCCATGTCGAGCAAGACGACGATCTTGTCGCGCGGCTCGGTCAGCGCGTTTGCACGCCGCTGCTTCACTTCCACACACGCGACCCAGTCTTCGTTCCCGGAGTGAATCGCTTCGAGCGCGTCGAGCGCGCTGAAGTTACCGGGGTTCTGTTCGAGCGCCTTGTTGTAGGCGTCGACCGCGTCGCTCGGCTGCTTCAGGCGCTGGCCGTACAACGCGCCCAGCTCCATCCACACGCCTTCGATTTGCACCGGCGTGAGCGAGCCCGAACCGACGTCGACGATGCGATGCAACGTCTCGACGAGATCGGAGTTGTTGTTCGCTGCACGATGGATCGCCGCGATCGCCGAGAGTGCCTCGGTGTTCGACGGATCGATGTCGAGCACTTGCTCCCAGCTCGAGAGCGCGTTGCGATCGCGATGCAGCTTCTCGTACCAGATGCGGCCGAGATCGGCGTAGATCTGCACCCGCATCTCGTCTTCGGTCGCGATCGCGACTTCGCGCTCGAGCACGTCGACGAGGTCAGTCCAGTTCTCTTGCAGCGCGTAGATGTTCCCGAGCGCGTTCAGCGCCTGCGGGTCCTCGCCCATCAAGTCGAGCACTTTGCGCAGCAGCTCGACCGCGCGCGTGAAGTCGTTGAGCTCGGTTGCGGCGAGTGTCGCCATGCGGCCGAGCGTCTCGGCTTGCGCCGAATCACCGACCACGATGTCCAACTCGCGCTCGTAGACCTTGAACAACTCCGGCCACTGCTTGGTGGACGTGTAGATGTTCTGCAGCGCGTGCAGCGTGTCTTCGTGCTGCGGATCGAGCGAGTCGAGAATCGAGCGGAACACCGCGATGGCGTCGTCGGTCCGGCGGCAATCGTTCCAGAGAACCTGGCCGAGCCGATGGGCGAACTCCACCTTTTCACGCTGCGTATCCGATGCGGCGACGCGCTTCTTCAACACCTCGGCGAGAGCTTCGGCGGAACCGTGTTCGGTGTAGATCCGATCGAGCGCCCCGAGGACGTCTTCGTCCTTCCAGTCGAGCGCGACGACGAAGCGATACGTCTCTTCCGCGCGGCCGACGTCGAGCAGTTCTTCCTCGTACACGCGCGCGAGCCGCTTACCGGTCGCGACGCGCTTTGCCGAGTCAGTCGTTTGCTCCGCGATCGACGCGTACGTGTCCGCGAGCACGGGCCAACCGGCCGTGTCCGACGCGAGCCGCTCCGCTTCCGAAACGGTGTGATCGTTGTCGGGCGCTTCGAGCAATGCACGCAACATCCAGGTGAGCGCGCTCGCCTTGTCGCCTGCGCGTTCTTCCGCGATCTCGGCGATGCGCTGCATCGCTTGCACGCGCTCGTCCGGATCGGACTGCACGCGCAGCGCGACTTCGTGGACGCCGATCAGGCGGTCCCACGCTTCCTGCATGCGGTAGAGCGGTTCGAGGATCTCGCTGATCTGCGCCGGCAAAACGCCGCGCGCGAACAATGCTTCGAGTGCCCGCAAGGCAGGCTCGTGCTCCGGCGCCGCCGCGAGAATGTCGCGGTAGTAGCGCACGGCGCGTTCGAGATCGCCGAGGCGATGTTCGGCGAGCTGACCGGTCTTGAACTGGATCGCGAGGATCTCGTCCGGGCTGCTCGCGACTTCGCTCTTCTTTTCGAGCACCGAAGCGAGCTCGCCCCAGCGCTCCGTCGCTTCGTACAAGCGGTCGAGCGCTTCGAGCGCGGCGATGTGCGTCGGGTCGATCTCGGTGACGACCTGATAGCGCTTGATCGCCGAATTCACGTCGCCGAGCTGAACCTCGAACAGCTGCGCCGCGCGCAGGGCGAGATCCACCGTCGTCTCGGCTTGGGTGTCCTTCAGCCGCGAAATGCCTTCGTCGTACAGCTCCGTCAGGCGACTGAACGCACTGAGCTTCTCGGCCAAGCGCTCGAGCGACTGAAGCGTCGCATCGTGCTGGCTGTCGACCGGAAACGCGCGCGCGAGCGCTTCGAACGCACGCTGCGGCTCGTCGAGGTGGACCTCGTAGATCTCCGCGACTTGGTGCAAGAGCTCGACCTTGCGGACGGGATCTTCCTCGTGCGTGATCAGCACTTCGAGGACCTGCGCGAGGCGCGCCGAATCGCCGGCCGCGCGGTAGATCGGCTCGAGGACGGTCGCAGCGGCAACCGCTTCGCGACCCTGGCCGATCATCCGCTCGAGCGCCGTGAGCGTCGCCGCGTGATCGGGGACGTGGTCCAAGATGTCGCGGTACGTTTCGACCGCGCGATAGGCGTCGTTCAGCTTCTGCTCGTAGAGCTCGCCGATGCGGTACCGCAGGTCGATCGCCGCGAGTGGATCACCCGCGAGCTCGGCTTCGCGCTCCAAGATCGACAAGAGCTCGTCCGAGCGACCTGCCGCGAGGAACAACGCATCGAGCCGCCCGAGCGCCGTGAGGTCTTCGGGGTCGAGGTCGAGCACGCGCTGATACGTCTCGATCGCCTTGTCCGGCTGGCCGAGCTCGCGCTCGTAGACCGCGCCGACTTGTACGTAGAGCGCTTTCTTCTCGTCCGGATCGGCGACGACATCGGCCTTCTGACCGTACGACTCGAGCAGCTTCTCCCACTGCTTCAAGCGCAGGTGCAGCTGAATGAGCTTGTCGAGCGCGCCGACGTCTTCGGCTTCGACGCGCAGCACGCGCCGATACACGTCGATCGCCGCTTCCGGCAGATCGAGCACGTCTTCGTAGAGCTGACCGGCGCGGAACAAGTAGTCCCTCTTCTCCTCCGGCTCGGGCAGCAGCGACGCCTTGATCAAGTACGTCTTCGCGAGCTCGTCGAAGCGTTCCGCGACGTGATAGAGCCGCTCGAGCGCACTCGCCGAATCCACGTTGTTCGGGTCGGCTGCGAGCACCTGCTGGTGATGTGCGATCGCGCCCGGGGTATCGCCGAGGTGCTCCTCACGGATCTGCGCCGCACGCGAATGCAAGAGCGCCTTCACGCTCGGATCTTCGGCGCGTTCGACTTCCGCTTCGTAGACCTCGGCGAGCTGTTGCCAGGCGCCTGCGGTCGAAGCGATGCGATCGAGTTGTTCGCGCGTCTGCGTGTTCGCGGGATCTTCCGCAAGCGCGCGCGCAAAGGTGCCGAAGGCGTTGCCGAGGTCTTCGAGCGCAACCTCGTAGAGCTCGGCCATGCGGTGCAAGAGCTCGACGCGCTGATCGGCCGAGCTGCTGTTCTGCACCTGGATGTCGTGGATCGAGATCAGCTTCGCGTACTCGCTCTTGTCGCGGTACAGCGGCTCCAAGATCTCGGCGATCTGAACTTGGTACTCGGGCCGCGCGAGCAGCCGTTCCAGCGCGGCCAGCGCCGGCTCGCTGTGCGGATCGCGTTCGAGCACCTCGCGGTAGATCTCGATCGCGGCCTCCGGCGCGTTCATCCGCGTCTCGCGCAACGTGCCGAGGCGCAACATCAACGCGAGCTGCTGCTCCGCGTTGTCGGTGAGCGTCAACTGGCGACCGACGTTGTCCGCCAGGTCGCTCCACATCGCTTGACGCTCGTACAAGCCGTCGAGCGCGGTGAGCGCGGTTTGGCTGGTCGGGTCGAGCTCGAGGATCTGCGCGTGCAAGCGGATCGCCGACTGCGGATCACCCAGCATCTCGTCCTGGATGAACGCCATCTGCGCGAGCAGCTGCTCTTGGTCCTGCGGGTCGCTCGTGATCGCAGCTCTACGCTGCAAGATCTCGAGCAAGTCCTGCCAGCGCTCCGTGCGGCGATACAACTGCTCGAGCGCGCCGAGCACTTCTTCGTCGGTCTCGTCGAGCGCGAGCGCACGCAAGTACGCCGCGACGGACGCCTCGACGTCGCCGATCTCGTTTTCGTGGATCTGCGCCGCACGCAGGAACAAGCGGCGCTGCAGCTGGGGGTCGTCGGCCTTTGCCGCGCTACCTTCGACGAGCTTCACCATCTCGGGGATGCGCGACTGACCAGCAGCGATCGTTTCGAGCCGGCCGAGAATCTCGACGCTCTCGGGCGAAGCTTCGAACGCCTTGGCGTAGGCCGCGAACGCGCCCGCCTGATCGCCGAGCCGCGTCGCACGCACTTCGGCCATGCGCGTGATCAGCTCGACGCGCTCGTCCGGATCGGGCGCAAACTGCGCCGAGACTTCGAGCGCACGCACCAACTTCGCGAAGTCGGCGCGGGACTCGTAGACGTCCACCAAGATCGACGAAGCCGCACCACCGAGCTGCGGATCCGACAGCATCGTCTCGAGCGAATCGAGCGCGCCGTCGTGCTCCGGCATCAAGGTCAGGACTTCGCGATACAGATCGATCGCGCGGTTGCTGTCGCCCAAGTGCTTGTGCAGCACGCCGGCCAAGCGGAACTTCAGCGAAGCGAGCTCTTCGGTCGTCTCCGGACCGATGTCGATCCGATGTTCGAGCGTGCGCGCGAGCTCGTCGAACCGCTTCTCGCGGTCGTACAGCGTGTCGAGCGCACGGTAGGCCTCGAGCTCGCCTTCCCCGAACTCGACCGGGATGTTCTTGTAGGCCTCAATCGCTTGGTCCGCGTCGCCCAGGTGATCCTGGTAGAGCGCGGCCATGTCGTAGGCGAGCTTCTTGCGCGCGTCGGGATCGCTCTCGAACTCCGCGCGGCGCGTCAGCACCGTGAGCAAGCCCTTGTAGTCGCCCGACTCGCGGTACAGCTGTTCGAGCGCAGTGATCGCACGCGCGTCGTCGCTGCGATCTTCGTAGACCGCACGGTACTGCGCGATCGCCTCTGACACCTTGCCGAGCCGATGCAGCGCTTGGCCGTAGTGCAGTCGCAAATCGTTTGCGTCGTCCGGATGTGTCGCCGCTTCGATCGCCTTTGCGTAGGCCTCGAACACGCCGTCCCAACCGTTGACCTTGGCCGCGAGACGTTCGACGTCTTCGCGCAGCACGTCGCTCTTCGCGTCGATCGTGAAGGCTTCGAGGAAGCGCTCGAACGCGAGCTGCGGCGTCCGCAACTTCTCTTCGTAGAGCAGACCGACTTCGCGCAAGAGCACGATGCGCGTCTCGGGATCGTCGATGTGCTTCAAGCGCACTTCGTAGACCGACGAGAGCTTCTTCGCGTCGCCCGCTTGCTCGTACAACGGCGACAGGGCCTCCGCCGCTTGCAGGTCGTTCGGATCGAGTACGAGCACTTTCTCGTACGCGCGCGCCGCGCGATCCGGTGCGCCCTTCTTCTCTTGCCACAGCCGTGCGATCCGGAACTGCAGCGCGACTCGCTCTGCCGTCTCGGTCGTCGTCGTATCGGCCGCGCGTTCGAGCGTACGGATGAGCTCGTCGACCTTGTCCGTCTGCGTGTAGAACTGTTCCAGCTCGTCCCACGCACCGGTCGCGATCCAACGCTTCTTCAGCTGCTCCTGCGCGCGCCGATCGTTCGGATCGAGCTCGAGCAAACGCCGGTACGCATTGAGCGCGCCGGTGTCGTCTTGCAGCTTCTCGGCGTAGACGTTGCCGAGCTTCTGCAACGTCGCAATCTGTTCCGCCGGAGTCTTTGCGAGGGAGCCCAAACGCTCCAACACGTCTGCGAGCGGAGCCCACTCACGTGCGCGCTCGTACAGCCCCGACAGCGCGTTGAGCGCCTCGAGGTTCTCCGGATCCGCGCCGAGCACGTCCTGCCAGAGGTCGATGCAGACGTTCGGCTTACGGAGCTTCTCCGTCGCCATCTGCGCGATCTCGACGCGACGCAACGCCTGATCGGACGGGTCGAGCAACTCCGACTCCGCACGCATCACTTCGACGAGGCGCTCCCAATCGCGCCGCTTCTCGTACATCTCCTTGAGATGTGTGATCGCCTGGACGTTCGTGCGATCGAGGTCGAGCACGCGCTGGAAGCACTTGATCGCCTCGGCCTGGTTCGAAGACCGCTCGAGGTACATCCGACCGGCTTCACTGAAGAGCTCGATCTTCTCGGCCGGCTCGACCAGCAGCTCCGCCTTTTGAAGCGTCGCTTTGATCACGTCGGACCAACGCTTTTGCGCGGTGAATTTCTCGATTGCCTCGGACAATTCGAGGAGCTTCGCGCGATCAGCGTCGGTCAACTCACGTGGCGCTTCTGCAGCGCCTTCCCCGTTCGTTCCGTGTTCGCCTTCTCCCCTTCGCGCAACGGCCTGACTGGACACGGACAAGTCGTTATCCGACACCGAAGCCTCCTCCGAACCATCAGCATTGCTCGAGGATCTCGACGCTTGCGAGGCAGACTTCATGCCCCCTGCTCCGTTCTGCTAGGGCGAACGGAGCAGGATTCACCCAGCGTTACTGATTGGATGCGGAGGTCGAAAACCCTTCGGCCATCTCCGCAATCTTGTCGCGCGCCGCCTTCACGTAGTGGGCGGGCGCCTCTGCTCCAGCGACATCCACGAACTTCTGCAAGTAACGCTTGGCTTCTTCCTTGTTGCCCTGCAGTTGGTAGGTCCAACCCAAGGAAAACAAAGCGTCGCGCATTCCGGGAACCACGGCCAGTGCTGCTTTGAACTCGCGAACCGCGTCGTCGAACTTCTTCTGCTGTTGGTAAACCGTACCAACGAGATGATGCGCCTGCGCCTCCTCTTCGGTCCCGGGCAAGGCGACCTTGAGAGCTTCCTGCAGCACCTGCACTGATTGATCTAGATATCCGAGATCCGCATACAGGCGCCCGAGAGCGTTGTACGCCTCCAAGAAACGCGGACCCTTTTCGACGGCCGCGGTGTAGTTCTTCAACGCGCTCTGCTGATCATCGAGCTGTTCGTTGACCTGTGCAAGCTTATAGTAAGCCTTGAAGAGTTGCGGCTCCAGCGCGATAGCCTTTTCGAATGCTTGCTTGGCGCCATTCCAATCCTTCAACTCAATCAGCACGGTCCCGAGCTTTTCTTGATAACCACCTGAGTCAGGATTCAGGTTGATGGCTTTCTGTAGGTCATCTCGCGCACGGTCGTACTTACGTAGTTCCATGTGCACCAACGCCATATTCCAGAACACCTGATCGTTCTGCGGATCGATGATCGAAGCGCTCTCGAGCAACTTTGTCGCGTCGACATAGCGCTTCTGCACGGCTGCCGTGACGCCCTCGTTCATCTTGTTGATCGACTCGACGCGAGCGCGGGAGCAATCCGCGGCCATGCATAGGATCGCCAACGAACAACCGATGAAAATCGACAACAACCGCTGCATGTGAATCGCTCCTTGGAGGGGATGGGAACGCTGCGAAAATGTCACGAGCGGACCCTCACGTTCTTATGTGGGTCCGCTCGCTTCGATACCTACACGATCGAGTGACTAAGAATCAGCCACCGGTCTGAGACAACACGAACGGATACGTGACGACGACGATGCCGCCACCTTCTGGTGCCGGGAAGGTCCAACGACGAACCGATTGTGCGATGCACTGCTCCGCCTTCGGATTACCGAGATCGGAGCTATCGACCGCCGCCGTCTGCACTGCGCCGGTCGGCGAGATGATGAACTTCACTGCGACGCGACCTTGCAGGTCGGGACGCGCATTCAGCTCTTGCTCGTAGCAGAACCGAACCTCGTTGATGTGCCGGCCGATGATGCGCCGGATGACTTCCTTCGAGAGCGAACCGTGAACGTCCGCCTGACCGCTGCGGATGCGGGGGACCTTCGCGTCGCGGCCGCGGAAACCACCAGCGCCGCTACCGTAACCAGAGCCCGTGCCGCCGCCTGCACCGTGACCGATGGTGCCGACGTTGCCGAGGCCGATCGTACCTTCACCGGTACCACCGCCGCCGCGACCCGTACCGCGGAGGCCGAGGCCGCCGAAGCCGAAGTTGCCACCGATCTGGTCACCCATGAGAGCGCCGAGTGCGCTCATCGGGTCACTGCCGAGCGCGCTGTCGCGACCGTACGGCGACGTCGGCGAGTTCCATGCGCCGACACTGGCCTTCAGGATGCCGATGATGCCGGCGTTCATCGCCTGCTCTTTGGCCTCCTCACGGGCCATGTGAGGATCTTCGTTGTTCTGGGGGCCCTCGATACCAAACTTGTTCTTGGACTTTTTCTCGTCCTTCTTGCCCATCTGGCCTTCTTCGTCCTTGTGACGCTTGCCCTTGCCGCCTTCGTCGTCTTCTTTGTTCTCCTGCAACCACTCAGGAGTTTCTTCTTCGACGGTTTCGGGCGGCTCGATGAGGTATTTGACGAGACGAGAGTCCGCGTTCAGCAAGTCGAGTGAGAGCGACGAGCTGCGCGGCGGCAAGAAGTAGAACAACAGCAGCAGGCCGATGTGGAACGCCATCGAAGCGGCGGTCCAGATGTAGCCCTTGAGATCGAGGCGATTGCCGTCGCCCACGCCGACTTTGCGTGCGGCCGACATCGGCTTCACGACGAACGTGAAGCCGCGATACTGCACGCGCGCAGTCGCGCCCGGAGGCAACGCATACTGGCGTGCACCGGCGAGCTCACTCGCCGCTTGGAGCTGGCCTTGCGCGGCGAGGTCGTCGAACGAGATCACGTCGTTGCCGACCGTGATGTCGCCGCTCGCACCATTCGGGATCACGACGGCGACCGAGGAACCGGTCTCGACGACGATCGGCAACCGATCGGCACCGATGCTCTCGCGGCCGATCAAGAAGTCCGTCGCGGGCTTGCCCTTCGAGTCGGTCGCTTCACCGACGTAATACGAACGCGGCGGCGACAAGTGCTCGACGTGGAGGATCGACAGCTCGCCCCACAGGATCACGACCTCGACTGCCGACTCACCGCTGTCGACGTCCGCCGGGTTGATCGGCGGGGTCTGCGGGATCAGCTGGTACATGACCGTGTCGTTGTGCTCTTCGTCGCCGAGGTCTTCGCGCTGGTAGCCGTGCGCACCGTAGTGCTGCGCGTGCTGCTCCTCTTGCGCGTAGCTCTGTTGCGAAGCAGCGAAGCCGCCCGCGCCTGCTGCCGGAGCGCCGAACGGATTCGCAGTCGACTGCGGCGGCGCTGCAAACGGATTTTGTCCTTGGCCTTGCAGCATCGTCGCCGTGCGCGACTGAATCGGGCGGCCTGCAGCTGCTGGCTGCTGATATCCAGCTTGCTGCGGAGGCGCGGCATAGCCGAGCACCGTCGACGGCTCTTGGCCATGCGATGCGGGCTGGGCGTACTGCTGCGCGGGCTGGGCGTACTGCGCGCTGTCTTCTTCTTCCGGCTCGTCGCCGAAGTCGAGCTGCACGGTCAAGCTGCCGAACTGCAGCTGATCACCCGGGTTGACCTGGACCTTGCTGACGCGCTGGCCGTTGACGATCGTGCCCGTCGCCGAGCCGAGATCGATCACGAAGACTTCGCCGGTGGCGGAGACTTCGACGACCGAATGCATGCGCGAGACGCCGTCGTCATCGAGC
>DASRXR010001186.1:0-3810 GCA_035687405.1 Polyangiales bacterium
AACCCGAACCCGAACCCGAACCCGAACCCGAACCCGAACCCGGGCCAATCCATTGGGTTGGAGTGCCTGCTAGCGCCCAACTTCGACTTATCGCACCGGCCACTCTTGCTGGATTGGGGAGTGGGTGGCCCTCCACGGAGATCAACAAGGCTACGCCGGTCACTACCCAGGTATCCGTTAGCTCGTGACTCAACAATACCGGCGCATAGCGTCGGCCCTCCGCATCCCGCCACTCTCGCCTCGACTGCCCCGCACTATCGCTCGATGTCGTCGGCACATCGTGGGTCTGCGCCAACAAGTACTCGCTGACGCGCTCCTGCAACTGCGGGTCCAACCGAAGACTACCGACCGTCGCAATGCACTCCGCCCCATCGACCCCCAAGCTAAATAGGAATCCACCCTCCGCCCGCACCTCCTCGACCAACAAATCCAACGCAACTCGCGCACGCTCCGCCACCGCACACGCCGCGATCGCCTGCGCAACCAATACACCCGACCGCGTCGTCACACGCTCTTCGAATGGCAACGCCGTGAGCGGCTTACGGCGCTCAGCGTCCATCCTCAAACGACGATGTTTCGCGAGCAACGCTGGGTTGCGATAGCAGCCGTACGCTTCGTAACAAAGCTCCGCGTGCTGCTCGAACGCAGCAGTGTCCCCAACACGCAGCGCAACGCGCGCCCGCGTCTCGTGCGCCAGCCCGAGATACAACCCCTGCACGCCGAGCGCACTCAAACGCTCGAGACTCGCATTCGCTGTCTCTGCCGCCGTTAGCTGCTGGCAATCGGCCTGACACACCGCAAACGCCAACCACAACGGCTCCGCCATGTAACCGAGGTCGGCTGCCCGCGCCTCAGCGACGTAACGCGAGGCGATCGCGAGGGCCTCCGCATGCCGCCCCAAGTCCCCCAACACCCCGATATGCATCGCCGCAATTTGCGCCCACAACAGATGCTCGCCCACCTGCGTCCGCGCCACCGCCTCTTCGATCAAGGGCAACGCCCGCGCAGGATCGCGCCGGATCCGATGAAACGCCGCAATCGCATACTCCTTCACCGCCCGCCACGGCTCATACCATTCCGCGAGCTTCTCGAGCTGCGGCAGCGTCTGCCGCACCCGCGTCAAATCCTCCGCGATGACGTGCGCCACGAGCTCCAGCGACAACGTCGACGCGTCGTACAGTACCCGCGTCTCGATCCGCAACCGCTCGACCTGCTTGGTGCACTGGTCCGCCGACACAATGTCACCCTGAAACAGATACTGCACCAATCGGGTGGCAACCGCGTTGACCCGATGGGCCGGATGCGCGGCGACTCGAATCCCCCACTCGCGACGCGAGCCAACCCCGAGCGTCGCTTCCATCATATCGATCGCGTTCATCACGCCGATCCGCACGGCATCGCCGTAACTCGCATCGAGTCCCCCTCGATCCGGCTGCGAAGTGCGCTCGAGCACGCCGCCGTAAATCGCACACGCGCGCTCGAAACGCCCCGAGTAGCGAGCCTGCATCCCTTCGAGCAACGTCGCGATCACGTCCAGCGACGGCGCGAGCGCCGCCAACGGCCGCACGTCCGGCAACTCGCGGACGTACTTCACGTCGAGACCCTTCGTCACCCGACCCGCCGCTGCGACAACCGAACGCGACAGCACCGTCAACGCCTCTTCAGGCGGCAACACGCGCTCGCTCTCCGACGTCTGCGCATACCGCTCGCGAGCTTGCTCAAACGCGCGCTGCACCCGCTCGGCCGGCTCGAGCGAATCGGGCAACGCTCGCCAATCCACCAACCCACTGTCGCGTGTCAGCCGCGCGAGCAATGCGCCCATGTTCCCCTGATCAGAAATCGTGAACGCCGGCACGATCCCCGCGAGCCGACTCCGCAACGTGAACTCGTCGCGGGCCGGTCGCTCGAGCTTCACGCACAACTCGAGCGCGCGCTGGTAGATATCGAACCAACTCGCCGGCAACGACTCCGCGTACCGATAAAACGCCTCCGAGCTCCGCGCCGTCTGATGCTGCGACGTGCGCGCATGCGCGACCAACACGTCGAGCGCGCGGCTCGACTCGCCAGCGTCCAACCAATGCTCGCCGGCCCGAAACTCCAACCCCCGCCGCTCGAACACCAGCGCGAGCCGCCGGTGCAAGCTGCTCTGAAGCTCGGGCGAACAGAGCGACCGCAACGCACCTGCCCACGCCACCCGCGCAAGCCCGTAACGCTCATCGGCGCAGCGCATCACCTGCGCGCCGATCGCTTCATCGAGGTCGAGCAGCAAGCTCGCTCCCAGCCGCCCACTCAATGCCTCGCACTCCTCGAGCGTGAACATCTGGTCGGGACACAACGCGCACACACTCGCCAACGTGCGCGCACCTTCCGACAACGCTTCCAAACGCGCGATCAACGCATGCGAGATGTCGCTCGGCAAATCCGATTCGTCGATGTTCGCCGGCAACGTCCACGCGCCGGCTTCGTAGCTGACCAAGTTGCGATCGAGCAGATGCTGGGTGAGCCCGAGCAAGTCGCGCGGGTTGCCGGCCGCCACGTCGTGCAATCGATGCGCGACCTCGGACAAATTCGGAACGTCCCCGAACAACGACTTCAGAAGTTGCGCCGCCTCCTCTCTCGACAGATTGCCGAGCGCGACCTCCGTCGACGACTCGAGCAACAGCTGCATCGCCCCAGGCGCGCGCGCGACAGCCTCGGTCTCCGCGCTCACGAGCAAGAACAAACCATCCATCACATCGTGCGCGAGCAGCGACAGCAGCGCAGCCGATGGCTCATCGATTCGTGTATAGTCGTCGACCGCGATCACGAGCGGACGCTTGCGGCACAGCGCACCGAGCCACGACGCCAGCGCCGCTTGCAGCTGCGGCCGCAACGCGAGCGCCTCTTCGCTCAGCTCCGGCTCGCGCGACGACCGCGGGGCACGCGACAATCTCTCCGGTGGAATCGAAAGTGGCGCAGTCGCCGGCGACGCGTGGATTGCAAACACCTCCGGCACGATTCGCGCAAGCAATCCGAGATGCGGGCGCGCCGCATCGAGCGACGTGAGCGGCAACGTCGTCATCAACTGCCGTGCGAGCGCACGCACGACGCCGTAGTCGCCGCTCGCAGCATCATCCGCATCCGCGCGCGCCGCAGCCACGCCGAGCAGGCTCGCATCGACCACGCACGCATCCAGAAACCGCGACCGCCCCACCCCCGCCGGTCCGCGCACCACCACGCTCTCACCGCGGCCCCGCTGGAGCGTGCGCTGAAGCCTCCGATGAATCCGCCCGAGCGGCTCCTCTCGTCCGACCAGCGTCGGCGTCGCAAGATACGCCCGAGCCACGCGCTGCTGTTCGGTCAGCGGCTCACCATCGATCGCAGACAACCGCTGCATCACCTCGGCCGCGCTCGCAGGTCGCGCATCCGGCTCGAGCCGCAACAGCTCGGTGACCAGCGCGTCGAGCGACACCGGCAGATCCGGCACGAGCTCGATCGGCCTCGGAAAACCCCCGAGCCAACAATCCGAAAGCGCGGAAAACTCACGCGCCATGTACGCGTGCCGCCCCACGAGCAAAAAGTAGAGCGTCGCTCCGAGACTGAACAAATCCGTCCGCCCATCGAGCGCCTGCAAGTGCACACTCTCGGGCGCACAACACGCCGGCGTACCGACCAAAAACTTGCTCGTACCGATCGGCGCCATCGCCCCGAAGTCGATCAGCTTCGCTTGCAGCTCACGGCTGCAGCGCACGTTGCGCGGGCTCAGGTCGCGATGCACGAGCCGGCGCGAGTGCACGAGCGACAACGCCGAGCACACGCCGCGCGCGACCG
>DASRXR010001187.1:0-8747 GCA_035687405.1 Polyangiales bacterium
CCCATCGCCTGGCACACCGAGACGAGCAAATCGTTGTGCGGGCGGTCGCCAAACTGCAGCGCGCGCCCGGTCTTGAAGTACCCACCGGCGCCGCCCGCGAGGAGCCATGGAATGTTCTTGTAGCTGTGCGTGTTCCCGGCACCGAGCTCGTTGCCCCAGAGCAGCACGGTGTTGTCGAGCAGGCTCGTGCCGTCGGCTTCCTGCGCTGCGGTGAGCCCGTCGAGCAAATACGCGATCTGCTCGCTGTGCCACTTGTTGATCGTGACCAGCTTCGCTTGGCTCGCTGCGTCGTTGTCGCCCGCGTGCGATAGCTCGTGATGCTCTTGGTTGACGCCGATCCACGGGAAGTATTGCCAGCTATCGGCATTCGCGAACATGAACGTCGACACGCGCGTGAGGCCGCAGCTGTGCGCGAGAACCATCAAGTCGAGCTGTAGCTTGCTGACGGTGGGGAAGTTGGCCATGTCGCGCGTGTCCAGCTTCGCCGGCAGCGTGAGCGGCGTGCAGACGGTCGGCGTCATGCTCAAGCGTTGCTCGAGCTCGCGAATGCTCGTGAGATGGGCGTCGAGGCGCGCGCGATCCGCCGCGCCGAAGCGCGCTTGCAGGCGCGTAAGGTCGCCCGACACGAAGTCGAGCACACTGCGCTGTTCTTCGAGCGTGCGCGCGAGATCCGCCGCGCCGAGGTCTGCGTTTGCAAACAAGCGGCTGTACATCATCCACGGATCGTCCACCGCGATGTTGGGCTGATTCGCGCCGCGATACGAGATCACGCGGAGCGGCTCTTGGCCCTCGATGCGCACGCCGAACTCGAGCGACGCGAACTTCGTTTTGCTCGCGCTCGCGGCGATCTTGTTCGCGATGAGCTGATCGACCGAGATGCGATCGGCGTAGCCCGCGGGACCGCCTGAACCGCCGAAGCTTCCAGCTTGCAGCGACCCGCCGGTGAGCATCGCGCCGGGGCCTTTCATGTGCGGGCCGCCGGGCTTGTTCGAGCTCGTCACGCCGAGCTGATCCTCGACCGTCGAGTTCATGTGTACGCCCTTGAGCACGAGCAGCTTCGCGAGATGCTTCTCGAGTGGCTGCAAGATTTGGCCGAGGTTCGCGCCAGCGAGCGCGAGATCTTTGCTGGTTCCAGCCGGGAAAAACTCGGATGCGATCGTGCCGTTCGCGGAGAACACGCCGATGAAACGCCGTGCGGCCTTCGCTTTGGCATCTTGGCCGAATGCGGTCGCAGGACGCCAGATCGGGCTCGCGAGCATGACACCGAGCGCGCCGATGCCGCCGAGCAGCTTGCGGCGCGTCACGCGTGTTCGGAGATCGATCGGATCACTCACGGTGTCTCCTCGTCGGCGGCAGGCGGGTGCCGCGTCAAGAACGCGTCGCTCGTCGCGAGTGCGATCGGCAGCGCGCGCAGATCGCTCCCGGCGCTCTCGAACGCCGCCATCAGCTGCTGGAGTGTGCATTCGTCGACGTCGCGTTCGAAACGGCCGAGTGCAAAGCGAAACCACTGGCGTGCGAAACATTCTTCGACTTCGCCGCTTTGGGCGAGCCGTTGTCCGAGCTCGCGAACGCCATTGAATGCGCCATTGGCATCGCGCGTGGAGAGCAGATTACCGCGCGCATCGATCGCATCTCCTCCGTCCTCGCTGCGGTAGTGACCGACTGCGTCGAAGTTTTCGAATCCAAAGCCGACTGGGTCCATCAGCTGGTGACAGCCGCTGCACGCGGGGTCGGTCTCGTGTTGGCTCAAGCGTTCGCGCGTCGAGACGTCCGGTTCCACGTCGGGTGGCTTCGGCACGTTTGGCGGCGGCGCTGGAAGCTGCTGGCAAAACAACGCTTCGCGCACGAACTTGCCGCGATAGATCGGTGAGCTCTCGGCCGGCTTCGCCAGCACTGACAGCACGCCCGGCAACGTGAGCACGCCGGAGTTGCGGCCGTCGGTCGTCTCGACGCGCTGAAACGCGTCGGTTCCGCTCATGCCGTAGTAGCTGCCGAGATCTTTGTTCACGAACACGCTCGGCGTCGTGAATAGTGCAGTCAAGGTTCCGCCCTGGCGGTCGAGAACGTCGTCGAAGAGTAACGTCGCTTGTTGCCGCATCGACGCCTTGAGCGTGCCGGACTTCCACTGCGGAAAGTACGTGTCGTCTTTGACGAGCGTGTCGAGCTTCGCGAGGCGAGTCCAACGTTCGAGGAAACGCCGCAGCGCATGGCTGCCGCGTTCATCCTCGAGCATGCCCTGCGCGATGGCTTTGACGCCTTCGCGTGTATCGAGCATGCCGGAGTCTGCCGCGTCGTTCAGCGTCTGATCCGGGAGCGAATCCCACAGGACGTACGCGAGCCGCGTCGCGATCTCGTGGTCGGACAGGCGCACGTTCGTAGCTCCCGCAAGCGCCGCTTCGCCGAGCTCGACGCGATACAAGAACCGGGGCGCTTGCAGCATGCCGCGCAGCACGAGCTCGATGCCGTGCTGGTGACTGACCTTCGCACCGAGATCGTAGAGCGCGAGGTGGCGATCGATGTCGGCCACATCTGCGAGCGGCGCGCGATACGCGCGGGCGCCAAAGCTCTGCACGAACGTCCTCGCACAATCGCGCGGCTTTGCACCGGTCGCGCAGGGCACGAGCGCGGTGAGTTTTGCCGGTGTCGTCGCAACGTAGGTCGCGACCGTCTCGGCGGCCTTCTGATACGACTCGATCTCGACCGGCGCGACGTCTGCTTGCGCGAGCCCGAACTCCGAAGGCTCCGCAACATCCCCGAGCACTTGGTCCAAGTTCGGGACATCGCCGAACAAGTCCTTCAGCGTGTTCTGGTATTGAACCGGCGTGAGCCGGCGCAACGGTGCCGGGCCGGGGTCGAGCGCGGAGGTCGGGCAGACCTGCGGCATGTCGCCGGCGGGCGTCTCGGCGCCCGGCGTGAGGGGTGGTTTGCCGCCGGCCGGGTCTGGGCCCGGCGCTCCGGGCTTGCCGCTTACGGCTGCAGGGGTTTGGGTGTCCGGCGGGTCTGTGGGGTCGCTCGACGGATTTGAGGAGCCGGGGCCCTGGACAGCGTCGGCAATGGCGCCGGTGCAGGCGGAAACGAGGGTGAGCGCTAGCGCGAGCGCTAGCGCCGGCTCGGGAGCGTACCGCCGGGACCGAACGCACCTCGGGTCTTCGCGCACGCTTGGTTGGTGGGGGGCAGGCGGGCGGGCGATCACTTAAACGCGGGGGCGCGTGCGTGCGCCGGCCTCGTTAGGAGCGCGGTGTCTTCCGCTGCGCGGGGCTGTGGGGTGCGGGAGCGCCGGCGTTGTCGTTTGCTGAACTAGTCAGGCGGCTCCCGGTGCCTTCCGCTGCGCGGAGCTATAAGTGACTGTCAGGCGGGAACGAAACCGTGCCCGTGTTCCGCAGGATGTTCTTCAGAATCTTGCCAGCGGGATTGCGCGGCAGCGGGTCCTTCGTGAACTCGACCTCTTCTGGCACTTTGAACTTCGCAAGTTGCTTCGCGACGTGTGCTTTCACATCCGCCGCGTTCAGCTGCGAACCTTCCGTGCGAAGCACGACGGCCTTCACACGCTCACCAAGGTCGCGATCGGGAACGCCGATCACCGCCGCCTCCACAATCTCAGGGTGATCCGCCAAGCAGTTCTCGATCTCGACGCAGTACACGTTCTCGCCACCACGAATGATCATGTCCTTCGCACGGTCGGAGATGTACAGGTAACCGTCTTTGTCGAAGTAACCGATGTCACCGGTGTGCAGCCAACCGTCGATCACGGTCTGGTTCGTTTCCTCGGCGCGGCCCCAATAACCCGGAGTCACGGTCGGACCGCCGACGAGGATCAAACCCGGACGACCCGGCTTCACGTCGTTCCCCTTGTCGTCGACCACGCGGATCTCGACGATCGGCGTCGGACGACCGACCGAGTTCTTGCGCTCGAGGTACTCGTCGCCACCGATGCTCGTCGCCATACCGTGCGTCTCGGTGAGACCGTACGACGTCGCGAGTGAAGGCTTCGTCTTGAGCAGTGAGTGGGCCTTCTCGACCGTCTCGGGTGCAGTCGGGGCACCGCCGGTGGAGATCATCGTGAGCGACGTGAGGTCGTAGTCTTGGAGCTTTGGATAGTCGAGCAGGCGTTGCAGCAACGTCGGGATCGCCATCCAGCTCGTAACCTGCTCGTCCTGCAGCGTCTTCAACGCGAACTCGGGGTCGAACTTCGGCGGGCCGAACACCAGCTTCGAGCCGGCCGTGATCGACGCACACACCGTGCTGTGGAGACCGGCGACGTGAAACAGCGGCGACGTCAGCAAGGTTGCGGGTGCAGCTGGCAGCGTCGGCGGCGTGCCTTCTTTCGCCGACTTGAACAGCAGGTGCACGAACGTGTTGTAGAAGATGCCCTGCACCTGCGCGACGGTGCCGCGGTGCGTCGTGATGCAGCCCTTCGCGCGACCGGTCGTGCCGGACGTGTAGAGCAGCACGAACGGGTCGTCCTCCTCGAGCGGCGCAGTCGGTGCATCGGTGCGGCGCACCAGAAGTTTCTTGATCGAGACTGTGCCTTCGGGTGGGTTGTCGCCGATGTAGAAGATGGTTTCGAGCGACTTCGCCTGCGGCAGAATCGGCTTCACGCGTTCCCAGAGCAGGTCGTCGACGATCAGGTAGCGCGCGCCAGAGTCGTTCAGGCCGTACAGGACTTCATCGGTCGTCCACCAACCGTTCAGGCCGACGCTGATGGCTGCAATGGATGCCCCGCCGAACAGCGCGATCAGCCACTCCGGGCGGTTGTACGCGAGGATGGCGATGCGGTCGTGGCGTTTGACTCCGAAGTCGTCTTCGAGCACGTGGGCCGCGCCCCAGACGTATTCGATGAACTCGGTGAAGGTGATGCGCCAGTCGCCGTAGACGAGGAAGATTTTGTCGCCATGAACCGTGGCGTTCGCGATTTTCTCGCGCATCGAGCGTTCGCGCGTCTTGAAGACCTTGGCAGTCCGTCCGTTGACGGTCTCGGTTGCGAGCTCGAACGGACTTCCGGCGGCCTGAAGGATGGCCGCGGCTTCAGCGTGATTCATGTGCTCTCCTAGCCAAAAATCGCTCGTTTGGCCGTGAGAACAACTAGGCGATTTCCGGGTGTCTGGTCAAGCAGGACGCCCTGGTAAACCGCTCGCATCTGGGGACACAGAACGGCCGAACTTACTTTGCTTCCCAAATCATGCCGGCGGAATAAAGCTGAGCATTGGAAATCGTGCAGCTGCCCGTGCACGCAGGTGCCAAGCCAGGTGAACAGTCCGGCGCCGGTTTGCCATCGTCCGGATCGTTGAAGCAGACGCGCAGAGGGGCCGAGATGCCAACGTTACCGATCGTGTCTTCAGTGCGCGCGGCGAGACATCGCCAACCTTCGCCGACGATCGGCTGAACCGACCAACCTTGGCCCTCACACTCACCCATGTCTGAGTTGGTCGGCATGTAGCCGTAGATGGCGGGACCGCGACCTTCGGACGGCGCAGCTACGACTCTAAACATCTCCGTGAGGGTGCAGATTCGGCTGGGGAGCATATTGTTGCTCGACGGAGTTCCCGTGCAGAACGAACCACCGTAGTCGTCGAGCGCCGTCGGGTAGAACGCGGTGCCACGCGGCTCGAGCGCAGTGAGCTTGATGATCGTCGGCCGTTTGTTCTCCGGAAGAGCTGCGAAGTTTATATCGTCGCACTCACCGTCGTTGTTCGTGTCGATCAAGAGCGGGATCGATGGATCGGGCTGGGCGTACAAGACCACTTTCGTCGCATCGACCCCTGCGTAGTAGTCCGCCTGCGAACCTGGGTCGTGATTCGTTTGATCCAAGACGATGGCGCGGTAATACGATGTGCGTACCGCAGACGACAGATCGCTTTGGGCAGTGGTACCCACCGGATCGAACAGCTTCGAGCAGTACCGATTGGTTCCATCCTTCCGGAACTCACGAAGCGGTGGGGGATCGAGGCTGACGAGGGGCGGCAGGTTGTCGAGCCGCAGCGTGAAGGAGGCAGGCGGATCGGTCTGGTTCCCCACGACGTCGGTCGCCGCCACGTTGATTGTGATTTGGGTCAGCTGAAGGCCGAAGGCACGCGTGTCGAACGTGTGCTCGTAGCTGTCTCCCTTCTGGTCCCAATCAGAGAACTTCAGAAGTGTGTCGTTGATGGAAGCGTTGAGCGAACCCGGCTTGATCCCGGACACATCCGTAACCGTGACCTTCAAGAGGACTTCGCCATGCACGATCGATCCGCTCATTGGCGTCTCGACCTTGATCGACGGTCCGTCGCCATCGATCTTGATGTCGGACTTCACCGACCGGGATGCAGCCGTTGGCGTCCGGCCGTTGGCGGCGATGATCACGACCTCAGCCGTGCTGGGCGGCACCATGAACAGCGCCTTGTCGCTGAAGTCGACACTCGTTTGATAGAGCCCCGGTTTGTCTTCGGCTTCCGTGACCTTGTATTCGGTGCCCGAGATCGACAGCTTCACGTTCTTGACGGCAGACTCTTCATCCCCGTCCGCGAGCGGCTGAGACGTGACTTGAAACTTGACCGTAACCGGCGAGTGAAGCGCATGGATGCTCTCGTCCTTCGGTTCTTCGATTTCGATCTTCGGTCCGAGGTCGAGCAGCGTGTCCATACTGAGCAAGGATGCGTGGGGAGTCGTCGCGGTATCCTTGGCTGCGCAGCGGAACCGCAAGAGCCCGTTCGGCCGCGCGGTCACATCGAACTTGGCCTCGTACTCGTTCTCGCCGACTTTGGTCGTCGGTGGCTGAGTCTCTTCCTTGGCCGTTTCCTCGTCGACCTTGTCGAGCGTGATCGCAACGGTCGCCTCGCTGACCGGCGCCTTGCCACTCCGCTTTTTCGCCTCGCACCGGACCGCGACCAGCGCCGACGTCACAACCGTGTCGTCCTTCGGATTCTTCGCTGCTTCCGGCATCGTGAACTTCAGCAAGGGACCCTCGGTCATCCCCCCGTCCTCGACCGCAGCATCGCGCTTCGTATCGTCCGGTCCAGAGTCCTTGCGTGTACGGGGCACGAACGGAGCCTTGCCGTCATCCCCGCAGCCGAAGATTCCGAACAGCACGCACGCGATCGCAAAGGCACGCTTCATACGCTAACCCCAGCCGCCGCCGCTCGAATGCGGCCGGACTCGGCTAGGAAATCGTATCGCGACGCGCCTTCCGTCTACCGATAAGAAGCTCTCACGCGTCCAACATCGCTCGCACCCTTATGCAGCTCTGAGCTGCAGGTGCGAGACGACGCCACACGCGCTTCGACGCCAGCACGTCAGGGCGCAAGAGCGCTCAGACGAACTCGCGAATCTTCGTGATGATGCTTTCGCTGTCGATGCCCTGGTAGGCCATGTGCTCCCACAAGCCACCCGCACCGATCTTATGCGTTCCAACGTGCGCGTACCGCGGCGTCAACCCACGCTCGAGCAACCACGTGCCGTAGCGCGACCCAAGGCCCGTCTTGACGTTCTGGCTCTCGACCACGAGCACAAACCCGGTCTCACCGGCGCGCATGATCGCTTCCTCGTCGACGACGTTCAATGTCGGCTTGTTGATCAAACCCACGTCGACGCCCGCACCACGCAGCTTCTCCACCGCATCGAGCGAGCGATACAACATCTCGCCGTAGCTCACGATGTAGCCGCGCGACCCACGCCGAATGATCTCGTCTTTGCCCGGCACGAACTCGTAGTCGGCCGCAAACCGCGGCTTGCCCGACTCGTCGAGAATCTCGGGCACCTCGGAGCGCGTCGAAAACACGAACCGCAAGCCGGGGTCCTTCCAAATCCGCTTCACGACAGCGCGCATCTGGTGCACGTCCGCCGGGAAATACAGCCGCGTCTTGTCCTCTTCCGGCAGCCCGTTGTCGGCGTAGAAGTTGTTCACGCCGAAGTGGCACGAGTTGTCGGCCATGTCGTCGACGCCCGCGTGCGAGAAGTGACTCAGCACGTTCGCGTGGTTGAGGCGCGCCATCGTCGCCTCGCTGATGATCATCTCCAAGAACGCCGAGAACGTCGCGAACACACCCTGTTTGCCCGGCTGCATGCCGAAGCCCGCACACGCCGAGAAGTTGCCGCGCTCCATGATCCCGCCCGCGACGAAGATCTCCGGATACGCCTTCTTCACGAACGAGAGCCCGCACGACCCCTCGAGGTCGCTGTCGATCGCGAGCACGCTCTCTTTGCGCTCCGCCGCTCCAAGCTGCGACAAGATCTCCACGACCGTCTGGCCGAACACGTCGCGGTTCTTGCCCATCGTCGTGCTGCTGCCGCGATACCCAGTCGGGCGCTTCGGCTTCTCGATCGACTTCAAGTACTCGATCGCAGCGTGGTGATTGCGCGCGCTCAAGTACTCGATCGCAGTTTGCACCTTGATCACGTCGTGAGCTTTGTTACTGCCCTCGAGCCCCGGCACGCCCGGCGCCATCTTGCGGCGATTCACGAGCGCGATCGGACCCTGCTGCGAGATCGCTTTCGCCATGCGCGCGTACAGCTTTTCGAAGTCTTCACCGTCGCCGATGTCGACCGTCATGCCGTGACCCGCAAGCGTCTTCGCGACGTCGAAGCCCGGGAGATAATCACTCGGCTTACCGGCGATCGTGATGTCGTTGTCGTCGACCAGAAGCTTCACGTTGAGCTTCTGCGCGACCGCCAGGCGCGCGGCTTCCGCATCGTTGCCTTCTTGCTGCGATCCATCCGAACCGTGCAGCAGGACGGCCTTGCCCGGATTCGCGATCGCGACGCCGTTCACGTAC
>DASRXR010001188.1:0-10651 GCA_035687405.1 Polyangiales bacterium
CGACGTTCGTCGGGATTCAGCCGACGCGCGGCTACGAGATCGACGTATCGGCGACTTACCACGATCCGGACTTGGTGCCGCCGCACGGTTATCTCGCGTTTTACGCGTGGTTGCGCCGCGTGTATCGCGCGCATGCGGTCGTGCACGTGGGCAAACACGGGAACCTCGAGTGGTTGCCGGGGAAGAGCGTCGCGCTCGGAAGTAGTTGTTGGCCCGATGCAGTGTTCGGGCCGATGCCGCACTTGTATCCGTTCATCGTGAACGATCCGGGTGAGGGAACGCAGGCGAAGCGGCGCGCGCAGGCCGTGATCATCGATCACTTGGTGCCACCGCTCACGCGCGCCGAGAGTTATGGGGCGTTGCGGGACCTCGAGCGGTTGGTCGACGAGTACTATCAGGCGTTGGCGCTGGATCCGGTACGGTCTGCGTTGTTGCGCAAGGAGATCTTGGCGGCTGCGAAAGCGGTGGATCTCGATCGCGAGCTCGAGGCGGCTCGCGGACGCGCGCAACGCGGTGTCGAAGCCGTGACCGAGGACGACGCGCTGCTGATGACGATCGACGCGTACTTGTGCGAGTTGAAAGAGTCACAGATTCGCGACGGCTTACACGTGTTTGGGCGTTCACCGGCTGGTACGCAGCGGCTCGATATGCTGGTTGCGCTCGCACGTTTGCCGACGCGAGCCGGGACGGGCGCGGACGAGGGCTTGTTGAAAGCGTTGGCGCGTTCCGTTTTGGTGCCCGCAGCTGAGGGCGGCATCGATCCGCTGACCGTGGATGCGGCAACGCCGTGGACGGGAGCTCGGCCCGCGAGCCTCGCAGCCGTGAGTGATGAACCTTGGCGTACTGCCGGTGACACGCGCGAGCGGCTCGAGCTGCTCGCGCGCGAGATTTTGGCGGGTAACGTCGAAGTGCCGGCAGGTTGTGCTCCCGTCATCGCGCGCATTCAGCGCGAGCTTGTGCCGGCATTGGATGGGTGTGGACCCCGCGAGATCGCAGGTCTGCTCGCGGGACTCGATGGGCGATTTGTCGAGCCCGGCCCGAGTGGAGCTCCATCGCGCGGACGGCTCGATGTTCTTCCGACCGGTCGCAACTTCTACTCGGTCGACGTGAGGGCGGTTCCAACGCCGTCGGCCTATCGGCTCGCGGAGCGCGCGGCGGAGCGGCTCGTGCAACGGCACGTTCAAGACCACGGCGAGTATCCTCGTTGCATCGGGCTATCGGTGTGGGGCACTGCGACGATGCGCACCGGAGGTGACGACATCGCGCAAGCGCTCGCGCTGCTCGGTGTGCGGCCGGTCTGGGCGGAGGGTAGTGCGCGCGTCGTCGATACCGAGATCCTGCCGGCATCCGTGTTGCGGCGGCCGCGCGTGGACGTGGTGTTGCGGATCTCGGGCTTCTTTCGCGACGCGTTTCCCGAGTTGATTCGGCTCGTCGATGCGGCAGTTCGCGCGGTCGCGGAGCTCGATGAGCCGGAGCACGTGAACCCGATTCGTGCGCGCGTCTTGCGCGATGAGCAAGCGTTGGTGTCGCGCGGGCTTGCGCCGAGCGACGCAGCGCGCAAGGCGCGATTTCGGATCTTCGGCAGTAAGCCGGGCGCGTACGGGACTGGGATCGGCGGCGTGATCGACCAGGGCAACTGGCATGACCGGCGCGACCTCGCGGAGCTGTATCTCGACTTCGGTTGTTATGCGTACTCGGAAGCGGACGGCGGCGGTCCGGAGCGCGAGCTGCTCGGTGCGCAGCTGAAGGGAGTGGAGGCTGTCCTGCACAACCAAGACAATCGCGAGCACGACATTCTCGACTCGGACGACTACTACCAGTTTCAAGGTGGGATGGGCGCTGCGATCGAAATGCTGCGCGGGCAACCGGTGGCGCTCTATCACGGCGACAACTCGAATCCCGAAGCGCCGCGCGTTCGCAGCTTGCGGGAGGAGCTCGCGCGCGTCGTCCGAGCGCGCGTCGTGAATCCGAAGTGGATCGCGGGTGCGCGCCGGCACGGATACAAAGGCGCGTCCGAGATGGCGGCGACAGTCGATCTGATGTTCGGGTACGGCGCACTGACGAACGTCGTGGAGGATTACCAGTACGCGATGGTCAGTGACGCGTACGTGCTGGATCTTGAAAATCAGGCGTTTTTGGCCGAGCACAACCCGGCGGCGTTGCGCGAGATGACCGAGCGGTTGCTCGAGGCGATGCAGCGTGGTTTGTGGCGTGAGCCGGGCGAACATCGGAATGCGCTCGAGGCAGTGTTGCTCGATGCCGAGGAAGCTGAGTGATGCAGTTTCCGTGGAGCGCGGTCGTCGGGCAGGATGCGCTGAAACGAGCGCTGATCTTGTGCGCGATCGATCCGGCGATCGGCGGTGTGCTGGTCCACGGGCCGCGCGGTGTTGCAAAGACGACCTTGGCGCGTGCACTTGCGGAGCTGGTGCCGGGGGCGTTCGTCGAGTTGCCGCTGGGAGCGACTGAGGAGCGCGTGACTGGGACGTTGAATCTCGCGCGCGCGATGCAGGATGGTCGGGTCGAGCTCGAGCCGGGGTTGCTCGCTCGGGCGCACGATGGCGTGTTGTACGTCGACGAGGTCAACTTGTTGCCGGACGCGCTCGTGGACTTGCTGCTCGATGCTGCAGCTACCGGCCGCAACGTCGTGGAGCGAGACGGGGTGTCGCATACCCACGCGGCGCGCTTCGTGCTCATCGGCAGCATGAATCCGGAAGAGGGTGAGCTGCGGCCGCAGTTGATCGACAGGTTTGGTTTGTCGGCGAGTGCGCAGGGTTCGATTCCGCCGGGCGAGCGTGCGGAGATCGTGATGCGGCGTCTCGAGTTCGATCGGGATCCCGAGCGGTTTCGGGCTGCCTACGCTGCGCGGCAGGCGGAGTTGGTCGAGCGTTGCCGAGGTGCGCGGGAGCGTGCGAGTGCGATTCCGATGTCGGGTCCGGCACTGGTGCGCGTGACGGAGCGTTGTCACGCGGCGGGCGTGGAAGGTGTGCGTGCGGATCTTGCGATGTTGCGTGCTGCGAGAGCCCATGCGGCGTGGAACGATCGGTCGGAGATTACGCTCGAGGACGTGGATGCGGTGGCCGAGTTGGCGCTGGCGCATCGGATGCCACGCGGTTCGGGGAATGAGCCGCAGTCCGGAGGCGGACTCGGAGGTGCTGCAGCCCCGAGCGGCGGACGTGGAGCGGGGTCGGGTGGCGGTGGCGCGTCGCTCGACGGTGCGGGTGCGGATGCCGGCGCGGGGAGTTCGCGGGCGGCCGCGGACGCAGTGAGCGGAGTGCTGCCGGCGCGGCCGGTGAGGGCAGCGCCAGTGCCGGACCTGCCGACTTGGATGTGTAAGCCGAGAGGCCGCCGTCCGGGGAGGATCCGGAAGGGCACGGCGCAGCTGTCCGCTGCAAGCGGGCAGCGTGGCCGAGCGAGGCAAGCAGGTTCGGTAGATTGGTTTGCGACGTTGCGCGACCACTGCCGCTCGTCACTGCCAGGTGCGCTCGCTCGCAGTTTGAATCCGGATCAGCTGCGCTATCGAGAGCGACGTAGGCCGGCTTCGCAGCTGTGGATTGTGGCGGTCGATTGTTCGTCGTCGATGTTGCGAAGTGGGGGTCTCGGGATCGCGAAGGGCGTTGCCAGTGCGCTCGACCGAAGGGCTAAGAGCGTAGGCGCGAGGCTTGCGGTCATCTCGTTTCGTGGCGCGGGAGCGAACCTAGAGGTCGATTCAAATCCAGGCCGAGCGGTCATTCCGAGGGCGATTGCAGCGTTGGGTGGTGGTGGCGGGACGCCTTTGAACGAGGCGCTCGCGGCGGTGCAGGCGTTGTGCAAGCAGACACGCTGGAGAGCGCAGGGCGTGTTCAAGCGTTTGTTGGTGCTGACGGACGGTCGAGTGAAGGTGCCACGAAGCGTGGCATCGCTCCCATCGGATCTCGAGCGAGTGGTAGTCGATTGCGAGAGCGGCCGGCTTCGGCTGGGGAAAGCCTTGCAGCTAGCAGCTGCGCTGCAAGGCGACTACTGGCGTCCGACGGTTTAGTCGCAGGCAGCTCAGGTCGGCTCCCGATCCAACACCTGAC
This sequence comes from Polyangiales bacterium, assembly GCA_035687405.1. Lineage (GTDB taxonomy): Bacteria > Myxococcota_A > Polyangia > Polyangiales > JAFGIB01 > JADGRF01. The sequence continues at coordinate 4,056 of DASRXR010001188.1, forward strand.
CGTTCGCGGTCCACAGCACGCGATCGGTGTGCTTCAACAACGAACGGCTGTGGGTAATCAGCACCACTGCTGCGGTCTTTCTCGCTGCGCGCAACCACGACTCGAACTCCCGTCGTTCGACTTGATCCAAGTGATTGGTCGGCTCATCCAACAGGTACAACGCGGGCTCCGCCGCACATGCGCGCGCCAACGCCACGCGCTGCCGCTCGCCGCCTGACAGCTCAGACACCCGTCGATCCGCCAACGCGTCGAGCCGATGCGAGTCCACGATCGCCGCGACGCGGCCGGCGTCTGCACCTCCGAGCCGCAAGATCTCGCGCACGCTCAACCACGGCGCGGGCTCGTGCTGCAACACCAGTCCCAACGTCCGCGCGCGTTCCAAACCTCTTGGCAAACGGTCTCGCCCTAACCACGCGATGTGCCCTCCGAGCGGCTCACGCAACCCTGCCAACACATTCAACAGAGTTGTTTTTCCCGAGCCGTTGCGCCCGGCGAGCCCAATTACTTCGCCCTTCTGCACTTCGAGCGCGACATCTCGCAGGACAGTCCGCCCGCCTTGCGCGACCTCGAGCTGCCAGCACGCGAGCACCGCAGTCATGCGCGCGACATCCGCGGTCACGCGAGCCTCTTCCGTAGCGCCAACAGAAACAACGGTGCGCCACACAACGACGTAAACAATCCCGTCGGCACTTCTTTTGGTGCGAACGCGGAACGCGCGAGCGCATCACTCCCGACCAGTAGTGCGCCTCCGAGCAGGCAGGCGACGAACGGCATCACCACGTGCGATCCGGACACCCAACGGCGCGCGACGTGCGGCGCGAGCAAACCGACGAAACCCACGATCCCGCCGCACAACACGCACACCGCCGTGAGCACTGCGATCAACCCGAAACCGATTCCGCGTACGAGCTTGACCGGTGTTCCGAGCGAGGTTGCGAGCTCATCGCCGAGCAGCAATCGGTCCAAGTGATCGCGCGCACCCCAGGTCAGCGAAAGCCCCGCGATCAAGCTCGCTGCACCGGCAGCCAACAGCTGCGGATTCGGATCCGCAAACCCACCCCACAACCAATGCGTCGCGGGTCGCAGCAGCTGCTCTTGCCGCGCCGTCGTGAGCACGAGACCCGCCAAACTACCCGTCATCGAGCCGACTGCGACACCCGTCAGCAGCAACGCCGCCTCGCTTTGCCACGCGAGCGCGCGCACCACGAGCGCAGCTCCGAGCGCGCCCGCAGCTGCACCGAACGCTGGCGAAACACCCGGAAAAAGCCACAGCGAGATCACCGCGCCTGCAGCGGCACCACCGGAGAGTCCGAGCAGGAACGGTTCGACGAGCTCATTGCGAAACAACGCCTGCGACCAGACGCCGCCGAGCGAGAGGCCCATTCCAGTCACGAGCGCCGTCAGTGCACGCAAACTGCGCGTGCGCTGCAACCAAGCGTCGTCCGGAAACCCGACTCCACTCCCACCGACGCAGATCGCGACGACGAACATCACGACGCACAGCGCGAGCGAGAACGCGATCGCTTTCATCCCGAGCTCCCCGCGATCGCCGAAGTGAGTTTCAGAATCACCTCGGCACTCCGAATCGTTCCGAGTGCATCTCGCAGCGGCAACACGATCACCGGCAGCTTCGCCAAGGGTGCGATTTGCGCGAGTGCCTGTCGCTTTTTCGCCAACGCGCTCGAGTTGCCGTAGTCGTCGATCAGCACGAGGTCGGGTCGACGTTGAATCGCTGCCTCCCAGCTCGCGTGAAACCAGTCGTCATCTACGTCTGCGAACACGTTGTCCGCGCCTGCGTGCGCCAGCAGATCGGTGATCACGGCTCGCCGGCCCGCGGTAAACGGAGGCGCGCAGCAATCGAACACGAACACGCGTGGCCGCTTTCCTCCGCTCGCCTGACTGCGGGCGCTAGTTAATTTCTCGGTAAACACCCGACTCGCGGCTTCGCGGTCGACACGTTTGCCCAAATCCGCGGCCAAGCTGGTGACGTCCGACAATCGTTCGAGGCGCGGGGCGGTCCAGCCGATGCCACGCCGATCCAACTCTCGGAACAACTCCGGCAGATGTTCCGCGACCGTCGCGAGCGCCAACACCTGAGTGGGACGCGTCGCTAGGATGCTTTCCGTACTCTCCACGCGCGGGATGCCAGTCAGCTGCGCGGAAAGCTCGGTCGCGAGATCGGTCGGCTCCGCGACACCGACTAAACATGGCTGCGCGTCGTAGCGCAGCACGGCTTCGGTCGTCACATCGTGCAGACTGACCACCCGCTCACGACAGCCAGCGCTCGCGCTGCGAGCCGCAGGCTGGGAGCTACACGCCGCGAGCAAGCAAGCAGTGACTGCAAAGCGAAACACGTTCGATTCCTGTCGAGCAGGCCGCTCGGTGGCTAGAAGCGCGACCTCCCGTCGGAGCGGGTGGAAGGACTACGTGACCACACCTACCCTGTCAAGGAACGCCGGCGCAGGCGAAAATCGGGCGTTTTTCCGCGCAGCCGGACTGAATCCGTGGTGGGCGCGCAGCTCCGCTTTGCTCGCCCACGGCTGCGTGCGGTCGCGCGCACCGCGACTGTGTGCGAGCACGCACGCTAGCTCGCGCTAGCCGATCGACGCCCGCAGCTGATGGCTGCAGTCGCGGTTCGAAGCGCAGACGCGAGAGAGCTCGCTTCGATCACGATCGTGTTACGGTCGTTGCACGCGCACGCGACACGATTCAGATCGAGCATCAAACTGCTTGCACGCATGCGCCGATTGGTTGTACCCACCGCAGCTGCAGCAGTGGTAAGGTGTTGCAAAACGTTGCAGCTGAGAGCTGCGTTGCGATTTTCAACGTCATGATGACGTAAAGAATTCGTGGCTTTCACACGTTAGGGCAGGAAGAAATCGCCCCGGCTTACGGTTCTGTCAGCGCCGCGGCCATGGGTTTGTTTGTAAGTCGCCGATCGGCTCGGTTCTTTATGCGGTCACGCAGACTAGTTTTTAGACTTGGAATCGTCCTTGCGTCGTCGTCGCTCATGGTCGCAGTCGTTCAGGCGGCAGATGTACCGAAAGCTGCCGACGTTGCGCGAACTTCGGACGCAAGCGCTCCACCTGATGCAAAGGTGAACGCGCTACTGCGCGACGATCGTGCACTCGCAACCTGGATGTCGGATCGATCGTTCGAAGTGTCGGCGGCAAAAGACGAGCTCACCGCTGCACGTGCGGACTATCGCGACAGTCAGGTCCTTCCCAATCCCAATGTAGACCTCGGTGTGTCGAATCTCGCGCTCGGTCACAGTAACCCGCGGGATCTACCACTCAGCAAAATGCTCATCTACGGGGTGGGTGTGAGCGAGTTGGTGGAACTCGGCAAGCGCGGTCCGCGTGGTGATGCAGCGGCGATGCGTGCCTACGCCGCTGAGCGTGGCGTCGCTACCACGCTCGGTGAACGGGTCGCCGATGCACGGCTCGCCCTCGGTCGCTTGCTGTACGCGAAGGCGCGTGCAAACGAGCTCGATCAGTCGTTGACGCAAGCGCGCGCGGCTGCCGACGTGGCGAAAGGTCGGCTCGACCATCAAGCGCTGAGCGGTGTCGACTACGATCGCCTGCTGATCGATTTGGGCGGTGTGGAGAGTGACACCTTGCGCGCACACGCCGAAGCGGATGCGGCTCAGACGGTATGTGACACCGCACTGCGCTCGCGTTGTGTGATCGACGACGTGGATGTGAGCGTGCTTTCTCGAGCCGACATCGCGCCGCAAGTTCCTGCACTCGAACAGCGCCCGGACATTGCGCAGCTCTCGTACCAAGCGCAAGCGGCAGAGAAAGACGCGACGCTCGCAGGACGTCGCGCGGTTCCGGATCTCACGTTTCGTCTCGGCTATACGCGCGACACGTTCACGGTGTCCGGCGATCAGGCGCACACGCTCGGGCTGACGGTCTCCGCGCCGATTCCGGTGTTCGATCAAGGCGAACACGCGAAGAGTGCGGCGCTCGCGCGGGCATCGAGCCTCACGAACCAGCGTGAAAGCGCGCTCGCGCGAGCCAAATCCTCGGTAACCTCGTTGCAGACGCGCCAGCAAGCACTCGCCGCCGCGCTCGCAAAAATCGAAAGCGACGCATTGCCGCGCGTGGATGCGGTGTTGCGCGCGGAAGAGCACGGCCTCATCGAAGGCCAGCTCGACATTACTGATCTCGTGCTCGCTCGCAGGGATGCGATCGGACTGCGTTTGCAGAGTCTCGATCTGCGCTTCGAGCTTTTCTCGACTAACAATGAACTACGGCAGGCGCTCGGGCTCGACGCCGCGCTGCTCCAGAGGTGAATCATGGCGTCTGAACCCAGCGCGACCCACAACGTAGTCCACGGCGGACCTCCCACGAAGATCATCGGTCTCGTGCTTGCCGCTCTCGGCGGCGGTGCGGTGCTGCTCGCCGCCACGATGTGGCGACCGGATCCTCCGGTGCAGGTGCAGCCGCCGGCAGGCATGAAGATCGGCGAGCACGAGCTGACGTTGAGTCAGGGTGCTCCGCAATGGAATGCTTTGAAGGTTGCAAAGGTCACCGCTGCGCGTGCCACCTTCGGTGAGCCGGTGCCGGCGCGCGTGCGAATCGATGAAGCGCACGCCGCTCGAATCGGTTCGCCGTTGTCCGGGCGCGTCGCAGCAGTATTCGTCGAGCTCGGCCAGCGCGTGAAGAAGGGCGATTCGCTGTTCACTGTGAGCAGCCCCGACCTCACGACGCTGCAGGCCGATCTGATGAAAGCAAACGTCGACGTCGAGGTCGCGAACGCGTCGTATCAGCGCGTGCACGACATGGTCACCGAGCGCTTGATGCCGGGCAAAGAGGAGCTCGCTGCCGCTGCACAGAAGCGTGAAGCGGAGCTCTCGCAAGCAGCTGCCAAGTCGAAGCTTCAAGCGCTGCGGATCGCCGCATCGAACGACAACGAGTTCACGGTGAAAGCGCCGCGGGACGGCGTGGTCGTCGAAAAGAATCTCTTGCCGTCGCAAGAGGTTTCGCAGGACGGCACGCTGATCCAGATCGCCGACGTCTCGGACGTGTGGGTCGTCGCGGACGTGTTCGACAGCGATGTATCGACGGTCGTGCCCGGCACGGCTGCGCGCATCACCACACCGGCGAATCCGGACTTCAAGCTCGACGCGGTCGTCGATTCCGTATCGGCGGTCGTCGACCCCGAGCGCCACAGCGTGCCGATCAAAGTACGTTTGCCGAACTTGGATGGGCGCTTGAAGCCGAACCAATTTGCAGAAATGCGCTTCCGGATTGCGTTGCCGGAGAATGCAGTCGAAGTTGCTGCGACGACGCTCGTGTCTGACGGCGCGACGCAATACGCCTACGTGCAGACATCGCCCGGGCAGTTCGTCCGGCGCAATGTTCTCGCCGGTCCCGTGCGCGATGGCCGCGCCGTGATCCTCAGCGGCCTGACGATCGGTGAATCGGTCGTCGAACAGGGCGGCATCTTGCTCGACAACCAAATCGAGCTCGCGCACTGAAGCGCGTACACGGGAGACTTTCGTGGAACAGTTGCTACAGCTCTCGGTTCGAACGCGGCTGTTTCCGTTCTTGCTTGCAGCCGTGCTCGCCGTGTGGGGCTGGTTTTCCTATAAGAATCTGACGATCGAGGCGTTTCCCGATCCGACCGACACGCAAGTCCAGGTCATCACCTTGTTTGCGGGCCAGCCCACCGAGGAGGTGGAGCGGCGCGTGTCGATGCCGATCGAGCGCGAGCTGAACGGAACACCGGGTCTGACACGTCTGCGCAGTATCTCATTGTTTGGTCTGTCGCTCGCGACGCTGACGTTCGACGACGGTGTCGAACCGCTGCTCGCGCGCCAGCAAGTGACAGAACGCCTAAACGGTGTGGAGCTGCCGGAAGGTGTGCACCCCGAGCTCGGACCGCTCGCGACGCCGATCGGTGAGGTTTACCGCTACACGCTCGACGGCGCTCAAACCGACCCGATGACGTTGCGCACGCTGCAGGACTGGGTCGTGCGGCCGCAGCTATTGCAAGTGCAAGGTGTCGCGGACGTCGTGTCGTACGGTGGCTTGCAACGTGAGATCCACGTGCAGCCGGATCCAACGAAGCTCGCGCGACTCGGCGTGGGTTTGCAGGACGTGTTCGAAGCGCTCTCGAAAGCGAGCGCAAACGCGACCGGCGGCTACGTCGCGCGTGGCTCCGAAGCGTTCATCATTCGAAGTCTCGGCATTCTCGGCACGCTCGACGAGATTGGGCAGGTTCGCGTCGGCATGCACGAAGGCGTGCCAGTGCTGATCAAAAACGTCGCGCAAGTGAACGAGGGCTGGCTGCCACGTCAGGGCGTGGTTACGCGCGGCGACAACGAAGATGTCGTCGAAGGCATCGTGTTGATGCGTCGCGGGCAAAACCCTTCGGTCGTGCTCGAAGGGCTGCGCGAGAAGATCGACCACGTGAACAGCGTGGCGCTGCCGAAGGGCGTCAAGATGAACGCGTTCTACGATCGAACGACGCTCGTCGAGACCACACTTCACACCGTGTTTCACAACCTGCTCGAGGGTGCGATCTTAGTCACGCTCGTGCTGTTTGCGTTCATGCTCTCGGTGCGTGCATCGCTGATCGTGGCGAGC
>DASRXR010001189.1:0-9657 GCA_035687405.1 Polyangiales bacterium
GAGGAAGTGCTCCGGCAGCGGGCCGACTTCGAGACCAAATGCATCTCTCAACTGCAAGGTCGCGATCACCGTCGCGATGCCGGCAGTAAATCCGGCAGTGACCGGCTGCGGGATGTAGTGGACCAAGCTGCCGAGCCGGGCGACTCCCATCGCGATCAACAGCACGCCGGCGAGCATGCCCGCCGTGAGCAGGCCGGTGAGGCCATGCTTCGCGAGGAGCGGAGTGAGCACGACGACGAGCGCTGCGGTGGGACCGGTGACTTGAAACTTGCAGCCGCCGAGGAGCGCCGTCACTCCGCCGGCGATGATCGTCGTGTACAGACCGTGTTGAGGCGGAGCTCCGACCGCGATCGCGAGCGCCATCGACAGCGGGAGCGCAACGACACTGACCGCGATGCCGGCCACGACGTCCGAGCGAAACTCGGAGAAGCCGTAGCCTCGAGCGAACGCGCGGCGGAGCGCTGAAAACACGGGTATGCGCGGCACCGTCGCCGAGCGAGCAAACACGAGCGAATGATATCGCAACGCGCGCGCGAGTTCTGGTGGGCTGTAGCGCTCTAAGACTTACACAACGCAGCGTCGAGGGCTTTTTCGAGCGCTTGCTGCTGCTCTGCAGTCGGCAGCGGCGCTTGATCGGTGTACAGCCACAGCTGGTCTTCGGCGCGACCGTTGCGGGTCTCGATGTGCATCTCGATCGGATACAGGTCCAGGTTCGCGAGTTGCGCGAGCAGCGAACCGAGCAAGCCGAGTGTGTCTTCGGCTTCGATCGTCAGCTGGAGTGTGCCACCGTGGGCCGCCGAAGCCACGAGCTGGTAGCGCTCGAGCTCGAGCGGGCCGGACTCGGGCGCATCCGCAGCCACGAGCTGCAAGAGCGGCAAGCCGGAGACCGGCGCCGCGCCGTCGAGACACTCCACGTGCAGCTCCACGTTCCACGCGTCGTTCGGAGCGCGCATCGCGTGCGCGCGCTCGATCGAGATGCGCTGGTTCGCGAGGCCTCGGCACAAGCGTGCGAGCCAACCCGACCCGAACGCACCTCCGAGTCGAAGCCGATAACTCGTGTCACCTAGCGCAGTGACATCGGACCAGGCGGGCGCAATCGCGTGTGCGCCCGATGCAGCGTCAGTCTTTGGATCAGACATAACCGATTATGAACGGCGACAATCGCCCCTTCACCATACCTACCCTGTGCCCTTGACCGGCGCGTGATCACACGGTTTCTGGCAGGTATCAGCGTCCTTTGATCCGCGGGCTGGGCCTAGGCCCGCGTCGGCTGCTGGTGTCGCGTTTTAGCCGTTAGACCGCACACTTGCCCCGCCTCCTGCAGACATCGACGCAGGCGAGCACGACGGCGGTCCTCGGAGGCGTTTCGCTCTGGTCGGGCCTCGTCCAGTGGTTTGGGCGGCGGCACGAGCGACGACGCCGGCACGGATTCGGACGCGCAGGCCGAAATCGATGCAGCTGTCAGCGACGGCACCTGAAGGCCTTAGCGAGCGTCATCTCCGCGTGGATACGCGACGCGTACGTTTTTCGGAAGTTGTGGTTCGAATGCGCGCATCCGCCGTTCGAGCTCGCGTGCGCGCCTCACGTCGGGCGCGAAGAAGTCCACGCGTGCGTCGCCCACCACGATCGGTGGACGCGGCAAGCTCCACGACGCGACGTGCTGCCAGTGCGCGTACAAGCGAGGGCTGAACCACGCCGTGTAGATCGCGATCATGTCTGCGCCGTTCCGTTCCACGATCGGCCCTAAGGCAGCCAGGCTCAGATCTCTCGTATCGGTGCCATGGCGCAGCGCGCGCAGAACGTCGGTCGAGCCCAAGCCGGCGAGGTCGGTGATCGTACCTTCGCTGCGAAGTGAGACGAGACCGATGTCGTTTACGGCCACACTACCGTGCAAGAACTCCTGCTGGACGAAGCGCGCGGTTTGGTACTGCTGCTCGTAGATATCGTTCGTCGCGAACGTCGCGGTGCCGAGCAAACACAGGCGCTCGAGCAGACCTGCGAAGACCAGCCCGCGTTCGAATTTCGCCGTCCATCTCGAGCGCAAGGGCACGCCGTCGCTCGATGGTGCGGTCGCGATCGCCTGACGATCGCTCGAAAACACGAACAACAAACCCAAGTCGACGACGTACGTTTCGTAGCGATCGATGAGTCCGATTCCCCCGACCGTGGAGAGCACCACGTGAAGCGCCGCGATCACGAAGCAAAACAAGAAGCCATCGGCAGCGAGCCCCGCGTGGTTGCGGCGGTAGACCAAGCTCCAGCCGAGGATCACGACGAGCAGCGGGTGCACGAGTAAGCCGAGCAACGTGTAGCCCCACTTGCTCAGCAACGCGTCGAGTTGTGGCGGCACTGCTTTCGCGACGATCGGGTTCGGAAGAAAGAATGCGCCGTGTGCATGCGTCCACACGCCGAGCATTAGGACTGGCAATCCCGCACACGCGAGCAAGCCGATCGCAGTGAACCACTTGCGGTGACGGAGCGAGATCAGGGCCGCGGCGGCGATCACGAACATCGACTCGAGCCGCACGAGCGGCAGTACGACCGCGAGCAGAAATGGCGCGAGCCTGATCGAACTTGCGAGGCCGCGCCAAAGCGTGACGGTGAACGCGAGCACGAGCGCAGCGTGCAGCACGTGCTCCATGCCGCAGAGGGTCAGCCCCAATAGGTTCAAGAGGATTGGAAGTGCCGCCGCAATCAGCGGCCATCGCGGTACCGCTGCGCCGAATCGCGTAAAAGCAGGCTCCTCATCGCGATCGATTCCGCGCAGCTGCGCGCGGCCCCACCAGAACACCGCAAGTGTCGCGAGCGCGCACACGACGTTGAGCGCGAGTGGCACCCAGTCGTGCAGGCCGACTAACCAAGTGCAGGTGGTCAGCAGCAGCGTCCACGCCGGGCTCGAGCTCGCCGGTGCAAATTGGCCGGGTGAAATGCCGATCGTGTGCGAGCGCAGCCAAGTGCGCGCGAGCGAGAGGTGGATGTACGGGTCATCCAACGAATAGACCAGCGTTTGCTCGTTCAGCGCCAACGAAACGCACACAAGCAGCGCGAGCAGAATCAGGTACGCGAACGCCGAGATTCGGAAGAGCTGGGCCCACGTGTAGATCACGGCGGTGCGAGCGCGAGCGCTCGGCGAGGAAGCGTCTGACACTGTGAATCCCGAGGCGCTGGAGAAACTAGGTCCGACAGAGCTGCCGGAATGAACTGATCCAATTAATGCGAGCGAGCGATGATTCCGTGAAGCGATGCGCGAGTGCGAAGCCATCGCGCGCGATCTCGGTTACTTTCCGGCCGACGCCAGACGGACGGGACGAGGTGCCGCGAGATGAGACGGACGAATTTGTTACAGACGCAGCGCAGGCTCGCGCTCGCTGCAGCTGTGAGCGGCATGCTTGTATTGAGTGCCTGCACGGACGACCGAAGGGTCGTGGACGACCGAGATGCCGGCGATGCTCCGATGACGTCGACGCGTTCTGAGAGCACAACTGCGCAGGCAGGTGTTGCAGCTAGCAACGCTGGGCGTGGAGGAGCGACCGGGGGCAAGACAGCCAGCGTTGGCGCAGGCGGGTCGAGTGCCGCTGCGAGCGGCAGCGGCGGCGCGGCGAGCGTGCAGCCGGGGGCACCGGGTGAGATGCCGGCTCGACTCGAACCAACGAGCGATTCCGGAACGCCCGACCCGCCCGAACCGCGCGAATCGCCAATGCCGATGCTGGCGGAGCCGCCGGTTCGCCCGACGGAGCCACTCGCGGCCGATCAGATCTTCATCCCCGGGGAAACCGCCGACGCCGAGGCATTGCGGCGACTGACCGACTGGAGCCAGTTGCCGGTGCTCGGGACGGGACGTTATCTGCAGCGCAGTAGCAGCGATCGCAAGCAGCCAAACGACGCCGAGGAGATGTTGTTTCCATTGGTGGCGCACGACAATCGCGATCTCAACAACTTTGTGTGCAAGAGCGCGGACGCGAAACTCGGCACGTCGATCCTCGGGTACCACTACGACCTCGAAACGTGTCCCGACGCGTACGTGCGAGGCGTGACGCTCGCGCGCTACGAGGGCTCGGGAGAGCTCGTGCGGTTGTGGATGACAGTCTCGTCGATCTCTCAACCGGGCGGCATGCTCGCGAACGAGATCTTGCGCATCTACGTCGACGACAACCCTCGCCCGCTCGTGCAAGCGCGCTTGGTCGACGTGATGAGCGGCGCGGCGGGTGAGATTTTCGCTCCGCCGTTCGGCGCGGCGTCGGATGCGTTTCTCGCTTGGTACTACCCGCTGGTGTTCGGCAAGAAGCTCGTGGTCGCGATCGATCAGCTGAGCTCGGACTACTACTTCCAAACCGATGTCGTGCTCGATGCCGAACCGAAAGCGCGCTTTGCGCCGCTCGCACGCTTGGACGAACGGGACCACGCGTCGGCACAGCTGAGGGCGGCAACACCAGCGCCCGAAGCAAAGGTGCTCGGTTCGGAATCGATCACACTCGCGCGCGACCAGCCGCGATCAGTGAAGCTCACCGGACCGGCGACGATCCAAGAGCTGCGCTTGCGCGTCGCAAGCGACAAGCTCGCAAGCCTCGCGAGCGTGCGCGTGTCAGTGCGCTGGGATGCCGCGGAAAAGAGCGCGATGGACTTGTCGCTTCTCGATCTATTCGCAGCCCGGCGCGCGGTCGTGGCACGCGGCAACCTCGCGCTTGCTTCGAGTCTGGAAGGCGGCGAACAGGTGTTGTCGTTGCGATTGCCGATGCCGTTCAAGACCAGCGCGGAGTGGACGTTCCGCCAAACCGGCGACGGCAACGTCGACTTCAAGCTCGAGTGGCTGGGTGCGGCGCAGGTGCCCGAAGCGACGTTCGGATACTTGAACGTGCAGCAAAACGAGGCGCCGCTACCGGCGATGCAGCTCGACCAACCTGTTGCGCGCGCATCGGGTCGAGGTCGGTTCATCGGCATGTGCGCGGATCTCGAAGGCCGTGCGGACAGCTCGCTCGGGCTCTTTGGAACTTCGCCGCTCAACTTCTTGGAAGGCGACGTGCGCGCGATGGTCGATGGACAGCTCGCACTCGACGGCACTGGAACCGAAGATTATCCGGACAACGCGTTTTACTTTCGAGATACGCCGAAGGCGACGCCGTTCTCGCAGAGTTGGGATCTCGTGAACAACGCGTCGTCGACGCCGCCGGGGCAGGTGAGCTTTTGTCGCTGGCAGGTGCTCGGGAGCGAAGTCGATTTCCAATCGGACTTCAGCGCGACGCACGAGCTTGCGATCGGGGACGCGTCGATCGTGGACCTGCATCGCACGATCGCGTTTCTCTACCTGGAGTGAGTACGGCCTGCATCCGCGCAGGCCGATGCCGCCGACTCACAGGCGGCCGCAAGCGCGCTGCAGGAGTACGATCGTGTCATGGAAATCAACGGCATCGCCCATGTCATGCTCACGGTTCGATCGATCGAGCGCTCCCGCGAGTTTTACGTCGCGCTGCTCGAGCACTTCGGATTGACGCGCGTCGTCGATACTCCCGAGTACCTGTATTACGTCGGCGGGCGGACGGCGGTCGGTTTGCGACCCGCGGCGCCCGACCACGAGGAAGCGTTGTTCGACCAGGGCCGCTCCGGTTTGCATCACGTGTGCTTTCGGGCTCGGTCGCGGGAGGATGTCGAGTCGGTGCAGCTGCTCGTCGAGCGCATCGGCGGAAAGATCGTCCACGCGCCGCAGGAAGATGGATACGTGCCGGGCTACTACTCGGTGCTCTTCGAGGATCCCGATGGCATCCGGCTCGAGGTGAATCACGTACCCGGGCGGGGTGTCTTCGAACCTGGCGTGCAGCGAAAAGACCCTTCCGCAACTGGCTGAATGGGTTGGTCACGGTCGTGTGACGCCTTCGTGTTCGCGATCCATTTGTCCCAGATCGCGGATGCATCAGGTTGCGCACTGGGCCGTATGTAGGCTTGCCCACATTGGTTTTTTGCTTGGCGTACAGACCGCATGTGCCATCATCGGGACGTGCGCCTGATCGCGTTCATCGCGGTGGCTTACGTACTCGGCCTCAACTGCACCGTTCGCCACTTCGGAGGCGACGCGTTTCCGCTATCGGTCGTGCGGTTGCCAGAGAAGACGCAAGCTGTCGCGCTGCTTGGCCTGCACTCGTTCAAGCACATGTGGAACTCGCACTGCGACGATCCGAAGCAGTTCGTGATCGAAGCGGCGCGCGAGCGGGGAATCCCGGTGTCGTTCGCCTTGTCGGTCGCGAAGACCGAGTCGAACTTCCGGTCGCACAGCATCAGCTCGACCGGTGCGATGGGCGTGATGCAACTGATGCCCGCCACGGCCCGCGAGAATGGAGTCTCCGATCCGTTCGACCCGCAGGACAACGCGCGCGGCGCTGCAGCGTTTCTCGAGTCGCTGTGGAAGCGTTACCGCGGCAACCGGATGCGAGTCGCTGCGGCGTACAACGCAGGGCCGGGGCGCGTCGCGCAAAAGGGCGCGATGAAGCTGCCGAAGGAGACGCAGGGTTATGCGAAGCGCGTCGTCGCGCGTGACAAGAGTCAGCGAGTGACGCCGTTTGCAATGAACGACTTGAAGCGCGCAAAGAGTGCGGCGACCCCGGCGCCCGCGCGCACCGAGTTGATCGAGCAGTAGGCTACTTGCGTCGCGTCGATCGCCGTTCACGCCGCTGCTAGCTGCAGGGCGCGCTGGCGCAGTCGTAGTCTCGCCCAACCCCGAAGTTCTGACCCGTAGTCAGGGTGCTGAGCTACGGTCCTAGCGCACGCTGCGAGGTTGGATGATGCGTAATCGGGAACACGTTACGTCTTGGGTGATCGGCCTCGCGATGGTCGCGGTCAGCTGCAGCGCCGAGACGGGCGGGACGACGCGCCCATCCTCGGCTGACGTTGCAGGTGCTCTCGGCACGCCGACACGGCCCGGCAGCGCGGGCTCCGTTTCAGTCGTACCGAGCCAACCTGGGCCAGTTGGCGCAGCTGGATCAGCAGCGACCGGAACCGCAGGTGCGGCGCCCGTCACGCCGCCCGGTCCAGTCGGTGTCGCGGGTGGCGTCGCTGCCGGTGTCGCAGGCGCACGCGCTCCGATCACGCCACCTGCGGCAGGTGCACCGGCCATTCCACCGGCACCGGGCACGCCGGGGACCGCGCCGACGCCCGGGAGCGGAGACACGTCGGGATGTCCGCCGCCGCCGGCTGGCGCATCGCCCGAATCGATCACTGCGCTCAATACGGTGAACGCGCTTCGCGTGAAGGCGGGCGCTGGGTGCATGAACCTGATTCCGGCGCTCAACCAATCCGCGCAAGCGCACTGCAACTACAACGCGATGAATGCGGGCATGGCAGCGTGCCAGGCCGGCGGGCACAACGAAGTCGAAGGGCTGCGACATCATCGATTTCGGTCGCGGCATGACCGATGCGCCGACGACTACGGTCGTAGTCTATCCGTATGACGGCCAGACGGACGTGCCGGTGTCGTTCAGCGGCCGCGAGTCGCCGGTGCCGCCGCTCCCAGCGACAGGCGTGTGGCCGAGTTCGTATCCGGTCAACATCTACGCGAAGAACCTGACCGTGACCGAGCACGTGTTGATGAAAGACGGCGATCCGACGCCGCTGCCGCACACGTGGATGGACTCGAAGTCTTCGAACGTCGATCCCGGCTACAAGTATTATCTCGTGAGCGCGGCATTCATGTACGGCGACGCTGCGTTCGCGCCGAACACGAAGTACCGCGCGAAGATCGTGGGCATGGGCGGTGGGATGCCGCTCAACCTGGAGTGGACGTTCACGACCGGCGCTGCGCGTCGCTTCTAACGCAGCGTTTTGCAACGGCTCTGCGTGCGATCTGTGTGCAGAAAAAGATCGCCGATCGCATGAATCGAGCGAAGGCGGCTGCGTCTCGAATACCACGGCGCACGTGCTGACCGGTCGCGACTCGCGGAGACCCGGTCGTGCCTGCGCCGCCTAATTCCACACGCAAAACAATCGGTTCGGCGCCAAAAAGCGCCGGCCCGTGCGGCCGGGGTACGCGAGTTACCCCGCTGCGAAACTGGGAGAACACGTATATGCGAACCGTTTCGAAGTCCCTCGCTACGCTGTCGATCGTCCTCGGTATGAGTGGTGCGGTGTACGCACAAGCGACGCCGAGCACCGCCAAGCCTACCGCACCCGTAACCGAAACCGCGAAGCCGAAACCCGCTGCGACGAACGTCAGCAAAGACAAGCCTGCAGCCATCAGCGGCGCGAGCGCGACTCCCGCAGTCAAGTCGACGAAACACGAACACGCGGCACACGTCGCACCGAAGCCGGCCGTCGAGAAGGCTGACAAGGCGGAGACGCCCGCCGAAAAGAAGCTCGAGACCGCTCAGGTGAAAGACGCCAAGAGCAACGTCGCGAAGCCTGAAGCGACGAAGAACAACGTTTCGAAGCCCGAGTCGGCCACCAAAGCCGAGAACACGCCCGCCGCGAACGTGCACAAGCCGGCGAGGCACGAAGCTTCGAAGGCTCAGAAGAGCCTGACCGAGAAGTCCACGACCGAAGCTGCGAAGCCGGTGAAGTGAAGCTTCCAGCCAGCCTCGTCCGCGATTTTTGACTTACCGTCTGCGGCCCGACTCGAAGCATCCGAGCCGGGCCGCAGCGTTTTTGGTGCGTATGATCCAGGAACAAACCGACTCCAAGGAGGCGTCCATGGATCCAGCAAAAGTCATGTGCGCGCACAAGACCTGTAAGTGCCGCTGCGACCACGACGAGTGCGTACACTTCGAAGGCTTGCTGTATTGCTCGCAGCGATGCGCCGACAACCGAGGTTGCGACCACGAGGGCTGTAACTGCGGCAACTTCCCAGCCGCAGAACCCAGGCCGCCTGCAGTTTGAGTGGCAATTGCCGGGGGAACCAGAACGTTCCCCCGAACCCTGCTCACTTCACGTTCGAACGAAAGTCGGACGCATTCGTCGGCTTCGGGCCGGTGAGGAACTTGTAGTAGCGCATGTCTCCCTCGAGGAAGACCTTGTGCCACGACAGCCCGTACAGACCGAATAGCTTGTCGCCAGTGTCCGGCGAGATGTCGAAGTGCGAGGCACCACTCAGCTCGTAGAGAATCTTCGGCGTCGTCTCGGGAATCGCCTCATAGACGGGCTGTGACATCGCGAGCCCGAGGATCGGGTTGTCCGCGTCACCCGCGAGCATGAGCGTCGGAACAGTCACCTTCGTGAACTGACCGGGCCCGCCGATCTGCGTGGCGATATGCCCAGCGAGCGTCATCGCGCTCTTCAACTCCGGGTGCGTATTCGCGTTCAACCAGGTGCCGCCGCCGCCCATCGACCAACCGGCCAATCCGAAGCGCATCATGTCGAGCTTGCCCATGATCGGACTGCCCATGCGCGTCTGCTCGCCCTTCAACGACTTGAGTGCATCAAGAAGTGCGCCCTGGCGAACGTCGACGCTGTCGCCCGTGGTGTTCGTGTCGATCGTCATGACGACGATACCGTTCGACGCGAGGAACGGACCCCACGGTGCAACTGAATCCTGCAACGCGGTGAAGCCCGGACAAATCACGACGCCGGCGAACGGAGGCTCCGCGTCCATCGGGTAGTAGATCGTGGCGGCGAGAAACTCCGGCCCGTCCGCAAAGCCATCCGTGTAGCTCATGACCTTGTACGAGCCGTTGCTCATCG
>DASRXR010001190.1:0-8266 GCA_035687405.1 Polyangiales bacterium
CGGAAGCGCAATGCGTCGCGTCTACGATCAAGACGGGCCGTCGATGCGCCAGGCCGGTCTCGACTTCAACGCGACGATGATCTTCGGCGGCCAGATCCGCGGCGAAGCGATGCGCCTCTTTCTGGTCTACTCGGCGGGCAACTTCATCGAGGCGACGCGCGAGACGTGTTTCTTCCAGCTCGGCGAGTCGAAATACGGCAAGCCCGTGCTCGATCGCATGCTCACACCCGAGACGCCGCTCGATGTCGCAGCGAAGTGCGCGCTCGTGTCGGTCGATTCGACCTTGAAATCGAACCTGTCGGTCGGCCTGCCGATCGACCTCACCGTCTACAAAGAAGGTGCGCTCCGCAGCGACGATGTGATTTGCATCGACGAGCAGAACCCTTACTTCACGATGATTCGCGGCACGTGGGGCCGGCGCCTTCGCGAGGTCTTCGACAGCATCGAAGACCCGCAGTGGGGCGCGGGGCAGTCGGAGTACCCGTTACGCTGCAGCCCCGGTCGCTACGAGCCCCTTCGTAAGATCACGCATCCTGGTGAGAAGCTCGTCTGAAGTTGTGCGCTCACAGGCGCAGCTGTGCGCGGCGTGCCCGCACAGCGCTTCGTTTGGAACGAATGGATTCGGCTCGGAAGCCGTAGCGCGGCGAGTTACGCTGATCGCATGAGCGAAGTCGTGAGCCCCGCAGGCTCTCCGGAGTGGGCGCACCTGAATGTCTTCGATCGCAGCGTCGCGTATCGCGACAATCCGTATCCGATTTTGAATCGCGCGCGCGAAGAGCACCCGATTCACAAATCCTCCGACGGCGACTACCAGCTGTTTCGCTACGCCGACGTGGTGCGGCTGCTCAAAGACACGAAGGTGGGTGTGCGCACGCTCGATGGTAAGTTGCCGGGCATCGACGAGAGCTTGATCCAGCGCCGCTTCATGTTGCAGCAGGATCCGCCGAACCACGGCCGCTTGCGCCGGCTCGTGAGCAAAGGATTTACGCCGCCCGCGATCGAACGCTTGCGTACGCACGTGCAAGCGCTCGTGAGCGAGCTGCTCGATCGCGTGCAAGGAAGCGGCGAAATGGACGTGATCGCGGACCTCGCGCGGCCGCTCCCGTCGACCGTGATCTGTCAGATGATCGGTGTGCCGCTGGCAGACCGCGAGCTCTTCACGGACTGGACGGCGCAAGTCACGCACTTGCTCGCGCCGCGCCTGCTCACGCCGACGCAGCTCGAGAAGTCGCTGACGGCGGCGGCGAATCTCAGCGCGTATTTCACGAAGTTGATCGCGGAGCGCAAGACGAAGCTCGGAGACGACTTGCTGAGCACCTTGATCCGCGCGGAAGAGGCGGGCGATCGATTGAGTCCAGAAGAGTTGATCGTACAGGCGGTGGGGCTGCTCATCGCGGGCTTCGAGACGACCATCGGCTTGATCGGAAACGGCGTGCGCGCGCTCTTGATGCATCCGACCGAGCTCGCAAAGTTGCGCGCGCGCCCGGCGCTGATCGCCAACGCGGTCGAAGAATGCCTGCGCTTCGACGGGCCGATCCCCGGCACGCGCCGCGTCGTGCACGAAGACGTCGTGTTCGGTGCCGAACACATCCCGAGGAACACGCCCGTCTACGTGAGCATCGCGGCCGCGCATCGCGACCCGCGCATGTTCCCGGACCCGGACAAGTTCCTGATCGAGCGCGACCAGAGCGCTCACCTCGCCTTCGGAGGCGGGATGCATTTCTGCCTGGGTGCCCATCTGGCCCGGCTCGAAGCGCAAATCGCAATTGGCACGCTGATTTCGCGGTTCCCTGAGCTCGCGCTCGAGACTGAGGCCATCACTTGGGGCGACTCTTTGTTCCGAATCCAGGCCCACCTCCGCGTGCGTTTTTAGGTGTAGGCTCCGCGGGACGCGTCGCAGTTTTCACGACGACGCGCTCTTTTGGAGGCTTGCAATGCAGCGCGCGTTGTTGCGGTTCGGGGCACTTCCTGCGGCCGTCGCCGCGATCTTTGTGCTGAGTGCGTGCGGGGACGACGACGAGCCCTCGAAGCCGGCGAAAGACGCGGGCAGCGAGAAGGACGCGGAAGCGCCAGGCATGACGCGACCGACCGGCGGCCGTTCGGGCTCCGGCGGTGCTGGGGGTGCCGGCGGCAGTGACAACTCGACCGCGTACACCTGCCAGCCGAGGCGCGGGGACGTCGGCGGTCCGAGCGAGAGCGGTGCCGACTGTTGCGGCGGCATGGGAACCTGCTCGGGTGCCGGCGACAACACGTCGGGCTTACCGCACGAGACCTGCAAGGGCGCGCCGGATCTGCGCTGCGTGCCGAAGCCGCGCACCGCCGATGAAGACGCTGGGATGTCGACGAGCTTCGTGAGCTGCCGGGTCCAACTGCCCGGCTCGCCCGCGGCGGCGCCGAGCTACGAGGGCCGCTGCTTCGCGAACTGCTTCGTGCAGGCGAGCCCGATCTCGACGCGGTTGTCGCAAGCCACGTGCGACCAAGGTGAGAGTTGCGCGCCTTGTTACAACCCGCTGAACGGCCGCTCGACCGGCATTTGCGAGTTGCCAGGCGATTCGCCGCTCGAACCGCCGCCCTCGCCGTTCAAGGAGTGTGGTGACGGGGGGCTCGGCTACTGCGTTCCCTCGTACGCTGCCGGCACTGCGGCGGGACAACTGGGCCAGCTCACCTGCGCAGCCGGGGAACTGTGCGCGCCGAAGAACAAGGTCGCGGACCCCGCGGCGTGTTTCGACCACTGCGATGCGGGAACCGGGTTCGGGGCAGGCGCTTGCGCGCCGACGTTCCTCGCGGGCACGTTGTCCAGCTTACTCGTGATGTCTTCGTGCAGCACCGGCGAGGTGTGTATTCCGTGTGAAGCGCTCGGTGTCCGCACCGGAGTGTGCGACTGACCTCGCGCGTAGTCGCAGTCACGCTCAAACGCGTGGGTTTCTCTCGCGTTTCGGTCTCGCGAAACATGTGTCCGTGCGCGCTGCGCGCTCGTGACAACGCCGAGCGAGCTGCACTAAGGTGCGGCGAACTCCGCGGCTCGCGGTACAGCTTGAGGAAATCGTCATGCCGAAAGAAACGATCATCTCCAACTTCACGCTGCGTGGCCGCGAGATCTTGTCCTCGTACGCCAGCTTCACGCTCGAGGGCGAGATCACCGCAAAGGTGACGCGCGGCAAAGAGACCTGGAGCATCACCGAGCGCAACGGCATCCCGAAAGGCACGTCAGACGGCGAAAACGAGGCCGTCTACATTCCAAACGACAAAGCGATCAAGTCGATCGAGAAGAACATCGCGCCGCTCTTGCCGAAGAAGGTCACGATCAAGCGGCCGACCGACATTCTCGATGCCGCTGCCAGCTTCGACCTCGTGCTCGTGAAGAAGGCGGGGCCGAACAAGAAGTTGTGGGGTGGCAACGCCTGTCTCGCGGCATCGACTGCGTTCTTTCAAACGTTGCTCAAGGCGAGCGGCTACGAAGCGTGGGAAATCTTCGCGGACAAGTCGACCAAGACGTTTTACTTCCCGAACATCGCGTTCAACATGGTGTGCGGTGGCGAACACGTGCCGGGTACGAAGCAGGACATCCAAGAGATGTTCTTCTTCGCGATGAAGGCGAAGTCGGTCAAAGAGGTCTTCGAGATCGGCACGAAGTTCTTCCGCCAGTTCGAGAACAACTTGGTGCGTGATGGCTTGCCGACCGGCACTGCGAAGGAGCGCGGCTTCGTGTTTCCCGTCGCCGACAACTTCGAAGGTTTGAATCGCATCAAGGAGTGCGCGGATCAGCTTGGCCTCTCGCCGACCGACTACGCGATCGGAACCGACAACGCGTTCAGCGAGATCCAAAAGGGCGAAGACCTCATCGAGCAAGGTCTGTACGACATGCGCTTTTCGGGCGCGGGCAGAAAGACGCGCGAAGAGTTGGTCGAGTTCGACGGCAGCGTGGTGGAGAGCGCCGACAACTTCGTGACGATGGAAGATCCGGGCTCCGAGCACGACGTCGCCGCGCACAAGCTCATGAACGCGAAGTACGGCGATCGCGTGCAGATCGTTCTGGACGACCTCGCCGTCACGCAGATGCGTTTCATCATTCCGTACCTCTGCGGCAAGAAGCGCGAGGATCGCGCGGGCAACAGCGTGCTGATCAAGCTGAACCAAGCCGGCACGTTCACGGAGACGCGGCTCGCGATCGAGATCGTGCTCGGGCTCGCGGACGTCGACTTGGTCGAGACGTACCTCGATGCGCGCGGCGACCTCGAGTGGATCATGGAGGAGTGCGGCAAGGTCGGCGTGGATACGCTCGAAGACGCGCTCGCGAACATCAAGAAGGGCGGCTTCACCGCGTTCATGTCGCACCGCTCGACCGAAGGCTCGAGCGAGTTCTTGCCCTACATGCCGCTGCTCTACGGCACGTTGAGCAAGCGCCTCTGGTTGAAGGCAGGCGCGCCGAACGGCGAGCGCAACCTGCAGAACTACAATCCATTGATCCGCGCCGAAGAGCAGATCCGTGCGCGCGGCATCAAGACGGCGGTCGCGGGCTTCAGCGGTCTGCCGGCCGGCGTGAAGATTCCAGCGCTCGCGAAGCCGGCCAAGCCGCTCGCCGCGGAGTAGTCGCGCGATTGCAGCGACAAGTGCTTCGCTACAGCTTCGGAATTCGGAACGTGCTGATCATCGCGCTCCCGCTCAGGAAGTACACGAGCGAGAGCGGATGCAGCGCGACCGGGCCGTAGTCCCACCAGCCGAGCCACATCGACGGCCCGATGCGGTCGATCGCGAGCAGCCAACCCCACAACCCGACGATCAGCACGCTCGTCGGGATCGGCGTACCCTCGAAGTGACTCACCTTGCCGCTCTCGTCCGACATCGAGCCAGCGGTGACGTTGAACCGCGCGAGACGGCTGATGCCGCACGCGACGAAGTAGAGCAACACGGCGACGTCCAGTGAGCTGCGCAGACCCGCCGCGAAGCCGAGCGCGGCCGGGGCCATGCCGAACGAGATCACGTCGGCCAGCGAATCCAAGTCCGCCCCGAGCGGGGACGAACGATGGCGCCACCGCGCGACGCGCCCGTCCGCGAAGTCGAAGAACAGGGCGATCGGCAACAGCACGATCGCGACCCAGAGCCAGCTCGTGAGCCCCGTCGCGATGTGCTGCATCAGCGCCAGGATCGAGCCCGCGCCGCAAAAGCCGTTCGCGAGGGTGAGCACGTCGGCGAGCGCGAACGTGCGCAGCATGGAGAAGCGCTGCCGGTTTTGTTGCTTCGTTAGGTTCGTGGTCGAGTCGTTCACGCAAGGTCCGGCAGGTCAGGAGGTCTGCAGTCACACATGACCGCGCACTTTACCTCAAGCCCTTGCCGGCCGAACTTTTTCAAACGGCGCCGATGTGGGCGCCCGCCCCAGAATCAAGCCTCAGTCCAAATCACTCAGATCGCGTCGTGACACCAGATGGCCCGACGACCATGCGCCGCCGGGACAGAAAGCCGCACTCCTTGGACAAGGGCCATCACGCGTACGCACGGCGTATCTCGCGGGAGGAAAGTGAAGAAGACATACTGCCGGCCTTCGGTGCACGGTGACTAAGCTGTGCCATAAGTTCCTCATTCGATCGGGTCCGCCCGAATGAAGAGCAAGGAACGGGCCAGTTCGTGAACGCCGGTGGTGGCGGCGCTCGACGCGCGCACGCGTCTTACAAAGCACGGCATTTTCGCGGTGCAACCTCGCCGCGCGAACGCTGAAATGGCGCGGCGGTGACCGGAATGCGGCGAAACGTTCGGACTGTCGTACGGACGTTCGACGTAACTAGCGACAACGCTGTCGCGAGTGTGCTGAGTCGTGCAACGAAAGCGCGTTACGCAATGACACCGTGGCACTCGTGTTCACGCACTGTCGCCGATTCGGCACGCGCGAGTGTGAATCTGCAGCGCGCTATCGCGCGGCGATTCATTCCCCGCGCCACACCGGCGGCCGCTTCTCCGCGAACGCGCGCGCACCTTCTGCCGCATCTTTCGAACGCAGCGCCGGACGCGCGAGCTTGTGCTGCTCTTTCCAGGCCTCTTCCTCGGTCCACTCCAGCGAGCGCTGCAGAATCTGCTTCGTCGCAGCCACGGCGAGCGGACCGTTCCGCACGATGCGCTGCGCGAGCTCGATCGCGGCGGCGACGGCAGCTCCGGGCGGCACGACCCGACTCACGAGCCCCAGCTGTTGGCAGCGTTCGGCGCTGACTAGCTCGCCCGTCAGCGCGAGCTCCATCACGACGTGGTAGGGGATGCGCTTCGGCAGGCGAAAAAGCGCGCCACCGACGGCGACTAAGCCGCGCCGCACCTCCGGAATTCCGAACTTCGAGGTGTCGGTCGCGACGATCAGGTCGCAGCACAACGCGAGCTCCATGCCGCCCGCGACGGCGTAGCCCTCGACCGCCGCGATGATCGGCTTGTTGGGCGGACGAGACATGATGCCGAAGCCGCCGCGCTTCTCGGTCGACGACGATTCGCCTTTGAGCAGTGCCTTCAGATCCATACCGGCCGAAAAACTGCCGCCAGCGCCGGTCAGAACACACACGCGGAGCGCGGGATCCGCTTCGAAGCGATCGAGCGCGTCCGAGAGCGCTTGGCTCAGCGCCGCGTTGAACGCGTTCTTCGCTTCGGGGCGATTCAGCGTCAGCAGCAGAACCTGCTCGCGAGTTTCGCTGCGCAAGATGTCGGTCGGCGTGGGTGTGTCGGTCATGAGGGTCCTCTTTCAGCCAGGCATTGCAAAACCGCCACTGAGGCCAAGAACTTGCCCCGTGATGTACTGCGCGCGATCGGACGCCAGAAATGCGATCGCGTCCGCGACGTCGCTTGCACGGGAGAGGCGCTGGAGGCCTTTGCCGATCGGGTAGCTCTTGAACAGCTTGCCCATCCGCTCTTGGACGTGTGGCTCGAGCTGCTCGAACGGCATCTCCTTCGAATCCACGGCGCCGAGCGCGACTACGTTCACGTTGATGCAGTGTTTGCCGACCTCGCGTGCAACTGCCTTCGAAAAGCCCAGCATGCCCGCCTTCGCCGCCGAATACGCCGCGAGCTTGGCTTCGCCGAGCCGGCCGGCTTCCGACATCACGCTGATCACTTTGCCCCAACGCCGCTCCACCATGCCGGGCAGGACGCTGTGGGTGCAGTTCATCGTGCCGTAGATGTTCAGGTCGATCATCCGGTTCCAGCTCGCCGGGTCGGTGGTGTGGAAGTCTTCCCAACCACCCTTGGGTGCTTCTTCGCCCGGCAACGTTCCAGGGATGCCGGCGTTGTTCACGAGAATGTCGATCGGACCGAGCGTCTCGGCTGCCTGGACGACCATCGCGCGCACCTGAGCGAGGTCGCAGATGTTTGCCGCGACCGGCAGTGCCGTTCCGCCGGCTTCGCGAATCTCGACCGCGACACGCTCGGCGCGGCGGTCGTGGAGGTCGTTCACGACGACCTTTGCACCTTCGGCCGCAAGTCGCAGACAGATACCCCGACCGACTCCACGTCCAGCCCCCGTTACGAGCGCGACCTTGTTCTTCAGCTCCAGATCCATCGTCGTCCTCCGAACCCTCTGACTCAGATCACCTTGCCGGTCCCGGCCCAGTGAGGTGCTCGCAGTTGTGCTTTGAGTGGCTTACCCGCCGCGTTGCGCGGAATCTCAGCCACGAACTCGATCGCGCGTGGCCGCTTGTAGGTCGCGAGCTCCGCCGCGACGAAGGTGAGCAAATCGGCTTCGCTCACGCTCTGACCGTCCACACATTCGACGACGGCTTTGACTTGCTCGCCGAGCTCCGGATGCGGGATGCCGAACACGGCCGCGTCGAGCACCGCCGGATGCCGGCGCAAGCTGTTCTCGATCTCGGCGGGATAGATGTTCACGCCGCCGGCGATGATCATGTCTTTCTTGCGATCGAGGATGTAGAGGTAGCCGTCTTCGTCGAGCCGGCCGACGTCGCCCGTCGCAAAGAAGCCGCCCGCGAGCTCGCGCGGGGCGCCTTCGTTCAAGTAGCGCTCGATCATGCCCGGCGTCTTGACCGTGATCTCGCCGGTCTCGCCGTGCGGCAGATCCCGGCCATGCGCGTCGACGATGCGAACCTGAACGTGGTCGTAGACCCGTCCGCACGAGCCGGGTTTGAGCAGGTGGTCTTCGGGCAGCATGCGCGAGACGAGGCCAACTTCGGTCGAGCCGTAACTCTCGGTGAGGCAGTGGTCGCCGAAGTACTCGATGACTTTTTCTTTCACCGACTGCGGGCAGGGTGAGGCGCCCGTGACGATCGTTCGAATCGAGCTGACG
>DASRXR010001191.1:0-8444 GCA_035687405.1 Polyangiales bacterium
AAAAGCGCGCGGACGACGCGGGGTTGGGCGAGCGAGTCCAGTTCGCGGTCGCCAAGAGCACCGACTATGCCGGTCGCGACTATGACTTGATCGCGCACTTCGACTGTTTGCATGACATGGAAGATCCAACCGAAGCGGCGAGACATGCGCGGAGGACGATCGCGGCTGAGGGCACTTGGATGATCGTGGAACCGATGGCGGGCGATCAGTGCGAGCACAATCACAACCCGGTTGGGCGCGTGTACTACTCGGCGTCGACGATGTTGTGTGTGCCGCACTCGCTGGCATTTGGCGGTCCTGCGCTCGGTGCGCAGGCGGGCGAACGGCGGCTGCGCGAAGTCGTGCAGACCGGCGGATTCAGCCGACTGCGTAGAGCGACCGAGACGCCGTTCAACATGGTTTTGGAGGCGAGAGTCTGACCGAGCGGCGACGGGCAGAAGGTCGGCGATGATCAGTGCACTAGTCGCGTGCCATCGCGGCGGCGAGATGTGTCTCGACGTCGATGTAGACGTCGTCGCGAACGTCGAAGACGACCTTGACGATCTCACCCCCGGCAAACTCGAACTGGGGGTGATAGTCACTCGTGACTGAATCGCCCGAGTCGAAACCGATGCACAGTCCTTCGCCCGTGATGGCGAAGTGGCCGGACATGGTTCGCAACTCCATTTGTGCGACGACCTGATCGTCGACGTGCATTTTTGCCAGGCCGAACGACTCGTTGTATTTGCCCAGGCGTTTCTTGACGAACTCGACGCCGACGATATGTGTGCCCGACCGCGGTAGATCGCCGACCAAGCGTTGTTCCGGCGGGATACCGAGGAAGTTGTAGACGTAGTGCAGTCTGTGATTCTTGATGTAGAGCGCGTGGCCTCCGAACCGAGAGCCATGGGCGAAGATGACACCTTCGCTCGCGTTCGTGAGCTTCACCTCCGCCAGAACCTTGAACGAGACGCCGTGCGTATTGGCAGCGGAACGTTCTGGAATCTCGCTCGTGCCCGGGTAGTAGATGAACTGACCGCCTTTCGGCACCGGCGGTTTGAACTCCACCTTCATGATATCCATGATGCCGTAGTCGTTGAGCGGAAGAACGTCGTACTTCTTTGCTTCGGCCATCCACAACGCGATCATCGCTTTGACTCGCTCCGGCTCCTGGTCCGCGAGATCGTGCGCCTCCGCGCGGTCGACATCCGTGTGGAATAGCTGCCAGCGATCTTTGTCGAAGTTGCCGATACCGGTGAGCGGCCCATGCTCGGTGACCGCCTTCCAGCCTTTGTGCCAAATCCCGCGCGTACCGAGCATTTCGTAGTACTGAGTGTCCTTGCGATTCGGCGCGTCCGGCGCATCGAACGAATAACGCATGGATACGCCGGGCAACGGCACCTGTTGAACACCGTCGACGACTTGCGGCATCTCGACGCCGCAACAATCGAGGATCGTCGGCACGATGTCCGTGCAGTGATGGTATTGGTGGCGAATCTCTCCCCGCGCTGCGATGCCCTTCGGCCACGAGATCACCAGTGGATCGGCTACGCCACCCTGATAGGAATATCGCTTGAACATCCGGAACGGCGTCGAGAACGCAGCGGCCCAACCGGTGGGATAATGATTGTAAGTATCGGGTGAACCCAGCTTTTCGAGCATGGCGAGGTTTTGCGCGATGTCGTCCGGATACGCGTTCGCAAATTTGCCTTCGTTCACGGAGCCATTGGGTGAGCCTTCCCCGGAGGCCCCGTTGTCGGCGCAGTAGATGACGAGTGTGTTGTCGAGCTGACCTGACTGTTCGAGGTAGTCGACGATCCTTCCGACCTGCGCATCGGCGTACTCCGACACTGCGGCGTAGACCTCGGCCATGCGGCTGAACAGCCGCTTTTCGTCATCCGAGAGACTCGTCCAAGGTCGGACCATGTCCTCGGGGGTGACCGTGCCTTCGCGCATTGGATTGAGCGGCGTCAGCTCGGTACCTGCCGGCATGATTCCCTTGTCGATCATCCGCGACAGGACCCAGAGCCGATAGGCCTCGTAGCCATCGTCGAACATGCCCTTATAGCGCTCGATGTACTCCGGCGGTGCGTGGTGCGGCGCGTGATTGGCGCCGGGACAGAACCATAGGTACCAGGGCTTCTCCGGTTCGGTTTGTTTGGAGTCGCGAATGAACAGAAGGGCTTTGTCTGCCAGATCTTTGGAGAGGTGATAGCCCTCCTCCGGTGCGTAGGGTTGTTGGACGAAGTGGTTGTCCTCCGCAAGATCGGGGTACCACTGGTTCGTCTCACCGCCGATGAAACCGTAGAATCGATCGTAGCCCATCGCGAGCGGCCAGCGTTTCTTCGAAGCGCCCATGGTCCACTCGTCGACAGGCACGTTGTGATTTTTGCCGACCCAGAATGTGCTCCAGCCTGCTTCGCGCAAGATGCCAGCCATCGGAGCGCACGCTGCAGGGATGTGCGAGTTGGCGCCGGGAAAACCAGTCGCCATTTCTGTGATCGAAGCAAATCCGTTTTGGTGATGATTGCGTCCCGTCAGAAAGCAGGAACGCGTCGGCGCACACAATGCCGTCGTGTGCCATTGCGAGTAGATCAAACCCGTGTCGGCGAGCCGTTGCAGCGTCGGCATTTGGATCCGCCCGCCGAACGGCGACCACGCAGCAAGCCCCGTGTCGTCGTACAAAACGACGAGCACATTCGGTGCGCCTTGCGGCGCCTTCTTCGCGAGGAACTCGTCCCAACTCGGCTTGGATTGACGAATGTCGAGATTGATCACGCCCTTGAATCGGCCGTTGTGCCCGTTCCCGCGATTCGATGGTGCAGTGGAGCTCATGGTTTTCCCTTCGCCTGCCCGCAGCGGTGCAATCGATATGCCGCATGCGCGTAGGTCGCAGCGCGCGTGGGTCATGCGGCCCGGCGCGTGGCACTCCAGATCGCTCGAACATCGGTCGCTCGTGCGCGACGCCGGCAACGGCAGTCGCAGTCGCTGGGGTGCCGCGCCCCCAGCAGCCGCGCGCGGCCACGAAACCCGCTGCGAATGCCGTGCGCCCTGGCAGAACGTCTTTTCGAGACAAACCGTGGCTGAAGGAGCGCGCAGCGGATTCGTTGCAGCCTGCTAGATTCCGCGAGTGTCGTCCTCGACGTCGCTCATGGCCAGCTCGACCCGCGCGATCAGCGCCGCGCATCCCGCGGAAATTGCGCCGGAGGTGAGCGATGCCGACTTGATCGCGCGTGCACAGACGGGGCACGTCGAGGCGTTCGCCGAGCTCTACGACCGGCACGCCGGCCCTGTGCTCGGCGTCGCTCGCCGCATCCTCGGGTCGGGCGGCGATGCCGACGACCTGCTGCACGACGTGTTCTTGGAAGCGTGGCAAAGCGTGCGCGACTACGACCCGAACCGCGCCAGCGTGAAGACATGGCTGCTGGTGCGGACGCGCTCGCGCGCAGCCGACCGCTTGGCTCGCCGCAGCCGTGAGCGGCACGCCCAGTCGCTGCTCCAGCTGGCGGCGCATGAGCTCGTAGCGGCGCCTCCAGCCGCAGAGCTCGCGTTGGCGACGCGCGATGCGCTCGGGAAACTCGAATCGCCGTTGCGAGCAGCGCTCGAGTTGATGTACGTGGCTGGTCTCACTGCGCCGGAGATCTCGGCGCAGACGGGTGTTGCTGAGGGCACGGTTCGCTCGCGCGTGGCGCGCGGGCTCATCAAGCTCGAACGGGCGCTGCGCTGAGGAGTATCGAGTCGATGGCCGGCCGCAAGCAGCAAGATATTCCGATCGCTACCGAGGCAGACAGCGCACCTGCCTCTGCTCCTGATCCGCAGATTCGTCGGCGCTTGCTCGAAGCGCTCTCCGGGTCCGAGCGGTACAGCTTGTTTGCGGGCGACGTGGCGCGTGCGTTCGAAGTGAACGTCGAGAGTGCACGCAGCGCTTTGCGTCGGATCTCGGATGAGTCGGCTTGGCGGCCCGCTGGGTTTCCCGGCTCGCGTGTCCTCGTGAGCCCGGAGCTCGCAGCGAACGGTACGGTGATCGCGTACCTCCCGGTCGGCATGTCGATTCCAGTTCACGGGCACGCCGAGCGCGAGCTGACGTTCGTGCTCGACGGTGAGTTGTTGGACGACGCGCAGCAGCGATTCGGTGCCGGCGAGTTGTTGGACATGCAGGTCGGAACCGAGCACGCGATCAGAGTGGTCGGCGAGCACGCCTGCTTGGCGGTGTTTCGCCGAGCACGTCACTAACGCTCTTCTTCGAGCGCATACCTAGCGACGTACTCGCAGAACAACTGAGTGTCACTGCGCGAGGATCTGTTCGAAGACTTGGCGCAGCGCGGTTCGAAGCTCGGGCTGATCGGTTGCGTAGCGGGCTCGCTCAGTGCCGCCCGCAGCGGCCGTCGCGTCGAGCTTCGCGCGAGCGTCGGTGTCCGAGACACCGAGTGCCACGACGTGCAGCGCAGTGACGGGTCCGCTGCAATCCGTTTCGCCGAATCCACAACGCAGGTGCCGCGCGGCATCGTCCGCGAGTGGGTACGGGCAGCTCAGCTGGTTCGGCGCGACTCCACACCCGTCCGCGCTGCTGCAGGCGCAGCCGAGGTCTCGGAAGTCGGGATCGGGCGCGCCATCGGTGAGCAACACGATGTGCCGCTTTCGCGTGGACGCGATGGAAGTGCCGATAGGATCTTCGGTGAAGAAGAAGTAGAGGTCGTCGAGCGCGGCTGCGATCGGCGTTCCTCCGTACGGCCGCGCGCTTCGAAGCTGAGTACGCAGCTGTTGGCTTCGGACACCCGCCGATTCGCTCGCGCTTTGCAGCACCAACGCACCCTCAGTTGCGCTCGCCGACCGAATACCGCTGTCGACGTAGAATGGGAACTGGCATCCGGGATAGAAAGCACGCCCGATTTCGCTGCCATCGGGTCTGAGTCGCGGAGTGATTGAGTCACCTCCCGCGTACGAGAACATGCCGAAGAAATCCTCGCTCTTTGCGAAGTCGAAATCGCCTCTCGTCAGGAGATCCGTTCCTCCCTTGTAGGTGTACTCACTGTCGAACGTCGAGAGACCGAACTGAATGCGTGGTCCGAAGGCATCGATGAGCCCATCGCCGCGTTGGCTCGTCGAGGACGAGAGAACGTAGTTCGGGAGCGAGTACCCTTCGTCGTAGGTCGCACCGTTGTCCGACGTGCGCGGCACACTCTGACAGCCGAAATCCGCATAACTTCCAGTGAGTGCGGCGAGCATCGTAAACCAGCGGTTTTGGTCGCCTCCGGCACAATCGGGCTCGCAGTTGGTGCAGTCAGTCGGGCTGGCGCAGGTGCAACCCGGCATGTCTGAGAGCGAGCCGGATGTGTCGATGAGCAGCATCACGAGCGGCGCGTTCGGATCGAGAGGATCACCGGTCGGAGTAGGTGGGCCTGCATCGACGGCGCCTCCGGTTCCTGCGTTCGGTCCGCCCGAGACTTGCGGCTCTTCGCGACACAGGCCGCCCTGACAGCTAAGCCCTTTTCGACAATCGCGATTCGCGCTGCAGCGCGCGTCGCAGACGGCAGCTTCGTGCCGCTGGCCGGGTTCGCACATGCGCGTATCTCCGATCGCGTCCGAGCTCAAACACACTGCGTTCGCGTCCAAGGTGTTGCAAGAGTTGTCGCTGGTGCATTTGCGAGTGCAAACACCACAGACACAGCTGAGCCCATCCGAGCACGACTTGTCGCACGCGCGCAGGAAGTTCGTTTCGCCTCCGGGCGCGGGCGGTATGTCTTTCGTCTGGAAACAGCTCGCCGAAGCGACCATCCACATCAAACACCCAAGTCCAACACTAGTTTTCATCGTCATTCCCCTCTGCATCATCGGTCTCGTTACGCGGCATCACGCACTGCCCGACGTACACGACTATTTGCGAGTAGTCGGCGGGTCGCTGCGTCGTTGCGTTGAACGCTTCGACGCGCTTGCGAAGCGCGCTTTGCGCACTGCGAAGATTCTTCAGCACGCTCTTCACTTCGTCGGCGAACGGGTGGCCTGGCCAGACGTCGAAGCTGTAAGTGCTTCCGCCGACGATGTCCTCGAGGTGTGAGATTCGCGAGCTGTTCTCGAGGCGCTGCGCGATGGTCTGAACGACCGCGCGAAAGTGATCGAGTACGGCGGCTTCCCAGCCGGTCCGAGCTTCGAGCGGTACGCTGAAGTCAGTTGCGGTGTAGGCAGTGACGCCACTCGTCGTCGTCGCTTGAACGCGGCCCTGTGCGCTCAGCTTCTCGAGGAGTCCGGCTGTGTCTTCCTCGCTCATCCGCAGTTTGCGCGCGAGTCGAGCTACGGTGATCGGACCTTCACGATACGCCAACACCCAGACGAACTCGGTCAGGCCTTCGGCCGAGCTCGCTTGTTTCAACAGCAGAAGCTCGGCGTCGCTGGTGGCGCGATAGATTGCAGCCGCGGAGTCGCCACTGATGAAGACGAGCCCACTATCGGTCAGGTCTTGCAGGACCGAGCGAACTTGCGATTCGTCGTCGCGACTGAATCGAGTCAGGATCTGATCGCGCGTCTTGGGTTCGCCGTCCTGCAGATAGTCGAGAACGGCTTTCCACAGCGTGCGCCCTTGATCGGTTTGCGAGTCGTTGAGCCGGCGAACCTTACGCACGTACGCGCGTAGCGCCATGCCGAACATATCGGCGCTGACTTTGCGACTCACGCCTTGCGCGGAGAGTTCGTTGGCCAGCTCGACGAACACTTGGTTTGCGATGTGAGAAAGCGGAGCGCGAGTCCCACCCGAAGTGGCGACTTGAGCGAGCAAGACAGTCATCTGTCGGACCAGCGCATCGATGAGAAGTGGAACGTTCACGCGGCGCCTCGGTCGATCTGTTGTTCACTCTACGCGGACTGCGCGCGCACTCGCGAGATGACTAAAAGGTCATCCAAGTTGTGTCTGGATGTCGGCGATGCACACACGCGTGGCGCACCACGGTTCTCTGCCGGCGCGCATCGCGTATTCCTTGCGGGCCACGCGCGTTCTCAGCACTCCAACCGCATCGGTCCGTGTGGTTTGTTTCGCGAGAGAGTGATACTCGGACGAGAGTTTCGGGGAAGCGAACACGATGTCGAAGTGTCGAACTTGCGAACTGACTGGCGATCGCCTCTGAAGTTCATCGCGATCTGCGTCGCGCTGGCGGCTCTCTATCCGTCCAACCTACAAGCGAAGTGCAAGGTCGGCCAAGCACTCGAGGCTGGCGACCAGGTCCACAACATCGATTTCGGTGGACGAATGCGCACGTTCATCGTTCACGTTCCACCGACGTACGACGGCAAGACGCCCGTTCCGGTCGTGTTCGATCTGCATGGCTTCTCGAGTGACGGCCCCGGCCAGCTCTCGGTCTCGGGCTTCAAGGCGGTCTCCGACAAGAACAACTTTCTAGTCGTCGCGCCGACCGGGTACATGAACTCTTGGAATGGCGACATCGCGTTCGGTTCTGCGTACGAAGCGAAACTCGATGACGTCGGTCTGATGAAAGCAATCGTTCAGTACGTCGCTGGCATCGCCAATATCGATCGCGGCAAGGTCTACTCCACGGGCCTGTCGAACGGCGCAGCCATGAGCAACACGCTCGGTTGCCAAGCCGCCGATACGTTTGCCGCGGTCGCGCCGCAAGGCGACAACAAGTGTGAGATCTACCGGATGTGCGGGGGCGATGCCGAGGTCGGGTACTGCAGCCTCGATGGCGGCCACGTTCTGTATCAGCAAAACGTGTTGGACATCGCGGACTACGCTTGGAAGTTTTTCGACAGGCACTCATTGCCGTTGCCCGATGCAGACGGCGATCAGATCGGCGACGAAGACGACAACTGTGTCCATACCGCGAACCCGGACCAAGCCGATGCCGACGGAGACTGCGTCGGTGACGTTTGTGAATGCATGACGGCCGCTGATTGCGACGACGGCATGTTCTGTACTGGAACTGAGGCGTGTACAAACGGCGTCTGCGATCAAGGTGCGGCTCCGTGTCAGGCGGCGCAAGCGTGCGATGAAACTCAGCGCCGGTGTGGAGGCACGCCGGCACAACCCGTCGCGGGTGCAGCGCCCGGCGGCAATGCAGGCAGCGCCGCGAGTGCGGGTAAGGGTGGCGCAACACCGAGCGGTACGGCCGGAACTGGGACGGTCACGGGAGCCATCACGGCGGGCAGTCCGGCTTCATCGACTTCAGGTGCTGCGGCTGTGGCCGGATACAGTGGTGCGAGCGCTGCTGCCGGCGCAGCTGCGAGCGGCACCGGAGCTCTTGCTGCAGCTACGAAAAGCAGCGGCTGCAGTATCATCGGGAGCGGGTCGGCCTCCCAGCGGCCTGGGCTGGGCCGCTCGCCGTGTTCGGAGTCGTAGCCTTCACGTTGCGTCGAAGGCATGCGCGCTGGACAAGGTGCCGCCCGTCGGCCCCGGGCTGCGTTGGTTCGATAACGCGGGCGCGGATGCGGCTCGCGTCTCAACAAACTGCACGCTGACC